>CAZHXL010000070.1:3389-24955 GCA_964536575.1 uncultured Clostridia bacterium | reverse complement strand
TTACTTTCAGCTTCTTCTTGTTGATTTTTGGACTGCTTTTTGTCCAAACTTCAGGCCTACCCATTTATGGGTAGGTAGTTGACCTTCCTTAACGTAATATTCTAATTGTTTTGGTGCTCCTGCTTTCATATTTTCAATAGTGGATTATAATCCTCAAAAACGTAACTATTTTCCGCCTTTGGTAAGTTAATGAGTTAAAAACCACCCACAGTAGCTTCAGAAATAAGAATAGTAGGTGCTACTGTGCCTCCTAACTTAAAACTCAAATCATCTCCTACCATAGTTATTTTGCTAAACATAGAAAGTAAATTTCCAGCCAAAGTAATTTCCTGAACTGGATAAGTAATTTCTCCATTTTCAATCCAAAAACCAGATACTCCTTGTGATAGATGGCCCGTAATAGAGTTATAGCCTTGAGGAAAGAGATCTGTAAGATAAAGGCCATTTTTAATGGATTTCACAATATCTAGGGCAGTAGTTTCGCCTGCTTTTATATATAGATTAGTGGCACTAACAGAAGGGTGTGATTTATAGTTTCTTGAAGTATTACCAGTAGGTTTACGTTTTAAGCGACAGGCTGAATATGAATCACAAACATAATTTTTTAACACCCCTTTATCAAAAATAACAAGCCTTGCAGATTTTACCCCTTCTCCATCAAAAGGGCGCGAAGCAGGGCCAGAAATTATAGTAGAATCATCAACTATTGTGATTAAAGGAGATATAACTTGTTGATTAATTTTATCTACTAAATAGGATGATTTTCTATAAATATTTGAGCCATTTGCAGCATTAAAGAGAAAACCTAGCAAACGACGAGAAACAAAAGGATCTACAACTACAGGAACAATTTGAGATTTTACTTTTTTCCCCCCCAACTTTCGTAATGTACGTTGTGCGGCTTGCTCACCAACATCTTTTGGAGATATTAAGGTATTAGCAAAACGGCTAAAAGAATACCAATAATCCCTTTGCTTGACACCAAGGTGTTCTGCTAAAAGAGAAACAGAAAGACTAGCAGCTGATGTTTGGTATTGACCAAGAAAACCATTTGAATTTGCTAAAGTAATTTGGCTTATATCATCTGTCCAAGAAGCCCCTTGAGAGTTTGTAATTCGCTTATCATAAGTTAAACCTACATCTTCAGCTTCTTTGACACGATTGATTTTTTCTTCTGGAGAGATTTGGGCGATAGATTCATCAAAAATCTTCAATTGTTCGTCGCAAGCCCCCAATAGTTCTATTGGAACAAGACCATTGCATTCATCAGCATTTGAGACAGTAACAATCTCCATTGCTTCTTTTATAAGGCTCTTAATGGTTTTCTCTGTAAAATCTGTAGTATAAGTTATAGCAGTGGCATTATTCTTAAAAACCCTCATGCCCAAACCTTTATTTATTGATTGAGCAAGTTTCTCTATACGCCCCATCCTAATATTAACTTTGGAGCTAGAAGATAAGCTAATATAGACATCACAGGCTTCAGCACCTTGTTTTTTTAACTCAGCAACAACATCTGTTGCCAACAACTTATTATCGTCCATCCCACCCTCGACAAAAAATTTTGGTCAAAATATAACACCCTGCTAAAAAATGCAAAATGATTTTTTAAGCAGGGCTTGAAAAACAAAAAATATTGTGGTTCAAAACAACAACCTAAGTATCTCTAAATATTAAATTTAAGGCAAAGCACTAATTAGGCTTTTAACTTCAGCTTCAGAGAAAATTCGGAAACTCTCAATTCTAGCGTTACCTTGCATACTTACATAAAGAGCAACTTTCATTACTGATTCTTCATTAGGAGCTTCACAAATTATTACTGCATCAAATTCACGACCCATAGCCAAATGAGCTTCTATTAGATTTACTCCCATCTCCTGATAAGCAGCCTTAGCTGCATCCAATTGGGGTATCAAATCCTTAATAGATGCAAAAGTCTTTTGTGTAAAGTAAAGTAAAGAAACATATGTTGCCATAGTATTAGCTACCTTCTTTCTTAATGTTGAAATTGTTATTGCGCGACAATTTTATAGGTATTTTATATCTTTTCATACCAAAAATCTTTGCTCATATATCTTTGGCTTGATGACGTATTGTTTTAGCACATTGTTTTAGCACTAAGAGCAAAGGTTTCTAACAAGCCGAAATCCAAGGTGTTTACAACGAGCATCAGGAGTTAAGTAGAAACGGAAAGCCGATCTAGAATAATCTTCTCCAAAATACCAACTCCCCCCTCGCACAGCTTTACAAGGAACTACACTAGTTCCTTTTAAGTTCGGATCCATTTTAGTTGAATAATCTTCGTACCAATCTTCACACCATTCCCAGACATTTCCATGCATATCATATAACCCCCAAGCATTGGGCTTTTTCTGGGCTACTTCATGTGTTTGATCGTCTCCATTAGCCTTATACCAAGCCATTTCCTCTAAATTACCAGCATACTCTTCTGTTGTTCCTGCGCGAGCAGCATATTCCCATTCTTCTTCTGTTGGTAACCTATATTGATAATGTTTGCTTTGCTTATTTACTTTCTCAACAAATTCTTGGATATCTTCCCAACTAACTCTTTCTACTGGCCGATTTTCACCCTTAAAATCACTAGGGTTAACTCCAGTAATAGCTTGCCATTGAGCTTGTGTTATTAATGTTGCTCCTATTTCAAATTCTTTTGTTATCTTTACATTATGAACAGGTTGCTCACTAGCCCATCTAACATTACTACCCATCATGTACTCACCGACAGGTATTTTTACATAAGTACCCAATAAGGAATCTACATCCTTATTTTCTGCTAAATCATTTACATGATTTTCTGCCATTTTTTCCACTTGCTTTTCTCCTTACGATTTACTTCTAGATTATTTTGTAGTAGTAACAAAAAAATCCAACTTCTCAGTTGGATTTTTTGTTCTATTTAGAAAGGGGTGAACAAATTAAAAATTAAGCTTTACAGCAAATTGAAAAGCGCGTGGGCCACCAGAGCCAAAGACTCCTCCAGCTATTTGTGCTGGAGTACCAAAACTAGATGACTTTAAGAAACCAGGATCATTAGGATCTTGACTATCTCTATTTAATACATTTCTGAAACCAGAAAAGGTTGGTACTGAGGAGCCACGAGTATTGGTAATATTAAAGAGATTAAATACTTCTGCTATAGCTTGAACATTAATTCTTTCACTAAGTTTAATTCTCTTAGTAACCCTCATATCAAAAGAGGTGAAAGAGTCCCCAAACCTCAAATTATCATTAACAAACGGTACTGGGCCAAATATTGGGTTATTCATAGCATCTGTACCAATAACTGCACCACCACCACTATTAATACTTGCAATGAAAGCATTCAAATCACGGCCATTTCGGAATTGACGGCCACCTGCATAACGTTGAGCAAAAGGAAGACGAGTTTGGCTACCCATACCAGGAATAACTAAAATATCAATAGGCAAATCTGAAGCAAGGGTAAATATAGGAGAAACTTGAAAGCCATGGGGTAAATCAATAGAACCAGCAAAAGTGAAACGTTGACGTTGATCAGTAACTGAATTAGCTTTTTCAATTTTAAGGTTATTAGGATCAAGTGGAGGAAAATTAGGAGGAAATAGGTCATCAGCAGAATAGTTTAGGGTTTTACTAAGTGAATAAGAAGCTAAAAAGGAAAAACCCTTAGAAGCACGTTTTTCAACATTTATCAATAAGCCATCATACCAAGACTTACCTGAACCTTCAATATTTGAAACAGTTTGAGCCTGTTGTATGTCTGGATTAAAAATACCATCAATAATTCTTGGCACAATCAGCTTTGTACCAAAAAGATGAATTGCATCTACAGAAATAACATAATCCTTGAAAATTTCTTGTTTAATTCCAAAATTAAACTGCTGGATCTCTGGGTTCTGTAAGTTTCTATCCAAAATAAACAAACCTATTGGGCCTACAGGAAGGACAAAACCAGAAAAAGGATTAGCTAAAGTAGGAGTGCCTGGCACAAACCCCCCAGTGTTAGGATCTATTTCTGAGCCAGTACGTAAGTCAATAACTAGGTTACGACCATTAAACCTTTTTTCTAGATCGTTAATAGCACTAATAACACGTTCATAATAAATACCATAACCCCCATGTATAGAGGTACGGCCATTAGAGAAAATATCCCAATTAAACCCTATTCTAGGAGCAAAATTATTTTTATCTCTTTCTCTCTTATCACCAACAAAAGGCTTTAAGATAGGATTAATTTGGTCAAAAGCATCTAAGTTTCTTATATTAGTGTCTATTTCATAACGCAAACCAAGGTTTAAAGTAAAATTCTTTGTAACTTTTACGTCATCTTGGATATAAAAGGAAAGGAAAGTATTATTATCCTTTATTTTGTTATTACTTGGTCGGGCTTTAAGGGTGAAAAGTATAGGAATATCATTATCATTAACACTACCATCACCATTTAAGTCTCCAGGCCCAAAATCAGTAGCAAGAAAAACTTGACCTTGATTAAAAATAGAAAAATCTTCTTTTAGCCGAGTATAGAAAACCTCTCCACCAAACTTAAGTGAATGTGCTCCAGCAATAACTGTTAAATTATCGCGAAATTGAAAACGACTTTGTGAAGCAACTTGGTCAGGTAATCCTATAGGATTTAGTCCTTCTTCTATAGAAGGAAATGTCAAATCAGGAGTATTAACAAATCCATCTACTTTTTGGTTATATTTATTACCTTGGAAAGAAAAACTATTAATTGCATTAGCTGAAAAAGTGCGAACATAATCAAAAACAAAAGAATTAGTATTTGTTTGAAGTATTTGTCTTTGGTTAGCATCCCCAATAGGTTGTTGGATTAAGCTGCGATCTACTTGTTCTAAGTCTTCAAAACCATATCTAAAGAAAATTCTATCTTTAGGAGAAACCTGTACATCAATCCGATTAGTAAGCAAAGTATTATTTAAAGGAGCAGTAGCATACTCATTTATTATTTGTTGTCGACTTTGGTCTCTTCTACCAGTAAGAATAATTCCATCTTGTTTACGATACTCAAAAGCAGAAAAAAACCAAGCACGATCACGCTTAATAGGGCCTCCAATAGAGGCAATATACTGTTCACGATCAAAAGGTGGCTTACCTAAAGTGTCAACAACCCCACGATCTAATGTAGCAGGTAGTCCAGATAAAGAATCATTTCTAAAAAAGAATCCCAAATTACCATGAAGTTCATTAGAACCATTTTTAGTAATAATATTAATAACAGAAGAACCAGAGCGGCCTATTTCAGCACCAAATCGGCTAGTTTGAATTTGAAATTCTTGTATAGAATCTTGAGGAAAGTTCTGTAGAGAACCTCCAGCAATATCATCATTATTATCAGCCCCATCAACAGCTATATTCCCTCCACGCCCAGTCTGTCCAAGAGAAGAAACTTGGGAACTGTTAGTTTTTGCTGGATCAAAGATTGGTGAAGGCGCATTACCTGGTAATAAGAAAGCCAAGTCCAAAAAATTACGACCATTCAAAGGCAAGTTACTAATAGTTGAATCAGTAACAAATCCTGCAACTCGTGAGGTAGTAGTATCTACACCTCTAACATCACTAGCTTTAACTTCTATAACTTCACTATCCGCTGCTGCAGGTGTTAATTTAGGGTTAATTGTTACTATATCCCCCACATTTACTTCCAAATCTTTAACTAAAGACTTAGAAAATCCTTCTGCTTCTATTTTAATAGAATAAATAGCAGGTACAAGATTTTGTACATTAAAGACTCCATTTTCATCCGTACTAACTTCTGATACTTGTCCAGTAGTTTGATTGGTAACCACAACTGTTGCACCAGCAATAGCTGCTCCTGTTGTATCTAAAATACTACCATTAATAGCAGACTTACCTAATTGTGCATTTGCTACTGGCGAAGATAAGAAAAAATAGATAAAAAGACAAAATGTGAGCCAGAATTTCTTTGAAGACATTATCACGGTCCTCCCCATTTAATTGATATAAACTTTTAGCCCAACGGGCAAAACTGTTAGTATTTATAAATCTTTTTTCAATAAATATAGTAATATTTACTATATTGGCTTCTAAAGATTGTTATATTGTGGAAGATCTTATTTTTTCTAGTCCACTAATTTCTTAATGTTCTTAATGGCTAGTGCTTAAAAAAAACTTAAGGACTAAAAGATTGAGTCAATAATTTATAATTTATACTTAATATTTAGTGGGATAAATCACAGAAAGATTGTATGCCGAGTTTATCAGCCCTTTACTAGTTAAGCAATAATTATTATTTTAGCACTTTTATAAAGAGGGTTTTAAGGCTTATAAAAATTAAAAAGCCAGAAAAGACTGATTAAAATAAAACACTGATGCAAACTCTTTAGCAAATACTTCTAAAGAAGTAGCCCCATACTTGAGTAGAGAAGGAATTCTTAAAGCTTTAACTAGCCCATTGTTACAAGCTTGATTCATTTCTATCACAGCATTAACAACACTTTCAGACATTCCCCCTGCTAACATAGCTTGGCGAGCTTTTTCATAAGATAACTGAACATAACGAAGTTCAGGCTTATCAATAGCATTACCAAGAATTTTTGTAGCCTCTAACATAGTAAGAGAATGAGTACCAACAATTTCATAAGCATTTTTTCCTACAAAGGACAGACCTTGAAGAAAATCAGTAGCCAAACTAGCCACATCTTGAGTAGCAACCATATCAAGAAGCGTATCTGGTGCTATTGGGCTAGCATTAATATTGGCTTTCTTTATTACTGGAATACTATAGAAAAAATTTTCCATAAAATACCCGGTTCGTAAATGTACTACGTTAATATCTTTAAGACTATTAAAAAACTGCTCATTTTCATAAAGCCCAAGAATAGAACCAGTACCTTCAGATAAATGTGCCCCAACACTACTAATAGTAACAACATAAGGAACAGAATTAGCTACTACTGCCTGAGCCTGAGCTTGTCCAATCTCTCTTTGATAAGCAAAAAGATCTTTAGCTGTATGTGTAGGTGGAATCATCACCATAGCAGCATAAACAGAGTCAAAAGCTTTAAGAAGAAAATCTTTGTCATTAAGTGAACCAACAAATACTTCTGCTCCTGCTTGTGCTAATGGTTCAAGACGTTTTATGTCACGACCAACAACACGAACCTTTTTACCAGCAGCTAATAATTGTAATGAAACCCGCTGGCCAATATTGCCAGTTGCTCCTGCTATAACATAAATTGGGTTTGTCATAAAATATTTAAAAACTTAAGTGATTTATTTACTTAGAGTTGAAACCATATAAAGCTATGGCATTATTGCGCAAAAACATTTTTGCAAGGTCTAAAGCTTGTTCTTTGTTAATTTCACCATCATTAATCATACCTGTCAAAGCTAAGGCTAAAGCCTGGCGAGCAGTAGTAGTAGTAAGCCAACAGTTTTCTTCCCAGCTATTAAAAGGACTTATGGCAAAACTATCTGTACCAAAAAGTACTTTATCTGGAGCAAGTTCTAACCAGTTACGTAAAATCTCGCTTAAAGCTTTAGGATAAAGCAAGAAAGTTTGTGCTGAACAATCTGCATAAACATTAGACTTACCTTGAATTAAAAGACCTGTTTCTTTAGTAAAAGGCCAACCCCCATGAATAATCACAAAGTTAGTATTTTTTAATCGAGGGTTATTAAAAACAGGTTCTAAATTAAGTGGATTAGATTCAGCAATTTTGTAGTACCCACCAGGGCCAGCAATTATGTGCATATGCACAGGTATTTGTAATCTGCCTGCTTCGCTAGCAATATAGTAAAAAATATAGTCTTGTAGCAATTTATAACTAGCTGCATCAACTAGACTACCTTGTATATACTTCTCATAAACTTGTTTAGCTTCTGCTTTAGGTACATCACTAAACCTCAAAGAACGTAGTAAAGCAACTTCAAACTTAAAAGCAACTGCTCCATTGCGTTTATGTTGTTCTAATGTTGCTGTAACTACTTTTTTTAGATAACTATCAAAGTCTTTAGGTAGAGCAGATAGCTTTAATTCTGAGAGATAACGTTTTAAGGCTTTTTCCTCATAAGGATAAAAATAATCATAATCAGGGTTTTCTTTGCGAGCCATATTATTATTTAGAGGAAACAGTAGCGGATCAACAAATGAAACCCAGCGAAAATTAGGAGTTGTTAACCCACGCCCCATTGCAATACGGTTAGATAACATTGTTTCAATCCCTATTTGTTGCAAAACCCAACTAGGGTAATTATCGCCCTTCTCCGCTATTAAACGAAACTTAAGTGCTAAGAATTCTTGTTGATGAGCCTCACTTGCATCTTGATGGGCATAACCATAAATTGAACGCCAAGCCCCTAAGTATTCAGGGTTTCCTGGATTTAGACGAATAGGTAAAGATAAACTCTTTAAGCCATCTAGAGGTAAAACATCAGACTCACTATCTTCTTGATCTTTACCAACAACACAAAGAGGGTGAGCATGATTATCAATAGCTTGTATCTTATTGATTTCAGCCAGTAAGTTTGTATCTACAGGAGTTTGTCCATAAGTAGGTAAAGAAATAAGGAAAAACAAAGACAAAATAACACTAAAATAGAAAAAATAATTCCTACTTACATTATATCCACAAATTAGATTTTTCATCTGCCCTTTTATGCACAGACTTTAGCTTTTAGGCTAAAACCTGACACCTCCTTGATAGTTAAGATTAATTAAGTATTAAGCTAATTTTTTCCGATAAAGTATCACTGCAATACCAATAAAAACTATACTCATGACACTCAATACAGTAGTCTGAAACCAAAGATCCTCAAACCCCGCTCCTCGCAAAATAACCCCACGTACAATCTCAATATAATGTCTTTCTGGAACAATAAGGGTAAATACCTGAAAAATATATGGCATTCCTTCAATAGGAAAAAGATATCCAGATAAATAAAGTGGAGCAATTACACGTACTAAAAAAGCTATTGGCATCACTTCCATCTGAGTCTTTACTCTAGCAGCACTAATAAATCCAATACCAAGACTAGCAGTAAAAAAAGGGATTGATAAAACCAGCAATGTCACTATATTACCATTTATAGGTACCTGAAAAATAAAACGAATAAAAAACACAAACATAATTAACTGAGCAAAAGCCAATATTCCATAAGGCAACATCTTACCAAATACCAAACCAGTAGGACTCACTTGAGTCATACTGATTTGCTCCATAGTACCTCTTTCTCGTTCAACTGCTATTGAGAAGGCAGAGAACAAAATAGTGATAGACGGAAGCATAAAAACTATTACGCCTGGTAAAATAAAGTTGGCAGACCGTGTTTCTGGATTAAATAGGACTGAAATACGTGCTTCTATAGGTATTTCTTTCTTTTCTGTAGGCAATAATTGCTTGATAGATTCTTGTAATACAATATTATTAGATACAGTAATTGCCTCTGCTGTAACACTAGCATTTGAACCATCAACTAGTACTAAAAGATTTACTGTATCACCA
Organism: uncultured Clostridia bacterium; assembly: GCA_964536575.1. Lineage (GTDB taxonomy): Bacteria > Acidobacteriota > Blastocatellia > Chloracidobacteriales > JADJPF01 > JADJPF01. Next base: position 15,470 of record CAZHXL010000070.1, on the reverse strand, counting down.
TCAAGTAGTTTCTCTGAATAATCAACAGGGATTTTAATTCCTACTTTAGCTTTACCACTAATAATTGTGCTATAGAGTTCTTCATCTGAATTTACACTGTTAACAACATTAAAATCCTTAGTGTTAACAAACTGTTCTACTAATGTTCTACTTTCCTGTGTTTTAGCTAAATCATAAATTACAGTATTAATTTGCTTAATGTTTATATCTAGGAAATAACCCAAAATAAACATATCAACAAGTGGAAAGGCAAATGTTAAAAAAATAATTAACCCATTTCGGCTAATATGTATAAGTTCTTTTTTTAAGATTGCTCGGAACGATGTCCATAAAAGCAGCATTTTTTGCTTGGCTTTAATCATAAATCTTTGGCATGCAACCCTAGAGTTTTATTTCTAGAAGCAAACGCCATCCCCCTCTGCTCTTATAGAATAAACAAAAGCTATTTAACAAGATAACAAGAAATGGTTATAACCAAATCAGGTAAGTTTACGATATGCTCTTACACCTAACAAAAATATTACGATACTCATTAAACATAAAATCACAACACTAAACCATAATTCTTTGATACCAGCACCACGTAAAAATACTCCCCGCACTATATCCATAAAGTAACGATGGGGAACAAAGTTGGAAAGAAACTGAAAAAATGGATGTGCGCTTTCTAACGAAAATATATAGCCTGAGAAATAGAGAGGCAAAGATCTAAATAGTGACCCAAATTGTCCTGCCTCCATTACCGTATTGGCTTTAGCTGAAACAATAATCCCTAAACCAAGATCACATAACAAGAAAGGAATAGAAAACACTAGTAATAAAACAACACTACCATTAATGGGTACTTGAAACATATATCGAGTCATTAAAATTAATTCTACTAACTGAATAAAAGCAAGTATTCCATAGGGAACTGCTTTACCTAAAATAAACCCTGGCAGACTATAAGGAGCAACATTTAGCTGATCCATTGTTCCCCGTTCACGCTCTCCAGCAATTGCACAAGCCAATAATAAGATTGTTATTGAAGGAAGTTCATAAACTATTAAACCAGGCAAAAAGAAGTTAGCTGAACGCGTTGAAGGATTAAAAAGCACAGAAGGACGCACTTTTATTGGTGTGTCAGTTTTATCAGAATCACTTAAAATTGTTTTTAATGATTCTTGTAAAGTAATACTTGTTGAAACATTAACTACTGTGTTGGTAACAGTTGCATTTGAACCGTCTACTAAGATTAATACACTAGTTGGTTGCTGGCTTAATAAATGTTGTGAATAATCTACTGGTATTTTAATTCCTACTTTAGCTTTACCACTAACTATTGCTTGACGTAGTTGGCCATCAGAATTAACCCACTCTACAATATGAAAAACATCCGTATTAATAAACCTCTCAATCAATCTTCTACTCTCTTGAGTATTTGATAGGTCATAAACTACTGTATTTACTCTTTTAACATTAATGTCCAGCACATAACCTAAAAGGAAAAATTCAATTAGTGGAAACACTAAAGCAAGTGAAAAGACTGAAGGATCTCTTAGGATATGATATAACTCTTTTTTGGCAATACTCCTGAAGGTTGCAAACAAAAGTCGATATTCTGGTACACGCATATTATATAAAATCTGCTTCCTGTTGATTTTAGCTAAGTTGGGCTGTCACAATAGGCCGTTTTTCCTTTGTTTCATTAACATAGTTGGTCAAAGTTACAAACACATCTTCTAAAGAAGGGGTAATATAGACAATAATCGTCTTCTTAAAACCAACATTGGCTAAATCTAATCTTAGTTTATCTATAGGAACTATAGCTTTGACTAAAGCATGTATAGATTGCCCAAATATAGTGGCTTCAATTACATAAGGAAAGTTTTTTAACATTGCAAGTGCTACTGCTGGAGAGCTACAGGTTATCTCTAACCTAGCTGTATCGGCTGGAGAAACTTCTGGCAAAGCTTTTAACTCACTTGGAGTACCAAAAGCAATCATTTTAGAGAAGTAAATATAAGCTATACGTCCACAACGCTCTGCCTCATCCATATAATGAGTGGTGACAAAAAATGTAGTACCTTTACCAGAAAGCTGAAACAGTAAATCCCATAAATAACGCCTTGCCACAGGATCTATTCCTGCTGTTGGCTCATCTAGAAAAACTACCTCTGGTCTATGGATAATCGCACAAGCTAAGGCTAAACGCTGTTTCCAACCCCCTGAAAGCTGTCCAGCTCGTCTATCTAGAAACTTCTCCAACATTGTTAGATCTATTACTTCTTCCTTACATTGCTTAAGATATTTGCCTGTCAAACCGTATAGAGTGCCATAAAAATCTATATTCTGCTTTACAGAAAGATCTTCATAAAGGCTAAACTTCTGTGACATATAACCAATTCGCCCTTTGATAGCAAAAGCATCCTTGCGAATATCTAAATCTAATACACTACCTTTTCCAGAAGTTGGTTTAACCAAACCACAAAGGGTTTTTATTAAAGTAGTTTTTCCTGATCCATTAGGCCCCAATAGCCCAAATATCTCTCCTCGCTCTACTACAAAACTTACCCCACTAACAGCAGTAAAATCATTGTATTTAACAGAAAGGTTATCAACAATAACAACGGCTCGCGTTGCGCGTGGCATTATTAACGGTGTTGTACTAGTTGGTTCTTGCATATTTATCTATCTGTATCAACTGTCGATTAACTTTCTACTTACTATTAAATTCCACATCTGCTGACATTCCTGATTTAAGTTCCCCTTTGTTATTATTTATATGTACTTTTACAGCAAAAACTTGATGTTCTCTGTCTGTACGTGTTTGAACATTGCGTGGATAAAATTCTGCTTCCTCTGCAATCTGTTCAATATATCCAGTAAATTTTTGCTTTTGGAAAGAATCTACTGAAATTATCCCATTTTGGCCAACCTTAATATATCCTATATCTGTTTGTGGAACATAAACACGTACCCATATTTGGTCTTGTTCTAGTAGTTTTGCTACGGGCTTATTAGCTGCCAAAATATCTCCAGGTCTAATATCTATTACATTAACACGGCTTTGAGCAGGTGCTTTGACTTCATTTTCTGCAATTTGAACATCCAGTTTTGCTAGTTTTGCTTTGGATGCTTGTACTTGTGCCTCTGCCGCTAAAATATCTTCTAGACGACTCCCTGCTTGTAAAAGCTTTTGTTTAGCCATTGCTTGTTGATAACGTTGTTCTGCAACTTTAATGTCTTCTTTTCTAGTACCTTCTTCGAGTAAAGATACCTTTTCAACCAAAGAATCTACTCCTGCCTTAGCTAAAATTACTTTTGCTTGAGCATCCTCGTAATTTTGCTTAGACTCATAACCTTGCTTATAAACCTCACTAATACGATTAAAACTAGCTTCAACATTATTAAGCTCTGCCCTTGCTGCTGATAGATCTACTTTTGCTTGTGCGATATCTTGGCTACGTGACCCCTTACGTAAACCCTCTATCAATGCTTGTTCTGTTGCTACCGCAGCTATTGCCTCAGCAACCTCTTCTTTTCTAGAACCATTTTTAAGTTTTTGAAGATTGGCTTGAGATTGTTCAATCTCGGCCTCTATTAACCTACGTTCTGCTAAAAGTTCAGATACATCAAAGCGTACTAATGGTTGACCTTCTTTAACCATATCTCCTTCTTTAACAAGTACTTCTTTAACACGGCCTCCAACCTTTGAGCCAACCTGTACCTCATGTAATTGTACTGTCCCAGAAAATATTAGCTGCTTTTTTTGATTGCTTAATAATTCATTATAGAAAGAAACCCCAAAATATAATACCACAGCAACAACTAAGAAAATAAGAATTGTAACTAAAGGCTTAAACAAATTACGCTTTTCTTTCGCTATAATTTCGGCTAACATAACCCGATTACGCCCAACTTGCTGAGCACGATAAAGTGCTTGGTCTGCCTGTTTAGTTAATTCTGCTGCTGTATGTCCACATACTGGAAACTGTGATATACCTACACTTAAAGTCACCTTTTGCGGACAGTCTACTGAGGTAAAATCAAAAGATTCTATTGCTTGACGGATACGCTCTGCTTTATTACTTGCTCCAGAGAGATCTGTTTCTGGTAACATAATAAGAAATTCGTTACCTTTATGGCGAGAAGCTATCTCATAGTCGCTTAATTCAGACATAATAGTTTTAGCCACTGCTCTTAACAAAGCATCTCCAATATTTCTACCGTACGTTTCATTAAGTGTCTGTAAAAAATCGATACTACTTATTAGTACAGAAAACGGCGAACCATTACGCTGTCCTATAGATAGAAGTTTTTCCATTTCCCTTTCAGCATAATTATTATTCCACAATCCTGTTTGAGCATCTCGTGTTACTTGTTGATAGAGTCGTTCCTGATAACTAGTTTCTAGAGTATCTCTAATCTCATACTTAAGAACTGTATTACCTATTTGAATCTTATCTCCACTATAGAGGTCTACTTCCTTTTTTCCACCCTCTGAAACAATAGCTTTACCATTAACAAATGTGCCATTTTTACTCTCAAGGTCAACTGCAACAACATAGCCTGTTTTATCTAATAATGACCTTTTTACCAGCATCAAATGACGGCGCGAAGCTTGATCGTCATTAAGTTCAATATCTACCGGTAGATCCCCTTGATCTTTACGACCTATTAGAGTTTGTTCTTTTTCTATTGGGAAAATCAAACCAAAGTCAGTACCTTCAATCACTGTAATAGTAAAATATAATCCAGTAATTCTAGCCCCACCGTGTAGATCTGATAAGGAAAACATTTTTGTTTCGCTACTCATTTATCCTTGACACATACTATTTACTTATATATTACTAAGTAAAAAATATGTACTCCCCTCCATAAGAAAATTGGATCTAATTTGTGATTTGTGATGCTGAGTTATTATAAATATAAATCAAAGGTAGCCAATAACTAACTTCGCTTATGATTTATCCTATAAGGGAGAAATAAATATATCCTATTTTATCCTAACTTAATGGCTTACAGACTTTACCTTAGACACATTTCACAACCGCTAAACTCATACCTCATGTGGCGGCTTGCGGCAGGTTTGAGACTAGAATATAAATTGATTCTATAGAAATAGTTATACCAAATCAACTTATATTCTAGTTTTGATGTTTGACTAAATATAAGTTTTAACGTCTTCTCACCAAGAATTTGGTCTTTAATTGGTCTTTAAATTAAGAACAAGTTTGGTAAGTTTGGTCTATAGAGTATGTGCTATTATCTGAAAACCTAATTATTATAAAATATATTGGAAACTGCCTCTTACTAAAACGGTTCAAACAAAAAATCTATATAACTTGGAGTAATAAAAGAACAAATGTTAGCTGCCGAGATAATTACTATTTCAGATAAACTACTTACACCATTTTATTCTGATACTAATACACTTTGGTTAGTAGAACAGCTAAATAGCATTGGAATAGACGTAAAACTAAAAACTGTATTAGGTAATGATGAGCAAAGACTAACGCTTACTCTTAAAAATGCCCTTAATCGTTCTCAAATTATATTGATACTAGTAACGTCAACAGAAAACTTACTTGCTTACCAAGTATCTGCTAGCTTACTAAATCGTTCCCTAGCAATTAACCCCTTAATTCAACCTCAAAACAATATCTCATTAACAAATCAACCTACACCACTAGGCTCTGATCTTCCTCAAATAGTAAGTATTACTGACGCGCAAAACTTAACTAATCCTGAAGGTAGCATTCCTGGAATATTCATTAGTGAGAAGGACAAAAGAGTTATTTTACTACCTAATATTTTGTCTCAGTTACAGCCAATGTATAAAGAAATCTCACCTCTTTTGGTTCAACTTGCTCCTACTTTATATCTGCGCCGAAGAATATTAAAAGTTGTTGGCATGAGTGAATCTGCTATAGATAGGCGTATTGCCCCTATTTACTCTCTTTACCAAAACCTTACTACAATGATTCTATTTTTCCAAAATGAAGTCCATATTAGACTTGTCGCTTCTGCATCAAGTGAGTATGAAGCAGAAGAACTTTTAAATGAGGTTGTTAGTAAAATTGCAGCTCAATTAGGTAAAAATCTTTTTACTTATAAAAATGAAACCCTTGAAGATGTTGTAGCAAATGGATTAGTTTCAAAAGGACATACTATTGCTCTTGTTGAGAACGGTTCTGGTGGATTACTAGCAATGCGTCTTACTAATAGTTCTGCTAGTGACTTATGCCTAAAACAAGCAAATATTTGCTCTTATTCTCCTCAGAGTCATATAAAGGTCATTGATAAGGATGGTAATTTACTCTCAATCTCTGAGCTTGTTAGCCCTACTGCGGCTCAAGCCTTAGCAGTAGATGCAAAACAACGTACTAATGCTACTATTGGATTAAGTATTACTGGTATTATTGATAGCGATTATGCTACGGCTCAACTTCCTGTAGGATTATTTTTTATTGGTATAGCAGATAACACTAAGTCAATTAGTCAAAAACTACTATTGCCATCAGGAGATCGTGAGCACCTTAGGGGGCTATCTTCAGCAATTGCTCTTGATATAATTCGTCGTAAATATTGTTAGGATTAATATATTTACCCACCAGCCATTGAAGCAATAATACTTACTTCGTCTGTTTCCTTCACTTCTGTATATTCTTGTTGCCCATAACGTATATCTTCATCATTGACATAGATATTTACAAAACTACGTAACTTGCTATCTGACGAATACAAAAAAGGTTTTATTTGCGGATATTGATTTGTAAGTTGCTCCATTAAGTCTTTTACTTTTTCACCTTCTAGTTCCAATGTATCCTTACCAGCAACATACTGCCTAAACACTGTAGGAATAGAAACTTTTGCCATTTACTGCTCCTCTATACTTTAGATATTTTATGATATTTGTATGATGTCTTATTTCTGATTTTAATAGACAATTACTTTTATTTAACTTGAGCTTATAGCTGATTTATTGGCTTGATTTTATTGCTAGATGGTATAAATGCGTAGTTCTAAATATAGGGTAGTATAAAAAAAAGATAGCAAAAGAACTTTATTCACTTTGCTATCTCTTTTTGGCGGTAATTCCGCCATTTATTATTACTCGAGACAAATATAACAAGCAGCGCCAACTACATCAGATACCATTTCTTCCATTTCTTCAACTTCAACTTCAATAATATTATTTTCCATTTTTTCTCCTATATATTTTAGAGTGAGATTTGTAATCGTAAATCGTATTTAGCTAGTATAGCTCTAATACAGCTATCTACTGTATCATAAAGATTAATTGCTTTACAATTAAATTATTTCTGTTATTTTATTATTTTATCTCTTAAACATCCCTTAAAACTTCTTCTACTAATTGTTATTAGGATTAACTTGGCACCTGGCTGGCAATCAAGATATTTCTAACTTTCTTCTTTATCAAATGGGTAAATCTCAAGCTAGTGGCGTTACTCCTAAAGTTTTTAAGATAAATGTCTACTTTTAACCATAGTGATTTATCTGCTGACTTAAAGACTGCTGAAGCTGCGGTTCAAACTCATAGTTCTGCATTCAAGAAAGAACTTGGTATTGTTGATCTTCTCTTTGCCCATATTTTATTTATGATGAACCCTCAACTTGTTGGCACTGCTGGCAAACTAGGGGACACTCACTTTGTTTTTTGGGCATTAACAATTATTTTTTTCTTTATTCCTCTAGTAAAAGTAGTTTCCTATCTTAATCGGCTACTTGCTTTGGAGGGAGGCTTATATCAATGGGTCAAGTTTAGCTTTAACGAAAAGTTAGGTTTTTTGGTCGCTTGGAACATTTGGTTTTGTATTGTTTTAAGTGTTTCCCAAATTGGTCTTTACATCTCTTCTTTTCTTGCCTACTCCTTTGCTTCCTTTTCCTGGATTAGTGAAAGTAAACTATTTCTTATTTTTGCTAATAGTTTAGCCATTACCATATTGATTATTATTTCTATTATAGGCTTTAAGATAGGTAAATGGTTACATAACCTTAGTGGAATGATAAATATTCTAATATTTTTAGCACTTATTAGTTTACCTTTGATTAATATATCAGCAGGCAATTTGGCAACCTATAAAACCCCTACTATTACTCTACCTACTCTATCGTTACTAAGTATTAATATTTTTAGCAAGATGGCTTTTACTGCCTTTTGTGGCTTTGAATATATTTCTATCTTTGCTGGTGAATGTCGTAATCCCCGTAATATTAGCCGAGCAGCGTTATTTTCTATCCCCATTGTAGTGACTTTCTACATCTTAGGAACACATTCACTACTAAATTTTGTAAAGCCAGATGATATAGACTTACTAGGAGTAATACCTCAGGCTTTCAGCTTAGGTACACAAAATTTTGGTATAGCAAAACTAGTTACCTCTGTTTGTTGTTTAGGATTGTCCATTGGTTTAATTGCTATTGGCAATCTTTCATTCAACGGTAATGCTCGCTTACCCATGGTAGCTGGATGGGATAAACTAGTACCAGATTGGGTAACAAAACTACATCCAAAATACAAAACACCCATATATTCCATTCTATTTGTTGGGGCTGTTACCTTAACAATGGCGATTGCTAGTACTATAGGTGTTGGTAATCAAGAAGCTTATCAATTGCTCCAAAGTGCTGGTGGTGTTTGTTATGGATTAGCTTATTTAGTAATGTTTGCTATTCCTATTTGGGGCTATAAAAAGCTTGGCAGCCACCCATCTATATCTTTAAGATTAGCATCTTTATCAGGATTTATAGTAACCTTACTATATATTATTCTATCTGTTTTTCCCATTATCGAAGTAGCTAGTTGGAAATTATTTGCAGCAAAAATTATCTTAACTATCTTTATAATAAACCTGCTAGGAAGTTTAATAGTGTTATTTGCAAAAAGCTCGACTGCTTTGCATAATATTTCCAAAAGACCTTAAACTAAATACTAAAGTTTATCTGGCCAACAAAACCTGTCATTCACAATAATCTTAAAGCCAGAAGTTGCTGATACAGAAAACCCTATAAAACTAGACCCAGGAAGCTAGACCCAGGAAGCAACAAAACAGGAGTAGCAATAATGAATATAAATGATATTGTTGGGATAGATGCTCATAGTATGTCTGAAGAACTAAGTGAGCATAAACTGAAAAAAAATTATAAATATGGCACACAACGCATATGCTCTCCTGAGCAAACCTGGGAGCGTATTAAAAGTCTTTTACCAAACTTTGGCATTACTAGAGTTGCTGATATTACTTGGTTGGATTGTCTTGGTATTCCTGTATATGTAGCAATACGCCCAAATAGTAAAACCATCGCTCAATCAAATGGTAAAGGGCTAACCTTGATGCAAGCAAAGGTTTCTGCTGTAATGGAATCAATAGAAGTTTGGCATGGAGAAGAACTAAGTATTGATCATTCGGTATCTACAACAGCAAACTTAATTCAGCAAAATCTACTTAGCTATAACCCTTCCACTTTAATACCAATGCCTGGTGGTTTTTTTTCTGACACTATTCCTATTAGTTGGGTAAGCTGTGAAGATATTACTAATAATACTACGACTTATATGCCTAAAGAACTGATGGATCTTAATTGGACTCTAAAGCAACAAGCTCATTTACCTTGTTTTATGTCCAATACAGTTGGGTTAGCAAGTGGCAATAGTTTGTTAGAAGCAACCTTGCATGGTCTTTGTGAGGTTATAGAGTGTGATTTACTAGTGCAATACTCTAGCTATATTGCAAATAATTCAAGAAAATTAGTAGAGCTACAAACTATAGACTCATCCCTTTGTCAACAATTAATTGAACAATACAAACAAGCTAATGCCAAGGTTTATGTAGAAGATATTAGTTCAGACTTTGGTCTTGCAGGATTTCAGGTTAATGTTTCTTTAAGCGATCATATAGGACTATCTACTGGTTATGGTTGTCACCCAAATCGCGAGACTGCACTTTTGCGTGCTTTAACTGAAGCAGCACAATGTCGGGCTACAGTAATATCTGGTGCTCGTGATGATATTCATCCAATTTCATACCATACAGGTAGAAATCCTCGCTCTGATAGCCATTTTTTACAACAACTGGCCCAACAGAAACAGTTGACTGATTACCGCACTATAATATCTTCAGATAGTAACTATATTGAGGATGATCTACAAGCAATTATTAAAACCTTAAAAGAAAAACTACGTACAGTAGTGCTAGTAACAGACTTAAGCAATCAACATTACGGAATTCCAGTAGTTAAAGTAGTAGTACCAGTGTTAGAGCATCCATTACATAAGATGGGAGCACGTGCTAGCAGATCACCCCAAGCTAATACTAGTGCAAATACTAGAGAATCCGAAGGATAGGAAAACTATTATTATGCGTGTTTATGTTTATACAGGCCCCACACTTTCACATTTAGAAGGACAAAATATCTTAAATGCATATTTTCAACCACCTATCAAACATGGTGATATTTTCAACGCAATAGAACAAGGTGCCCAATGTTTAGCCATTATTGATGGTTACTATGACACTATGGCAGCCTGTCGCCATAAGGAAATTCTTCAAGCTCTTAACGCAGGAATAAGAGTATTAGGTAGCTCTAGTATGGGAGCAATGCGTGCTGCCGAACTAGATTTGTTTGGAATGGAAGGAATTGGCGAAATTTATCACATGTATAAAAGTGGAGTAATTGATGGCGATGATGAGGTAGCAATTAAACATACACCAGAAAATGAAGGATTTAAAACCCTAAACATACCACTAGTCAATTTGCGCTATAACTTGCAAAAAATGATAGAACTTCAGCTTATAACTCCTCTTGATTCTAAACTACTCCTTCATTGTGCTAAAGAGATGTATTTTGGCTCACGTAATCTTAGATTTATCTTTAACCGTGCAAAGCAACAGGGTTTATCACAACAAGTTATTGAAAAATGTCAAAGCTATTTTCAAGACCAATGGTTTGATCTTAAAAAGTCTGATGCACATTTTTTACTAAAAACTATTTCTCAGCGTATTTCAGGGCAACAATCTTGGCCTCAAATAAAACAACCTCAGATAAACCAAACAAGCTTTTTATATAAGTGGAATGTTGATCAGGCAAAAATTAAAACTAGACTTGGAGATGTTGGTGAGCATGAAGTACTTGCACAACTTAAATTTGCTACCACAGAGTATCCAAGATACCGCCAATTAGCCAATGAAAAAAGTTGGTTAGTTGACTATGCTCAAAGGCTTAATATTGAGGTTTCTTCTGATGCGCTTATAGAATGTAAGCAGCAGTTTTATGAAAAAGAGCAAATCAATAATGAGGACAACCAAAAACAATGGCTTAGTGACCATGAGCTTACAAAAGAACAATTGCTTAATTTTCTTCAAAGAGAAGCTATTTTAGTCAAGCTTGATATGTTGCGTGCTTGTGAAGCACCAAACCCTAGTATGTTATTGCTTGAATATGCAAATTTACGGGGACTCTCTACTTATTCATCGGAAATTGACACTGAATGGCAATATTTTTGTCATGAGTTGACTCTAAAAGCAATTGATTTTAGTTCTGATAAATTATCTACGTTATTAAATGTAGATTTAGCCCTACCACCAGCTAAAACAGTAAAAACATCTCCACCATTATTACCTTGGTGCCAAGAACATAATATTGCATTTGAAGATATGCAAATGTTTTTGAGTAAGCGTAACCTATTACGCAAATTTGCCTTGAATTTTTACATTAGCCCTGGAATTATTTTTCGTGAACCAATAGTTATCGAACTAAAAGTAAATCGTATTTTTCATAAAGCCCTTGAAGAACTTTTATCTATCTATGAAGGCTTTTCCAAAAAAGGTATTAATACTGAATGGCATCCACAGTGGAAATTTTTTGTACAACCAGATATTCGTGTAATTCTTCAATCATTTTGCAAAAAAGAGCAATTACAGCCTAAAGTTGCTCGTAATTACATTAGTTGGAAAGGCTTTGATGATTTCATGGAGTTTATTGATATAGCTCAACTTAATTATATATAAGGTCTGCACACTTAATAAATACTGTAATAAATACTGTAATAAATACTGTAATAAATACTGTAATAAA
>CAZHXL010000070.1:0-3289 GCA_964536575.1 uncultured Clostridia bacterium | reverse complement strand
TAATAAATACTGTAATAAATACTGTAATAAATACTGTAATAAATACTGTAATAAATACTGTAATATTACACTTTTAAGGTTTCTTACCTGTTATTAATGAATAATATGCATAGGTAGGAGTAATAGAAATATCTATAAATCCACATTCTTTTAACAAATCTGTAAGCTCTTGTGCTGTAAACTGTTTCCCATTAGTTATCAAAACCATATTCATAGAATATGATGTTGCTGCTAGAGATCCATCTTTAGCCTCATCTAAAAGCATTTCATGAACATAAATAGCTCCCCCTGAAGGCAAGGCATCAAAACTACTCTTGCCTAGAAAAAGGCAATCTTCTTTATCCCAATCATGGAAAATATCACTAAAAAATATGGTGTCATTTTCTCTTGGCCAAGGATCATTGAACATATCAATAGCTATAGTATTTATACGGTCTTGAAGGTCATATTTTTCTATATATTGCTCTGCTATTTTGCAAACATTAGGTCGTTCCATTACTGTTAAATGCATTTGCTGATGGTAGAGTGCAATAGCAATAGAAAAACACCCAGATCCTCCTCCAACATCAAGTAAACGCGTAACATTAGTAAAATTCCCTTTACCAGCAACTCCTAAAGCTGCAGCAAAAGAATGGCTATGCATTGCATCAGTAAACAGCTTATCTTGTTGCAAAGTCATATCGTTTTGTTCCCACATACTAGCAAGCTTTCCTGATGAGTGCTCCTTGCTTTGTAGAATATCAAGCATCATTGCTGGACTTAGGCTTGCAACATTCCAGCTTAGACCAAACATACCACCCCAATAAAACTCATTTTCAGGTAAAAGAAAATTTCTTGATACATCTGTAAGGTAAAAATGCTTCTGATGTTGTATTAGAAATCCTAGCGATGCTAATACTCCTAATAGAGATTCCATACCAGATAGGCTAAAGCAATATTTCTTTGCTAAATCATCCGCTGTCGATGGGTTTGCAGCCAAAAAAGGGAATACCCCTATTTTGTCTGCAACTACTAATGTTGGATAATGAAACACAGATAGGTATGTATCCCAGATTAAATGATCATCACAAGTAGGAGGCTCTAAAGTCTTTGTAGATGAAATTTTGGATGGTTTATTTTGTTCTTTTGTAGATATAACTGCCTCAGAATTTGGCACTACATCTTTATTTGGCACTACATCTTTATTTGGCACTACATCTTTATTTGGCACTACATCTTTATTTAGTGATTCATTGGTAGATTGTTTAATCTCATTTTCAACAAAAAGATACTGTTTTTCATTAGGTATTTTCATAAAAGGATTCGCCTTTTAATACTATTGGATACTATTGGCTTAAAAACATTTATTTTAGGCTAAATATAATAGACATATTGTTTAAGGTTACTTAAAAGAGTTTATTTCAGTTACTTAAAAGAGTTTATTTCACTTTGTTAAACCAAATAATGTTTTGATATCTAGTATTCACTTTGTTAAACCAAATAATGTTTTGATATCTAGTATCTTGGCATATCTGTGTCAATCTTTTGTGCCCACAAATTAATACCACCTATTAAGCCTTTAGCTTTGTTAAAACCTGCATCACGTAACATATGTATTGCTCTGCTAGTTCGAATACCTAATTTACAATAAACTACAATCTCTGTATTTTTATCCAATTCTGTTAATTTCTCAAATAATTCTCCTATTGGTACTAGCGTAGCATTAGGTATTCTACAAATTTCATATTCTGCTAACTCTCTTACATCCAAAACTAATATATCTTGGCTTTTGTCAAATTTTTCTTTTAACTCTTGAGGTGTGATTTCATAATCACCTGCTACTAGATTAGAGTGATTAGAGTGGCTAGTATTACCCCTATCTTCATTAGGTACACCACAAAACTCTTTATAATCAATTAACCCTGTTATTGTTGGTTTTTCTCCACATATAGCACAATTAATATTTTTGTGTATCTTCAACTCTTTAAATTTCATCTTTAACGCATCAAATACTAATAATCTTCCTATTAATGAATCTCCTTTACCTAAAATCAACTTAATTGTTTCTGTTGCTTGAATTGATCCAATAGTAGCTGGCAATATTCCTAGCACTCCCCCTTCAGCACAAGAAGGTACAAACTCTTGTGGTGGTGGCTCAGGATAAACACATCGATAACAAGGCCCTTTTTCAGCAAAAAACACCGACGCCTGACCATCAAATCTAAAAATACTTCCATATACATTTGGTTTGCCTAACATTACACAAACATCATTTACCAAATAACGTGTAGCAAAATTATCTGTCCCATCCACTATTACATCATAGTTCTGAAATATTCTTATAGCGTTTTCTCTAGTTATACCTGTTTGATAAGTTTCTATTTCAATCTTAGGGTTGAGATCTGTTAATCGTTGTTTTGTTACTTCTAACTTAGATTGGCCTATATCTTTTGTTCCATACATTATTTGTCTTTGCAAGTTAGTCAAATCCACAACATCAAAGTCAACAAGTCCTAATCTTCCTATTCCAGCAGCAGCTAAATAAAGTCCCACTGGTGCTCCAAGTCCACCTAACCCAATAATCAAAACACTAGATGATTTTAATTTCTTCTGCCCTATTACTGCTACTTCTGGCATAATTAAGTGCCGACTGTAGCGCATAACCTCTTCTTTTGATAAATAAATATCTTGATATCTTTTTTCCTCATTCTTTTTAGAGTGTTTTACTATAACTATTTGGCTCTCTGTACATACCTTTGTTTGCAATCCCTCTAAGTGCACAATATTTGTATTCTCTACATAGATACTTATAGTTTCTATTAGTTTTCCTACCTCAGATAATATTTGTTTTTTTACAGTAGGGTATTCTTCAAATAAATTATTTAATACTTCTTCTACACTAGTACCATTTGCGTACATTGATAGCTTGTTGCTATCTATCAGCTTTGTTATTACTTTAGGTAGATATATTTGAGCCATAATTTATTGTTACAAAACATTGTTACAAAACATTGTTACAAAACATTGTAATTGTATGTGCCTATAATAAACTCAAAAAATAAGGGCTATTTAGCTTTGTTTATCCGATTGAAAGGACTTATTTTACTCTATGTCTTTAGTTTCAATTTTTTTCTTTGGTACTTAGTCTTTAGTTTGGTAATTAATATAGCAGCTTTTATTTTAAGTGACCAAAATAAATTTGCAAAATCAGTTCTTTCAATATCAATGTTCATAAGTTTATTTTTTAACTTATTTTTCTAACATTAACTATAATTACTCCACAATTTCTCTTTGCTTGCAACAACTATTA
>CAZHXL010000069.1:24664-25016 GCA_964536575.1 uncultured Clostridia bacterium | reverse complement strand
ATAAATAACTATCTTTTCCTCTTTAATGTCCATTTATGGGATTTTGTTGTTTCATATCTACTACAAAGTAGATTAACCATTATTTGTTTATCTTCAACTATATCAACTAGTTACTTATGTGGCTTAATACTTGCGTGCCATTAACTAGGAGGTGTTTTTATGAATATTTGTGTTAAAAATGAGTTTCCTGCAAAACGTTGCGAAATTTGTCATCAAACAGACTGTTTTGACCCTATTTATAATAAATGCCACCGTTGCAATAATATACAGGCTAGTATTCCTATTGTCCTTCAGGAAGCCACTAAATCTTGGTCAGGGTTATTATGTAAATTAGGTTTTCATAAGTGGCATA
>CAZHXL010000069.1:24189-24654 GCA_964536575.1 uncultured Clostridia bacterium | reverse complement strand
TTTTGCTTACGCTGTCATACGTCACAACATGTTTGGAGAATTATAGATCGTTCTATTCTATGGCGAGACACAAACGAGTTGTTAGAAAATAGTTATTCTGAAACTTTTTCTGACCTTGACACAGAAACTACCCCTCTTCCTTTGCGCAAGTGGCAATGTGAGCACTGTCACCGTTCTGTAATGAGGGTTCACCCTCCAGGATTATTTGAGCCTTGCCAATATTGCGGGACGTTGAATTATGCATTGAGAGAAAAACCCTCTAAAAGCTAAACTACTAAATACATCATCTAATCCAATCACCACAACTATTTAGCGTAATAACTAACAATTAGTAATAGGCCAAGCTGCTGTTTTTTCTAGCAGTCGTAAACCTATTCTTGCCATGTCACAATCATAATCCCATTCCCAGTCAGCCACTTCAGCAGTAGCAATACAGTCGTTATCTCTCTCTATAGTCACTTTTGT
>CAZHXL010000069.1:9406-24179 GCA_964536575.1 uncultured Clostridia bacterium | reverse complement strand
CTTGCTCGCTAATATCTTTGGTAAGTGCCAACATAGTTTCTGGTTCTTCACTATCTGTTATTTGAATACGGACAAAGTGTTGTTGTAGGTTACGAGATTGGGAACGTTGTTCACAAAGGTTAGTGGGCTTTATTATAGTCTTCATGTTACTACCTCCTAGAATCTGATTAGTTAAACTAAAATATTTATTACTAAGTGTTGTGCACTTTTCGTTCCAAACTATATAATAAAGTATCTTTTTATATAATCCTTTTATTTTTAGTAGAATACGGTTTATTTTTAGATCCATATATCAGGGTTTGAGAATAATTTCTCATATGTTTTTAGTAAATATTTTTGTTGTGAGAAATTTCTCTCATGCTTGAGGCTTTATTTGTTAAAATACTGTAGTGATCAAATACATGGGTGGCAACTTGACCACTATAAAAGCTAAAAACCAAGTATCTATTTAATTGATTTTTCACAGGTTTTGCATTTTTGCAAAATTTAAATTTTTCTTTAGGTCGTCAAATAGGTGGGTGGCACCTATTTGACCCTTACATTATTTGTTAAAATACCTTCTAGAAAGTTTAGTATTATAGATAGATAAAGATTTTAGTCTTTTGCGGCTTAGAGTTTGCCTTATTAGATGGCTGAAACAATTCTTAAAAAGAAAGATTATGATTATGAAAGAAATCTTGCGTAAATCAGCAACCTTTCCTTCACTAAAAAGTAGTATGCCTAGTGAAGCCTGGGATATAGGTCATTACTTAAGATTAGCAGCAATATTTGATGCCACTACAGATTTAGTAGCAATGGCTGACTCTAATGAGCAAATAATTCATATTAACCGTGCTGGTCAAAAAATGCTTGGCCTTATCAATATAAATTCCTCTTCTAACTTATCTTTATTAGATATCTACCCAACAGATGAACGTAACCTTATCCGTTCACAAGCACTACCCATTGCTACTCGTGATGGGGTCTGGAGCGGCGAAGTAACGATTTTTTCCCATATAGATCATAAAGAAATTAATATTTCACAAGTAATAGTCGCTCATAAAAATGACTTAGGCCAAGTTGAATTTTTCTCCACTATTGCCCGAGATATCACATCTCTTAAAACAGCAGAAAAAGCTTTAGCAATGTTTGCAAAAGTGTTTGAAAGTACCCAAGAAGGTATGATGATCACAGATGCTAAGAACGATATTCAAAATGTAAACCCTGCATTTACAGCTATTACAGGCTACTCCAAAGAAGAAATCCTAGGGAAAAACCCTCGGTTTTTGCAATCTGGACAGCATGATATAAGCTTTTACCAAAAACTTTGGCAGACTATTGATACTGTTGGTCAATGGCAAGGAGAAATCTGGAACCGCAGAAAAAATGGGGAACTTTATGCTGAATGGCTCACTATCAGCACAATCAAAGATGATAAAGGTAAACTCACCAATCATGTAGCTATTTTTTCAGATATTACAAATGTCAAAATGGTAGAAAAGCATCTTGTTCATTTAGCTCATCATGATATGCTCACGGGTTTACCTAATAGATTGCTATTTAATGACAGACTTGATCAAGCATTAATAAAAAGCCATCGCGATAAGTCGATTGTAGCAGTAATTTTTATTGATCTAGATCGCTTCAAACCAATAAATGACACGTTTGGTCATCGTATAGGAGATCTTTTATTACAAGCTGTAGCTGAAAGACTGCGTGGTTGTGTACGCGAAGAAGACACTGTAGCCCGTTTGGGTGGTGATGAATTTACTATTATTTTAGAAGAAATTTTTAACTCACAAGATGCAGCTAAAATTGCTCAAAAAATACTAACAACCATTTCTAGTCCATTTGTTATTGAGGGACATAAACTAAATATTGGTGCTAGCATTGGGATTAGTGTTTTCCCCTTAGATGGTCAGGATAGTGAAACTCTAGTTAAGCATGCAGATAAGGCTATGTATAAGATAAAACAAGGTGGTCGAAACGGCTTTTTATTCTATGACAGCAGGCTATTTCTAAGTATTTTGTAGGAAACCCTGGTTAAATAAGGTCACACTTATCTATCTGTATCTGACCATTAAACTCCCACAAGTAAAAACAAATAGTCATAAAATAATATCCTTCAAATATTTGCTAGAAAATTTTTAGCCATAATAACAGAGTCTTAAAGCAAGGGAAAACAAACTTACAGTTTGAACCTGTTTTTATGGTATCCTTTTAGCAATAATTACCTATTCTTATCCTAACTTAAGGAAAAACTTATGATGATGCTTACTGGTCTTTCTGGTAATGAAATCTACTGTTTAGCACAAAAAGGTTGGTCGCCTGGTAATATTGTAGTAGGTAATAGTGTTTGTTCTTTAGGTATAGTTCGAGGCTTCACTAGTGGGTTAAAAACCTTAGCTGGAGGGGAGATTGAAAGCATTACCCAATTAATTAATGAGGGTAGACATGTTGCTATTCAACGAATGGAAGCTGAGGCAACCCGCGAAGGAATGCATGGTCTAACTGGGGTTACTTCTGAATTAAGAAATTTAAATGGTATGACTGAGTTTTTAGCCATAGGTTCAGCAATTTGGAATAACAATCCTACTTCACCTTTTTTTTCAACAGCTTGTTCTGGACAAGACCTTTATTGCCAAGCTGATGCTGGTTATCAACCAAAACATTTTGTTATGGGTAATGTGGCTTATGCCTTAGGTATAGGCCGTAGCATTCTAGGAAGCTTAAAAGTTATTGCTAAACAAGGTGAAATAAAAGAATTTTCTGATATGTATAACCATACTCGTCATTTAGCATTAACTAGGTTAGAACAAGAAGCTTATAGCTTAGGTTGTAACGCTGTAATTGATATTAATACAAAAATTTTGGGATTTGGTGTTGGTGTTAGTGAAATGCTAATGGTTGGCACAGGTTCATATAATCCTATACTAGGACAATTACCTTGTCCTGTTACTTCTGAATTAACTGGCGAAGAGTTATGGAACTTGACTCAAATGGGTTATTCTCCATTGCGCTTGGTAATGGGAACATCTGTTTATTCGCTAGGAATTGTAGGAGGAATTACTGCTGCTTTTCGCTCATTTAGACGAGGTGAGATTCCTGAAGTTACTCGTTTAGTCTATGAAGCAAGAGAAAACTGCCTAGGGCTAATTCGTAAAGAAGCAGAAGAGTTAAAGGCTGATGGCGTATTAGGAATTAAGCTTTATGTTTATGAGGTTGGCTCAGGTTTAATTGAGATTATGGCTATTGGTACAGCCATTCGTAAGAATGATCAAGTCAGTACTGTTACGGCTCAATTACCTCCTCAAGCAGTAATTCGCGACCGAGATACTTTCTTTATGGAAAATGGTCTTTTTGCTCAAAATCTTGGGCGTAATGCCTTAAGTAGCGAGTAAAAAAATAAAGCCCCTTGTAGGGGCTTTGTTCTTGGAAAATACTTCTGAAAAGCTTAGGCAACTATTCGGTCAGAGTTTTCCTGATTCGCGTCTTCATTGGCTTTTTTACCTTTTTTGGGAGCAAGAATTTGAATAAATTTTCCAAATGTTCCATCTGCACTACGTTCGATTAAGTATTTTCGTCCACGACGAACCATATAAGTTTTCTTTGCTTTACGTGCCATTTTGGTAACTCCTTTATCCATAGGTTTTGTAATCATAGATGGGGAGTTAAATTATTTAGTTGCTTTGACGACTGGTAAATTATTTTATTTTTATAGCTAAATTTCCTGGGGCACCATATCTACTATTTCAAGCAAGGTTTCTGTAGCATGTAAGTCAGCCTTTAATCCTGATACTTGGCTTTCTAACTCAATTATTTGATTCTGCAAACGTGTATTACGATCTTTTAATATAGCAATACACGCCCAAGGATTATCTGTATGCCCTTTAGGGTGATTTGTAAAAGTATTACAGTTAGGACAAATCATTTTTTGCTCCTAAAAATCTTTAATATTCCTTTTTCTTAAAAGGAACTTCTTTAAGCTTATTGAAAAGTATTGTAGTAGGTTCAACCATAGCAGGGTTATTAATATCAAAAAACCAAAACTTTTCTAAGTCTCCTAATCCCATTGCCATTTGAGTTGTTCCTTGGGATTTATGCTCTGCTAGTAACCAATTAGCTATGATTTTATAATTTAAGTTATCTTTATAACCAAACTTTTGTGTTCGATCAAAAACAAAAACTGGTGCATCTTTGTTAATTTTAGTAATAGGGTAATCTTCTAGACCTAGATACTCTTTTTTGACCTGCTCTTCTTTAATTGATAAGGATGCACCTAAAACTACTGGTTTATTTTTTATTGATAAGTTTTTTACTACTTCTAAGGTTAAAATTGTTGCACCCTTATGATGTCCATGAGTATCTATTGTAGGTAGAAGTGTAAAAATATAATTATAACCTCCATTGGTAATAATTTCCGACAGCCGTTTTTTAACTAGGTCTATATCCCAAACCCCTTGGAATACTTCTTTAACATCTTGAGTATATTTATGATCTTTTTGCTCTAAAAAATAATAATTTCTTAGCCCAATAATTTTCCCTCCATTCATCATTTCTCTTTTTCGGATAGTAGGTAAATATTCTCGTCCTATTTTTTCTTCAGTTAATTCTGCTCCATAAACTTCTTCTGCTAAAGTTGAGTATTTATAACCACCTTCCCCATTTGTAACTATTGCTATATCAACTTTTGCTTTTAAGTCATGAGTAAGTTTGTAAATTGTTACAGAAAAACCGCTTTCATCATCAGGATGAGCAGTAACAATTAATACTTTTAGATTATCCGTTGTACTAGGAGTTGTACTAGGAGTTTGGGCCAAAACTGAATGAGAAACTCCCATTAATAGGAGAAAAATTAAAAATAAGCCATTGACTATAAACAAGCTTTTTTTACTTAACATATCTTTATCACCATTTGTTTTAATTAATATTCTTACTTTAATGTTGTTAATATTGAACATTTTCTAGTTTTAAGAAATATAAATTCCCTAATTGATCACAGCTAATAATTACACCATTGTCACTAATTGCACAGCGTGTAACCAAACTAATAGTAGGAAATATTGCTATGATCATTTCATTTGTTGTATCTAGTACTCTTAAAGTATTATCTTCAAATCTTAAAACTTGATATTTGCTATTTTTTGTAATAGCTGTTTTAGTATCAAACCATCCTTTGTGTTCTTTTATTATCCTCTTAGTAGCT
Source organism: uncultured Clostridia bacterium (assembly GCA_964536575.1). Taxonomy (GTDB): domain Bacteria; phylum Acidobacteriota; class Blastocatellia; order Chloracidobacteriales; family JADJPF01; genus JADJPF01. Next base: position 18,994 of record CAZHXL010000069.1, on the reverse strand, counting down.
AAATCCCATAATCTTAGCTTACCTCTAAAATTTGCTGATGCAAATTGCTTATTATCTTGCCCTAGCATTAAAGCATAAACACCTGCTTTATCTATTAATGTTGTATCTAGCTGTTTTTTATCTAAGTCCCATATCTTGATAGTTTTATCATCACCACCAGAAATTACATATTTATTATCTAAAGTTATTAGTAATGTTAGCACTCTATCTTGATGATCATTTAATATAGCAACGCAGGTTAAAGTAGTTAGATCCCATATTTTTACTTGAAAATCATCACTAGCAGAGGCTAAATATTTATTATCTGAAGTTAAAGCTAAAGCATTAATAGTATTTTTATGAGCATTTAATGTAGCTATTTCTTGTTTATTATTTATATTCCAAATTTTTATTAAACCGCTTGTTTCTCCAACAACACCTAAACTACCATCACCGCTTATTGCAACTGCTGATAGATTAAATCTTTGTTTGGTCTGTATTATTGATGCCTTAGCATATTCCAGATCCCATAGTTTTACAGCCCCATCTTTACTACTAGAAATAATAAATTGATTATCTGAGGTTATTTCTATATCTGTAATTAAATCATTATGTCCTGTTAAGGCTGTAATTGGTAGTCCAGTAGCTAAATTCCAAATATGGATAGTTTTATCATTGCTTCCTGCAATTATAAATTGATTATCTGAGGTTATTTTTATTTTACTTATACTACTAGTCGCACCAGTTAATGTTGCAGCTAATGTTTTAGTAGCTAAATCCCAAACTTTTATTGTACGATCTTCTCCAGCAGAAATTAAATATGTATTATTTAAGGTTACAGCTAATGATGTAACCCCAAAATCATGTCCAAATAAGCTTATAATTTGTTGTTTATTTATTAAATCCCAAATTATTATCTTTCCATCATTACTACCTAAAACAATATATTGATTATCTTGAGTTATAGTTAAAGTATTTATAATAGAATTATGTTCTGTCAATGTAAGTAATGATTTAGGGCTATTATTTAATATTTCAAGGTTAAATTCCCAAATCTTTACACTACGATCTGCACTTGTTGAGATTAAATATTTATTATCTAAGGTTAATAATAATGATAATATACTTCCATTATGTTCTTTTAAGCTTAGTAATAATTGTTTTGTAGTTAAATCCCAAATATTTACTATAGAATTCGAATCACCTGAGATTATATATTTATTATTTATATCAATAATAAGGCTAAATATTATTCCACTATGGCCTATTAAGGTTGATATTTCTTGTTTTGTTAATAAATCCCAGATTTTTATCTTACTATCTTCACTAGCAGTAATTAAATATTTATTATCTGAGGTTAATTTTAAGGCTTGAATTCCTATAATATTATCTATTAAAGTTTCTTTTAAGGCTTTATAGATATGTTCTACTGGTTTATTAATCCAATTAAGATAAACATAGGATAAATCTAGTTTTTTTAAGTAATCTAATGCGGCTTCTGATATATTATTTTCAATTGTTTGGTTAATGGCTTGTTGTAAAAATATATTTAGCTCTATATTTTTAATAGTGTAACTTTCGCTATCTAGAAACCTAAACCATATTAATAAATTGTTCTTGTTATCTATTTCTAAATCATCTGGAATACTAGCAATAGTTTTTTTATAGCTAGCAATTAGCTCATCAAACATTCCTACCTTTATTTTGTCATTAATAAACCTAATATTAGTTAATAAATTAATAAGTTTTACAAACACTTCTTTTGCTTTTACCTTGTCATTTAGTTTTAAGCAAATAAAAGTAAACTCTAATAAATAACTATCTATATAATTAAGGTAATAATATAAAAAACCTTCTTTAATGTTATCTAACCAATTGATAATTAAATCATATATTAAAATTATTTCTTTTGTTTCTATTAATTTATCTATTATAAAGCTATTAAAATGATGATGAAAAAATGTTTTTTTACTGTTAGGTAGCGTAATTAAATAATGTTCTATTTGAGATAAATAATGTTCTATTTGCTCTTTACTAATATCTACATTATTTATACATAAAATTTCAAATAGTTGGTTAGTTGTTAAAACCTCATAATTAACAGCTAACAGCCCTATTATTAGCTTAACATTTTTTTGATCTAGTTTAGTAAATTTAGTGGTTTGTTTACTTATTAATAAAAGTTTATTATATAGAGTAACAAAAGTTAATTTTATATTATTTTGTGAGAAAGAGATTTCTAGACCTAAGCTATCTGTGATATTTTGTTTTATTTTATTAATAATATTTTCAATAATTAATTTTAGTAAAGTAATATTATTTTGTGATTCTACAAGCAACATTTTAATAGTTACTTTTAGTAGTAATTGAAACTCTATATTTTTAGATAAATATTCTAATTGATTGGCAATTAAATGGGTATTAAATAGCAACCGAGTTTCTTTACTGCTAAGAGGAGTTAGAGTTTTTATAGTTATTTTTTGTAGTTGTTTGGCCAAAACATTTATTAATGGTGCATTTTCCCTACAAGCCAAAAAGAAATAAATATTTTCAGGCAAGTTAATAGGTAAAATCTTTATTAAATCATTAATATCTAATAAATCTAAATTATCAATAACAACAATTATTTTATCTGTTTTTAATAAATTGCTTAACTCGCTCATTAAATAAAAACGCAAATTATCCAAGCTAGAATAGTATGAATCACTAGATAAACCATATTCAGCAGATGCTGCTTGCCAAATTAGAAACTGCAAAATACGAGCAGGGTTTTTACGAGTTCTACACATTTGGATAAAGCAAGTATTTTGTTGTATTTGGGTAAATTTAGCTAACAGTGCTGATTTCCCTTGTCCAGGTGCACCAGTAAGCAAAAAATAACCGCTAGGATTAACCTCTACCCAATTATTTAATTCTTCTAGCCATTCTTGACGACCAACAAAATCACTTATATGGGAATTTAACTCTCCCCAAAGTTCTTGAAGATAATCTTCTTGCCAAGTAGGAAGGTTTTCTTGATACTGAAAATCTTTTTCTGAGCTATTCATTGAAATAGTGAGCAACTGTAGATTAGAATTAAACAGACGTAACTATAACAAATAACGCTATTTTAAACCCAATGCTATTTATATTTTTCTAAAATGTGTGAGAAATAAGTAGCTAGAAATTTTATCAACCCCAACATTTCCTCATAAATAAAACCTTAAAAAGTTTTAATAAACTTAGGAAAACTATGTCGCAACCATTTAATAATTCCTCTAGTCCCTCTAACTCCTCTAGTTCCTCTAGTTCCTCTGCTTGGGTTTATAACCCAACAATAGATTTAATCATAGGATGTGGTGCTTGGTCAGCACCTTTACTAGTATTAGCTAGCCCATTTATTAGTAGTAAACCACAAACTTTAGCAATGATTTTTTATTTGCTGTCTCTAGTTTGTAACTACCCTCATTATATGGCAACAATTTATCGTGCTTATGGTACAAAAGAAGATTTTTCAAAATATAAGTTTTTTACTTTATACCTAACGATGTTATTAATAGTTTTAGGAATATTTGCACATTGGTGGCATCAAGTATTAGCAATAATTTTTACTGTCTTTCTTACTTGGAGTCCTTGGCACTATATGGGTCAGAATTTTGGCCTTTTTATGATGTTTACTCGCAGATCAGCAGTCACAATAAATAAAATTGATCGTACCGCTATTTACTTAGCTTTCTTAGCTTCATATTTAATGCTTTTCTTTGGCTTTCACACAGGAATTTCAACAGATCCTTATGTTTTATCATTAGGAATTCCCGAAGTGATTGGTAAAAGTGCTAAAACTACTTTATTAGTTATGTTTTTGCTAACTGGTAGTTATGGGCTATTTAGCTTAATTCGTCAAGCAGGCTTCCGAACAATGATAGCTCCTCTAGTAATATTTTCTACGGAATTCCTTTGGTTTGTTTTACCTACACTGTTACAAGTAATCAGCCAGATAGACTATGTTCCTCAAGCCCGTTATAGCACTGGGGTACTAGCTATTATGCATTCTGTTCAGTATTTATGGATTACTAGTTACTATGCACAAAGAGAAGCTAGGGCAACTGCTAGTAATTGGCGGCTTCTACCCTATTTAATAACCCTTGTAGTTGGAGGGATTGCTCTGTTTGTTCCTGGCCCTTGGTTAATTAGCCATCTTTTTAGCTATGATTTTAGTACTAGCTTTCTAGTTTTTACTGCCCTAATTAACATTCATCATTTCCTATTAGACGGAGCAATCTGGAAGTTGCGTGACAATCGTATTGCAGATCTACTAATTAACAATAGCCAGGAAAAGCTTTCTGAATCTATTAGCAAACTAGGAGAAGCATTTAGCGGCACTAGTGCCTGGATTATGGGCACGACATTATCAGCTAGAGTGTTTAGAATCGCTATTTCTATAGTATTACTTGTACTTGCTAGTATTGATCAAACTCGATTTTTCCTCTTGCTTAACGATACAAACCTCTCTTATTTAACCTATGCTGAAAAGCTAAACCCTAATGATGCAATAGTAAAAACACGGTTAGCACTTGTTAAAGCTAATTCTAGTAGCCTAGAAGAAACTATTAATACCTTTAAGTCTGCTTTGACACTTAACCCTTATGATTTAGAAAATCAAACTCGTTTGGCACAGATACTAGTGGAAAGTCAGCGTTTTGGAGAAGCCTATGAGCATTATAAAAAAATGGCAGACTATATTTCACTAGATGCTAATTCTTGGCTTAATTTTGGTATCCTAGCAACACAACTTGCTTATGAAGATGAGGCATATTCCTATTGGCAAAAAGCCATTGAGCTAGACCCTAAACAAACTATTACACATATCTATCTAGCTGATAGCTATTTTCGTAAAACAGAATACTCTAAAGCTATTGGCTATTATGAATCTTTTCTAGCATTAGTTGTAGAACAGTCTATTGAAGAGCGTCCTACACCAAAAGAATTGATCCTAGTTGTATTAAAACTAAGTGAATGTTATGTGCAAACCAATTCTTCTGAACGTGCGATTAAATATGCTGAACAAGCTCTCTCCATAGCAGAAAACTCTGACGATAAAGCACTAAATAGTTTTGCATTGATTAAATTAGCAGAACTTATGTCAACCTTTGGAAATTTAAATAAAGCTATTCTAACCTACCAAAAAGCATTAAAACTAGATGGAGAAGTACAAGATAATAAAATAACTGCAATAGACTGGTTTAATTATGGAAAAATATTAGTAAAAGCTAATGCTAATGAATCGTTAATTTTAGCTTGTTTTCTTAAAGCGGAGTCTTTGCTAAAAGATACACAAGGACAGGAGCTAGTAGAAATTTCTAAAGCACGCGAGACTGTAGAAAAAAACATTGCTGTAGAGAAAGCAACAATTCAACAAGACCTAGATAATTATGTAAATAAAGCTCTTAGTCTAACGCCATAAAACCTAATCGCCACATAAGCTTAAAATACAACTTATGTGGCAATTAATTTTGATTAACAACTCGTTTTATCTGTTTAACAACTCCTAGTTATTGCTTATTGCTTATTGCTTATTGCTTATTGCTTATTGCTTATTGCTTATTGCTAGCAGTAGCAGATTTACCATGAATTTCTAATTCTTTGAAAATATTGTTTGCCCCTGCCATTCTCTCTGCTAGAAGTAACACATAACGAATGTCTACACAAATAGTGCGTGACTGTGCTTCATTATAACCATAATCACTTCCCAAACCTTCATAATTACCATCAAAAGCAACCCCTACCATTTCACCACGGCCATTAATCACTGGACTGCCTGAGTTACCACCAGTAATATCATTAGTCGTAAGAAAAGCTACTGGCATATCTTTAATAGTAGCATCATCATAAGGGCCATAATTTTTGGAAGAAAGAATTTGTTTAATTGCTAAGGGTACATCAAATGGTTCTTTACCACTATCTTTATCAACTACACCTTGTAATGTGGTGAAATATCTGTAGTGTACACCATCACGAGGTTTATAGCCTTTTACTTCACCATAAGTAAACCTTAAAGTGCTATTAGCATCTGGATAAGAAAGCGCGTTCTTTAAGGTAGACATCCCCTCAATATAAAGTGAGCGTAGTCTAGGTAAGTTACTAGTAAAATTTTGTTCTATCTTACGAGTTTTTTCTATTTCTAAACTAGCTTCTAATAAAAACCTCAAAGTAACGCTACTATTAGAGCGTAGATCACTAGCAGATAGATTAAATAATTTACCTAGAGCATCAGCATTATTAAACTCCTCTACAAGTTGACGAGCAAAGTCTGCTACTGCTGCTTGGCGAACCTCTCCTTGTTTACCAGCAAAACGTTCTTCAACAAAAGATACTTTTTGTCCTTCAGGAAGTTCTAATGCTTTGTTTAAGAATAAAGCCACTAGTTTTGCTTCTAATTTAGTATCAGATTCTTTTAGAGTTTCAGGTAAAATTTTCTTAAACTGTTCTACTCTAGCATCAGAAAAAACTGGTGAGCGTTCTGTCTCAGGCTTTTCTTTATCTAATGCACGACCAATAGCCAAAGAAATAGCCCTTAGGGTAGTAACACTATTAGACATGCTATTAATAATAGCGTTTCTCAGAAAGATAGCTCTACGTTCAGTATAAAGCTTTTCTAATTTTGGAAATAATTCACCATATTTTGCTTGTAAGTTTTGGTCTTGAGCAATTTTCTTTTTAAACTTTGTTTCTTCAACCTGTTTATTTTCAATGAGTTGTGTACGTTTAATGCCTTCCACAGATCCTTGGAAAGCCTTTAACGAATTACTCAAACTAAATCTTTCAGAAGAATATTCTAATTGCTTAGCTGGATCTTGTTTTCCTGCTTCATCTAGTAGATTAATACGAGCTTGTAAAACATCACTTATAAAAGGAAGAAAAATATTTTGCTGAAACTCTAGTGCATAAGACTCATTAAGACGAGTAGTACGACCTGGGAACCCCAATATCATAGTAAAATCACCTTCCTTATAGCCATTAAGAGAGATAGGAAGGAATTTAGAAGGTTTATAGACAACATTTTTGTCTGAATATGTAGCAGGTTTATTATCTGGTGCAACATAAGCACGTAAAAAAGTGTAATCCCCTGTATGACGTGGCCAAAGGAAATTGTCATCATCACCACCAAAAAAACCTACAGATTTGGGGGGAGCATAAACTAATCGAATATCTTTGATGACCTCATAGCCATGGAGTAAATACTTAAGCCCAGTAATCATTTCTGAAACTTCATATTCTAAAGATTCATTTTGTTTACGGGCATTTTCAAGAATTTCTCGGCGTTTACCATCAATAGCTTTTTGTATTTCTTCAGGAGACATTTCTGGCTTTACCACAGAAAGTACATCTTGAGTAACGTTTTTTATCTCACGTGCAATAGTTATATTGTAACCTTTCATAGGAATTTCTTCTGTTTGAGAACTAGCAATATAACCTTTATCTAAATAATTTTTTTCTGTAGTACTAGCTGAAGCAATACCATCAAAAGCAACGTGATGATTAGTGATAATAAGTCCTTGAGAAGAAATAAACGATCCTGTTCCAGAACCACCACCACCAATTCTAACCTTGAAAACAGCGTCTTTTAGACTAATTCCATTAGAGTTATAAATTTCTTCAGGCGAAAGTTGTAAGCCTTTTGCTCTCATTTCAGCAATTGGCAGTTTATTAATATCTTGCATTAGCCACATCCCCTCATCTGCAAATTGAGTAAGAGGAACTATTAATGCAATAACTAGGATTATTACTAGAGAAAGTAGCTTACGATTCATGAAAAATTATCCTTTGTAAAATTAATATTTTAAGGGATTGACAATTTTTCAATATAGCGAAAAAAATGATTTGTTTCAATAAGTTAACGCTCTTAGAAAAAAGGTGGAAAAAGAAAAACAGATAGTAAAGTTAACTCTACTATCTGTTTTCTAAAAGCTAAATTTGTTTACTAATTTAATTAGTAAGAAATACGGAAACCAAGTTGCATTTGGAATGGAATACCAACAGTTGTACCAGCACCAAAAGCACTACCTAAAAGACCAGCAGGTGGTACGTCTTTTAAGTTTAAAACTTGACGTGGAGCAGTATTTTTACCTGTTGGGATAGCAGCATTAAGATCACCTGTAAAATTATTTCCAATATTAGCCCGGTTTAAGAGGTTAAAGAACTCAACATAACCTTCAACTTTTAACTTTTCACTAACCTTAATGGATTTAGTTACACGTAAGTCCACTTGGAAATATGGTACACCGCGACCAGGGTTTACCCCTAAGGATCTTCCTGCATTAGAGAAAGTAAAGTTTCCATTACCATCTACACGAGCAGCATCAGCAAAACGACCATCACCATTGATATCACTAGAAATAAAAACTGGGAATGGACGAGCTGACTCAGCTTGAATAATAGAAGAAACTTGGAAGCCAAAAGGCATATCAACAATACCATTGATTACTACACGATGACGTGAATCTTCACCGGTACGACCTAAATCAATTGGGCGGAAAAGATTGAATGGGTTTTCAAAAACATTGCCAAAATCATTACGAGAAGCACCAGTAGCAGGGCTACCATAAGCTAGAGTGCGAGATAATGTGTAGTTAAAGCCATATTGATACTTAAATCTACCATCACCACCATACCGTTTGTTTACACCAACGGTAAACCCATCATAACGAGAACGGCTAACAGAAGATGCCATACGTACACGACCAAATACTGGTTGGCCAGTTCTTTGGAAATCAGCAGTTAATTGGCGTGGGTTTGCCACACCAGGCATAGCTACAAAGTTTGGATTGAGTGCACCAAGGCGAGAATTTAGCTCTATATTAGCAAACTCATGCAAACCAAGAATATGTATGTATTGTGTTTCTAATACAAAATTCTTGCTAAGCTCATACTGGAAATTAATAGAAGCTTGTTGAGAATATGGAGTAACAATATTTGGATCAATAAAGCGCAATTGACCATTAGCTGGAACATTGCTTAAATTACCAGTTTGTACTGGTAATGGATCAATACCTAAACGGAAAGGATCAAAACTAGTGATAGCGGTATAGGTATTTTGTCCAGATTGTTGTAGAGCAAAAAATTGAACGTTAGTAAAGATTTGGTCATAAAATAAACCATAGCTAGCTCTTATTACAGCTTTACCTTTACCAGTAGGATCATAAGCAAAACCAATACGTGGGCTTACATTATTTGTATCATCTTGAGGGATAGCACCTTTACCCATTGGTAATAAACCAATTCTACGAAGAGCTTGAACACCACGATTGTTTTCATAAGTACCTCTCTTGGGTTCATAGAAACCATAATCAACATCATAACGAATACCATAATTTAAGGTTAATCTGTTATTGATACGAAAACTATCTTGACCATAAAGAGATAATTGTTTATTAACTTGATCTACACGACTATTTCCATCAGCTAAAGTAACAGCATCAACAAAAGCTGGGTTACTAAGTGTACTGCCCATAGCTAAAATAGCACTAGGATCAGTGTTAAAGTCAACTTCTGGGGTAGAATTAAAGTCAAAAGTTCCTGCTAGGATAGGAACATAAACAAAATCAGCACCAAATTTGAGGCTATGTTTTC
>CAZHXL010000069.1:8926-9396 GCA_964536575.1 uncultured Clostridia bacterium | reverse complement strand
ATTTATTTTGGAAAGTTGTTTGTGGAACATTTGGATTACGACCAAACTGTGCACTTGGGAAAAATAGATATGGAGCACTACTTAAAGCACCAATACGGTTATCAAATTTGCTAAATTGGAAAGTAAAAACATTAACTGTACTGGAGTTAATAGTATAAGTATCACTAATTAAAGCTGAACGAAGCTCATTAGTAGTAACAGCAGCAGCAGTAATGTCAGAAGTTTGAGTAACTTGGTCATTGTTTAACTTATTGGTTTGGTGACCATAACGAGCATAAAGTAGGTTTTTGTCACTAAGCTTAAAATCTACACGAAGTTGGAATTGGGTATCACGGAAAGGAGTTGGGACAGTAGACAAAGCAGCAACAGAAGAGACTCCTGGAATTTGACCAGCACGAGCAAATGTATTTAAGACTCCTAATTCTCTTGCAGCGTTTGGAGAAACTACAGCAGAAATATTTTCTCTAGTG
>CAZHXL010000069.1:4555-8916 GCA_964536575.1 uncultured Clostridia bacterium | reverse complement strand
ATTCAGCAGCACCAAAGAAAAAGATTTTATCTTTAATAATTGGCAACCCCAAGCTACCAGCAATATTTTGACGATCAAAAGGTTGTTTTGCAAATGGGCCATCGCCAGTTACACGATCAAATTCAGGATTGAATTGATCACGAGCATTAAAACGATCGTTACGTTCAAAAAGCACAAAGCTACCACGTAGGTCATTTGTACCGCTTTTGGTAACAACAGTAATTGCGCCACCAGCAGAACGGCCTGTGTCTGGTAAAAAGTTTTGTGTTTGAACTACAAATTCTTGGATACCTTCAGTGGTAAAATTTTGTACTAAACCACCTACAATGTTATCCTTATTATCGCCGCCATCTACAGAAACGTTAGCATCACGGCCTGTGCTACCAGCAATAGAAACTGTTCCACTGCGAGCTTTGGTAGGGTCGAAAGCAGAAACTGGTTTTGCACCAGGAACTAAAACAGCCAAGTTAGAGAATGTACGACCTGTTAAAGGTAATTGCTTTACTTGACGATTATCAATTACACCTTGAACAACAGTGTTTGTGGTTTCAATTGTGGCACCAGCTTCACCAGAAACAGTAACAACTTCTTCTGCGCCTACTGGTTTAAGTTCAAATTTTACGCCAACGCGTGAGCTAACATTAACAATAACACCAGGTTGTATTACCTTAGTAAAGCCGCTTGCTTCCACAGTAATTTCATATTCTGCTGGTTGCAGTGGCCCTATTTCATATTCGCCTTGCTCATTGGTAGTTACTGTTTTAGATGAATTGGTGGCTTTGTTAACCGCAATAACTGAAGCACCTGCTATAACAGCACCTGTTGTATCACTAACTGTACCAGTAACGATACCTGTTGTCACTTGAGCAAGAGATGCGCCAGCCAATGCTAATAATAATGCTAGCATAGACAGCACTCTTACAGACAATCTGTGCATATTTACCTCCTCTAGAGTGAGTAATTATTAGTATCAGTGTATTTAGAGAATATTCCTAAATTTTTGCTAATAACTGTTCTCTAAGAAAAGTAGAACAGTTATTAGCAGATATAACGACCAGGGTTTCTTTAGCTGAACGCAAATTGTAGGCCAGTCTCTAATGATACTAGGGAAAAAAGATAAGTAATACTTTATAATAGGGTTAGTATTTCTACAAGCCAACCTCGCATAGCAGTTAAAGGTTAGAAAATACAAATTTTTGTATTTCTTTACAGATTTTCCAATAAAGCACTTAAACACAATAAAAACGCGTTAGTTTTTAATACAAAATAAAAAGGCGGGCATTATTACCCGCCTCTTTAAATTCAATTCCTAATACTACTACATCAAGTAATAGCCTTCAGTATTTATTGTGGTCTTGCTGCCCCTTGAGGAACAACATAGATTATTACACGACGATTAGCATTACGGTCACCTGATGGATCTGGGCGTTGGTTATCAAAGCTACGAACTTCAATACGGCCTGGATCTACGTTCTTAGTATTAACTAATTCATCGCGTACACGATCAGCACGAGTTTTTGCTGTACCTGGTTTTTCACCCTTGTCTGAGTGACCATCAATAATAATCGTAGCATTACGATCATTTTGTAAACGAAGAACCACATCATCTAAAACCCGTTTGCAAGCATTATCTACACGAGTGCTATTAGCTGTCTTATAGCTAGGATTAGCAACACAAGAAAATGTAGTTACTTGTGGAGGAGCAGGACGTGGTGTAATAGAAACAGTAACACTATCTGTAGCTGAACATTGACCATCACTCACTGTAACCTTCACAGTAATATCACCAGTACTTAGGCCAGTACTATTAATTTGCTTAGCAGTATCACCACCATTAAGTGTGCCCCGAGTCGTAGTCCAAACGTATTGCAATCTATCACCATCTGGATCATTGCCACCAGCAGTAAAGTTAAAGGTAACGTCTGCACCTTCTTGAGCATTAGTTGGATTAGCACGTAAGGAAACGGTTGGACAACGGTTGCCTTTTTCTACTGTGATAGTGCGAGTATCTGATTTAGTTTTGTTACATTTATCACTTACAGTTACAGTAATAGTATAAGTACCAGGAGCTAGGTTAGCAGAACTCCAAGTCCTTTCTGAACTACCATTATCAGTAAATGAGCCGCCTGTAGCAGTCCAATTATAGGTAATTCCTTCTCCCATTGTACGAGTAGTAAACTTAACTACATCATTGGAACGCTCTTTTACTGCTAATTTATCAGCATTTAATTCAAGTGTTGGAGGTAGAGCATTAGCACAAGGATCAACAGGTGCAGGCGCAGGTGCTGCCCTAACAATATTACGTAAACCTAATGTTATGTTAGCAACAAAGCCATTATAGTCACTATCTCGGCTACCACCAGTGATAATAGGTATTCCTGCATTCCCTCCTGGGACAAAAACAACACCAGAAACCCTTTCTTCGCGTTCTGATCCAGAATTATTTGTAAAGTAACGATAAGCACCACCAAATGAAAGCAAGAAGCGGCGGTCTTCACGTTTTCCAAATGGGAAAAACCTAGCTCCTGCTACAACATCAACAGGGGTAACACGGTTAAGGACATTAGTTTCGTTCCCTAGGAAATAAGTGGCTGTAGTTTCACCAATTATCTGTACATATTTATTAATTGGAACATCTACACCACCAGAAAAAAGTAGTGAATCACTTCGATCTAAAAGTTTGAAATTACGAGATTTAGGATCATTAGCATGAATATAACCAAAGTTTAAGTGTGTACTAACAAGCCCTTTACGTAAGCTGGTAATTAAAAATACACCAAAATCTGTTGCACCTGCGCCAGAACCTTGAGTTAGGCGACCACCACGATCTTTTTGGAAAAGTGCGCCAGCAGCAACAGTTGGGACACGAACTAGACCTAAGAGTGCAAGTCCAACTCCTCTATCATCTGGAGTAAAGCGAAACTTTGCCCCAAAAGTAGCATTACCAAGAGTGTTACCACCTTTGCCTAAGAACGGAAAATCATTTAAGTAGCCTGGCACCTGAAAGCCTGGTTTAATACTATTTGTTACTGGGTCAAATACTGGCCGACTACCTGTTTGTGGTAATCCTGGTAGGATGCCTCCAAAAATAGCACCGCTAATAGGAGCACCGTTTAGAGGGAAAAACCGTGGATTAGTCTCTAAATCTGGAAAATTAACCTTAATACCATCTAGGCTAAATGAACCTTGGGGTTGCCTCAAACCTGGAAATAAAGGGCCACTAAGTTCAAATGGAGCATTAGACACTAATCTTTGTGAACCATCTGTTTGTAAAAATAACTCTATTTTATCAGTAACACCAACAGCAAAGTTAACAGGAAATTGCATTATATCAACGTCACCAGGATCACGATCATAGTTATTAGCAAAGAACCCAACATTAATTTCCCCTTTTTTTAGGGTTGAGGAATCATAAACAGTAAAAAGCCCTGTGGCACCACTAACAGTAGGCTGGGTAATACGGCGTTCTTCTCTTTTTGCTCCACCATTATCTTGAGCCGAAGCCATCACATTCATTAAGAGCACCAGCAAGACTATTGCCAGCATGGTCTTCCAAAATCTCATAGTCACCTCCGAACATTTGTGCATATTTAACTAAACATCTTAATGCATTATTTCTATGTAACTCTAGCACTGCAACATATTATGTTACTGGTGAAACTTATTCTAAAACTTAAGTTACAGTGCGGTGTGTTTATTAAAGCGTCGTTTTTGCTTATACACGCTTTAGCTTGGTAGAGTCAACCCTATTTTGAAAATTAGATTAAAAATTAGATTAAAAAACACTGTTATTTGTCAACGCTTTAAGCTTATTTTGTAGGTAGTTGCTAATATCAATCAAAGTATTAATCTAAGGAATCTTACATACTGATAGTATACTGCTGTTAAGAAAAATTTAATTACTCTGATCTATAAATATTCTGTTAAGAAGCTCCTTTACCATTACGTAATTGCTCTAGAGCTTGTCTTAAATATAAAGTATGATTTTCACCTTTATAAACAAACTCTCTATCCTCGTCATGAAAAAAACCATTAATATAAGCTTGTTCAATTAAAGAAGCTTGTTGCTCAGGGTTTAAGTTAGCCCAAGTTTTTGCGTTTTTAATACCTTTAAGAAAATCATATCCTTCTCCTAAATACTGTCCCCACAAAGACTTACTAATATAATCATACCCTCCATTTTGATATTGCCAAATATGCACCATTTCATGTACTAACAGAGGCATTATGTAGGTTTGCTTAGGCATATAAACAGTATAGCCCATAACAAAAGCTCTACCACTCATTGTTAGCAAATGTGAATTACCTGCTTTTATCGTTACTTTTCTATAATCAAGAGATGTAAGGAAAACTTTTTCTAG
>CAZHXL010000069.1:0-4545 GCA_964536575.1 uncultured Clostridia bacterium | reverse complement strand
TCAACTAGTTGCGATTGTGTGAGTTTAACGGTTGGTGCTTCTAACCCTAGTGCCTGTTCTATATTACTAATGGTGGTTAGCCCTTGGTATAATAATTTAGAGACTATTGTATTAACACCCATTATTTATTATTTAATACTCTACTTTGATATGATTTTGATTTAATGCTTGTTCCAAATCATTTCTTGCCGCCTTAAGCAAATGTTTTACATCAACTTGACCACTTGCATGTAGTTTGATTTGGAAACGTAGATTAGCACCAAAGCCTTTTGCTTTAGATTTAATATAGACTTCTGGGTTTGACCTAGAAACCTGACCTAGGATTGGTGCTAATATGGATTCATCACCACAAACAGCCCATAGCTCTTCTTCCAAATATGTACCTACTCCAAATAGCTCTGACAAAATAGATTGGACTGGCCCAAGAACAAAGCCTTTCATTTCTTGAGGAACACCAGGTAAAGAAATAATAGTGGTATTTTTATAGGTAAGCATTATTGCTGGAGCAACTCCTACAGGGTTTTTTATCGGAGTTGCATCAGTAGGTAATATTGCCATTTTATCCCGGGCTGGGTTCATTTCTTCTTTGCTAACAAAAGATTCTCTAGCTAAATCACTGTATTTTTCTTTAATCCACTGGTAAGCAGTCTCATCCATTTTTAAGGGTAAGTCTAAGGCTTGGGCAATAGCAGCTAGTGTTAAGTCATCATCAGTTGGGCCAAGCCCTCCAGTGATGATAATTAAGTCTGCTAACATACTAGTTAAATCTCTATCAACAATCTTACGAACTATGCTGCTAATTACATCCATTTTATCTGGCAACATTAAACAACCCACTACTTGAAAACCTAGAGCAGTAAACTGACGACAAAGCCAGTTTGTATTGGTGTCTAAAGTCTCTCCAATTAGTAATTCATTGCCTATTGCTAGGATTACAACTCTGTACATAGTTCTGAAGAACCCCTCAGGTTAGTTAAATGTAGTTTGACTTCAGGAATTTTTAATGCTCCATACTCATGTACTACTGCAGTAAAAAAATTTAAAGGAGTAGTTTCAAAATATCGGTTTAATACTACTATTGAATCTGATGCCTCTGGCCAAATCTCTTCTTTAGCATGTATTTCTTCTATTGTTAACCGATAGGAAGAAGGTAAGAACTTAGTACTATCTGCTAGTACATAGCAAGGTTTATTTTGTGCTTGAGCAGCCAAAGCAATTAAAGTAGTGCCTATTTTGTTAACAATCCCTTCTTTAGTAATAGCATCTGCTCCAAATAAAACTATTGAAGATCTTTGCAAAGCAAAAAGCACTGCTGAATCAACAACAAAAGTTACAGGTATATTTGCTGCTGCTAGTACTTGTGCTGTTTTACGCCCCTCTAGCATTGGTCTGCTCTCTGTAACAAACACCTCAAAACTAAGTCCACTATTTTTAATATTAATTAGCACTTTATTTACTGTCGCGCTGTAGGAATGGACAAGAACAACAGAATTTTCATTAATTACAGGTTGAAATTTTTGTGTAATGCTATCGCCGCCACCAACTACTATTGCCAAAAAGCTATAAATATACTTTTCAACACTAGCTTTTGCTTCACCAAAAACTGTATGGCTATTAATTATTAATAGTGCTTGATTAACTAAATTAAAGAGTGTAGCCATTTTAGGCTGTGCTTTTAATAAGCCTTTAGCAAATATGGCTACAGGACTGCGTAAAAGCTCTACTGAAGCTAAAGGTTGTTCACAAATATCTGCTAATATTTCTAGTAATGCTAAAGCAGCCCTACGCGCTAGTTCTGAAGAACCAGAAGTATTGTCTTGCGCAATTTCAGTTATTTTTTGACTGATTTTTTCTTGAGTATCCATAAAAACCTTATGACAACGGTCGTAAGATCTCTAATTCTGCTAGTAATTGTTCTGCACTACTAGTGCGTTCAAGCAAGTTTTCTGTCAGTAAACCATTTATTACACAAGTAAAACCTGGAGTAACATTAGTATGGTGTTCCCAAGCAAATTTCTTTTCTACTGGAATATAAAGCTTGCTAGGGTGCAGTCCTGTAAGCAAGCGTAAAATGGTTGCTCCAGCAGCATAAAGATCACTTTGTGGTACAGCACGTCCATAAAGCTGTTCTATTGGAGTATAACCAGCAGTTCCTACCACTGTATTATTACTGTTTTGCGAGATTTGCGAAACAGCAGCAAAATCAACCAATAACAGCCTTCCATCATCAGTAGCTCGCATTAAGTTTTGTGGCTTAATATCACGGTGAACTACTGGTGGGGTACGAGAATGCAAATACTTTAAAATTACTGCTAATTCTTTTAATATCTCTCGTGTTTCTACCTCAGTTGCTATGCTACGCTCAGTCTTAGCCAACCAGCTTAACAAAGTATTACCAGGAATATATTCCTCTACTAAATAAGCTGAGCCATTTTCTTCAAAAGTAGCGTACAAACGTGGAATTCCAGGATGTTGCAAGCCCATTAATACTCTAGCTTCTCGCTCAAATAACCTCTCTACAGTAGAACGTCTAGTACTTTGAAAGTCTGGATCATCCTCAGAAATAGCTTGCAATTCTTTGAGGATTCGATTAGCCCCATCTCTATTTATATCCACAACCAAATAACTAATACCAAACTTAGTACGGCTTAATACCTGTTGGATTATATAACGCTCTCTTACTCTCTCGTCTTTAAGCAACGAGTTACAGCCACTACAACGCCCTTGTGAGTCAGGGCTTGGTGAAGGGCAATTATCAAAAACACAAATCGACATGCTTCTAATCTCCAAACTCTAAAGTAACAACATAGACTAAAGACAAACTCTCATTAGACAATAAAAAATAAATAGCTGCTAGAGAATATTTTAGCCTTTGTAATGTAGAGACAGATCTATGTGTCTGCCTTTACTTTATAATCAACAAGTTAGCATAGTAAATTCCATGCTTATGGATATCTATTAAATGTCAGTTATTTTTCTAATTATGGATAAGAAAATGCTAAGAAGCTGAATCTATTTTTGTTATTTTCATCAACAAAGTGTCTGTTTTATTATCTACTTCTTGCTGACAAGATTCTGCAAATTGCCCTGGCATAGGTAACCTATTATACACAGCTAAAACTTTACCGCTTTGTTCTGGTGTCAAATGTCCCACTGCTTGTGTAAATTCTTGAGCAAACTCTTTTATTGTTGGTCGCTTACTAGAGGTTTTACGTAGCGTTTGCATCAGGATTTTTTCAATATTTTCAGGAACCGCAGGATTAAGTATTCTTAAAGGTCTGGGGGGTTCCTGCATATGTACCATTGCCATTTTATAAGGGGTTCTTTCATTAAAAACAAAAGGTAATTCCCCTGTAAGCATTTCGTAAATAACTAGTCCTAAGCTATAGACATCAGCTTTTCCATCATAACTCATACTGCCAAATCTTTCAGGAGACATATAAGCTGGCGTTCCTAAAACCTCTCCAGAAGTAGAAAGATTTGAAGTATCAGACTCTGCATCACTAGTAAAAATTTTAGTTAGCCCAAAATCTACTACCTTAACAATTTCTCCCTGTGGGGTTTGATGAAGAAAAATATTATCTGGCTTAATATCTCTATGTACCATCCCTAATGCATGTACTTGCTCTAAAACGTCACAAACAGGGATTAACACCTCTCGACAACGTGCTAGGGACAATCTACCATTCTTTTTTATCTCATCCCCTAAAGAATGACCATTAAGTAATTCCATTACTAAATAAGCTATACCATTTGCAGAAATAACAAAATCCAGTACAGATACAGCATTAGGGTGGTTTATTCTACAAGCAGAAATGCCTTCTTGACGAAACCTTTCTAAACGTTCTTTAGCATTATGCCCTATAATAGGTCGTAAAATTTTTATTGCAACAGGTCGTCCTAAGTCAATATGCGTAGCACAATAGACTACTCCAAAGCCTCCAGCACCAATTTTACTGTTTAGCTGGTATTTTCCATCTAACAAAGCTCCTGTTAAAACATCAGAAAAAGCTGAAAACATAACACTAGCACGTTGTTGTGCTTGAAAACGTGCTTCCATTTTCTGACGTTCTATGGCTTCTTGAAAATACCAGGCATTTTGGAAAGCAATTGCAGATTGAGCAACAACTCCAATACCAAAATCAAGATCTGAATCATTATAAGTTAGCTTTCCTGGTCTTGTCCCAAAAACAACTAAACCTATTATATTGCTATCAACAGATAAGCTTGTTACCGTATCACAACTAACATCAGTAACAATATTTGTTGCTGATAAAATTGGTATTGGAAAAAGTATTTCTACTTGTTGTTTTATTAATGCTTTTTTAACATCACTTTCAGGCAGTTCTGTTATTTTAACGGCTTCAGACATATTTGCTAAAAAAGGCTTTAACTCATCTATAGGTGGCAAACTAAGACCTTTTTGACGTAGTAAAACAGCTTGAGGATCTCTCCATATAGCCAAAGCATATTTCTTTACTGCCCAACGCCCAGCCAAAGTTAGCACGAGTAGTTGAGCAATTTCTGTTGGTTCAAGCGTAGAAG
>CAZHXL010000068.1:24644-25048 GCA_964536575.1 uncultured Clostridia bacterium | reverse complement strand
CTGAACTTATTGAAGGTATTACTCGTGCCTGTCTTGAAGCTAATTGTCCCTTGATTGGTGGAGAAACTGCCGAAATGCCAGGATTTTATGCTGCTGGCGAATATGATGTTGCGGGTTTTATTGTAGGTATCGTTGATAGAGATAAAATCATAAATGGTAGCAAAATAAAGCCCAACGATCAGTTAATAGGGCTTCCCTCACTAGGGCTACATACTAATGGTTATAGCCTAGCGCGTAAATTATTCTTTGAAGTTGCTGGCCATACACCAGAGCACTATTTAGACGACTTGGGTAGCACCATAGCCGAAAGCTTACTTAAGCCACACAAAAACTACTTTCCTGTCCTAACAGGACTCTTTGATCAAGATTTAATTCATGGGCTTGCTCATATTACCGGTGGAGGG
>CAZHXL010000068.1:22412-24634 GCA_964536575.1 uncultured Clostridia bacterium | reverse complement strand
TCCTCGTATCTTACCAAATAATTGCCAAGCAGAAATAAAGCTTGGGACTTGGCCAGTGCTACCAGTTTTTAATGTGATGCAAAAGATAGGTAATGTTGAAGAGTCAGAAATGTATCGTGTTTTTAACATGGGAATAGGAATGGTTGTTGTCGTAACAGAATCTGACTTCGAAAAAGTAATGGCTCATTTCCAAAGCTTAAATCAGCCTTGTTATCACATTGGCCAAATAGTAGAAGGAAAAAACAAAGTTAAATTACTGTAGGGGCGAACTGTTCACCCTATTTACAAAACACCACGTATATTAAATTTCTATTCCTAAGCGATCACATTTCATATGTAGCCCACGACGAGTTAAATCAAGTTCTCTAGCAGTACGTGAAACATTTTTATTATTTCGCTTAAGTGCTTCTGTTAAGATCTGCTTTTCTACCGCATCAACTGCTTCGGCTAAAGTAGCTTCTCTAGGAACAGTAATAGTACCAGGTATACCTAACATTATACGTTCTGGGTAAAGTGAGGTTTTACGTTGAAAATTAATAATTTCTGTAGAAAGCTCATCTACCATAGCAATATGTTGATCATCAGCATAAGCAACAATTCGCTCTATTTCATTTTGTAGTTGACGTACATTACCAGGCCAATCATAAGCTACTAACTTATCTGCTGCTTCTTCAGAAAGTTTTACTGATTTTTCCATCCGCTCAGAAAAAATTTTAAGAAAATTTTCTGCTAAAGGTAAAATTTCTTCCCTTCTTTGTCTTAGAGGAGGAACTTGGAGACGAATTACATTAAGGCGATGAAAAAGATCTTCTCGAAACAACCCTAAGCTTACTTGTTTCTCCAAATCACGATTAGTAGCTGCTAAGACTCGAACATTGATTTTTACTGGTCGATCTTCACCTAAAGCATGTATTTCACCTTCTTGTAAAAATCTAAGTAACTTAGGCTGAATATCTAAAGGAAGCTCCCCTATTTCATCTAAAAAAAGTGTTCCACCTTCAGCAGCACGCACAATACCGCGTTGGTCACTAGTAGCACCAGTAAAAGCACCTTTGCGATGGCCAAACATACGACTCTCTACAATATCTTTTGCTACTGCTGCGCAATTAAAAGGGACAAAATCTCTGTCGCGTCGTTCGCTTTCTAGATGCACTGCCCGAGCAACTAGCTCCTTACCTGTACCTGATTCACCTGTAATTAAGACTGTCACATTATTAGAGCGGATTTTATGAATATGCTCTAGTACAGATTTCATGGCAGGGCTAGCAACTAAAAACCCTGACATAGAACTTAAACAACGTAGCGAACTAAGATCAAATTCTTTAGTAGTTTTAATTCTTTCACGTAAAGTATTAACCTCTAAACTCTGTTCAGCCAAACGTACCAAAGCTGTAAGCTGGCTTAAGCGTCGTTCATTAGCAGGTTGGCTAGTAGCAATATAAATTAGTAAGTTTTTTTGCCCACGATCAGAAAACTGACGCACAATATTTTCACGAGATAAAGCCTGTCCACCATTAAGTTGCAAGCGTATTTTGTCATATAGCCGCCTTGGGTTAACAATCGCGCTACCTTGGCTGACAATAGGATTAAAATCTATATTGTCAGTAATTTCAAAAATTACCACAGTTACAGCAGCCATTAAATCTCGTACAATAGCCGTTAGCTCTCGAAGTAATAGCTCTTTTTGATGGCTAGCTTCGATTAATCGCTCAACCAAAAAGCTATCAAAAGCAACAGGAGCAACTGTTTTTTCGGCTGCAATCACTCCTTGACTAGGAAGTTCACCAAGGAGCTTTGCTGCACATTCTTTTAGTCTATGTATCCCTAGGTCAACAAAAGTTTTCTTTGCTGCTAGAAGGCTGGTTTCTGCTAGAACGATATCACCTAATTTATAAACTACTCGCCCTAGCTCCATTTGTGACAAAGCTGACTGGTAAACAGACTTAGTGGTATTAAAACAAGAAATACTTTGGTCAATAGAATAACGAGCACCATTAAGGTCGCCCATAGCCGCTTTAGCACGCCCTAACAAGCGTTGAGCATAACCAGAAAGCTCTAAATCAGCTTGTTGATGAAGCTTTGCTCTTGCCATTTTAAGAAAGTCTTCTGCGGTACGATATTCTTTTCTTTCCAAATGCATTTCTGCTAAAACTAGGTATGATGTAGCAGCATGACGTGTTACTTTAGCATTAAAGGTTAACTGTAAAGCCCGCTTAGCATAA
>CAZHXL010000068.1:13830-22402 GCA_964536575.1 uncultured Clostridia bacterium | reverse complement strand
ATAATCAAACCCTTCGTCATGTTTACCCCTACTAGATAGGACTAAAGCCATATAGCGAAAAGATTCTGCTAAAGGAGTTTTTGTTTTAATTTGCATTAACAAGTCTATAGAGTTTCTTAATTCTTGTTCTGCTAGGTCGTATTTCTCTTGTAAGTAATGTAGGTGTCCTAAGGTTTGTACTGTAATAGCTTCATCACGTCGGTTGTTTGCTTCACGAGAAAGCGCGAGTCCTCGATTTAATATTTCTTCAGCTTCTGACCAATTGCCAAGGCGAATTAAATTTTTTCCTAGGTTGCTATAAGCAACACCAAGTAAACGTTTATGTCCAACTTTTTCTAAATGTTCAATTGCTAGCTCATAACTTCGAGTAGCTGTTTCTATTTCGCATTGATCAAAATAGACAGCAGCTAGGTTTATATGTAGCGCGCCTTGTAGTGTATGGTCTGTTGAACCTTCAGCTAAGCTAGCAGCTTCTAGAAAACGGTCTTTAGCCGTTTTTAGATGTCCTTCTTGATAATCAATTAACCCAAGTCGTAAGTAAGTTTGAGCTAAAGCGTGAGGATCACCTGCGCGACGTTGGTATTCTATAGCTTCTAACAAATGGTCACGGGCAATTTTATATTCTTCAATTTCAACTATATAGGTTCGCCCTAGCGCGTGATAAGCTTCACCAATACCAATTTCATAACTAATTTCCTTAAATTCTTTTAAGGACTGATTAAGTAAAGCTATTGCCCTTGGATGGTCGCCAAGCCAGCTATAAACCCAACCTAAACGCAAATTAATGTTGCCACGTAGTTGAATAGGAAAGTCATCTTTTGCTCCTGCTTGTTCATACTTAGTCAATACCTTAAGTGCTTCTCGGTACTGATTCATATTTTCCAGGCATTTTGACAACATACAACGCACAGAACCTTCTTGTTCTGAAGAAAGACTTTGGTCATTAAGTATTTCTGAAAAGTAACGGCTAGCCTCTTGGTCAGCATTACGCCTTAATGCAGCTTCGCCAATAGCAATTTTGTCTTGTATAGACAAGCTAGACTTTGTTTCTATTGATACCATAAAAAATAAGAAAGAGTTTATTTAAGAA
This sequence comes from uncultured Clostridia bacterium, assembly GCA_964536575.1. GTDB lineage: Bacteria > Acidobacteriota > Blastocatellia > Chloracidobacteriales > JADJPF01 > JADJPF01. The sequence continues at coordinate 21,312 of CAZHXL010000068.1, read as the reverse complement.
TAATGGCTGTATAGGTGGTGACAATAATATATAGATTAAAAAAGTTTTCTTCTAGCATAAATTCCTAGGAAAATTATTAATGAAATTAGAACTTAAGACTTGTCCAAAAGTTAAACAAATACAGTCTTCCATATTTTTATCAACTTTAGTATTCTTTTTTACTCACTACTAAAATAATTTAAAAAATTACTACTGAAAGGCTAAAAATGTCAAAAAAACTACTATTACTTAGCAATTCTAGAAATTATGGGCAAGGCTATTTAGCTCATGCAGAAACGGAAATAAAAAGTTTTCTTACTAACATTAAAGAAGTGTTATTTATTCCTTTTGCTGCCATACGTATTTCTTACGATGAATATACTAATATGGTAGGAACAAAATTTACCGAACTAGGTTATAAAGTTCGCTCAATTCATGAAACTAGCGATTATATAGAAGCAATAAAAACTGCTCAGGCAATTGCTGTTGGTGGGGGAAATACTTTTCAATTGTTAAAGCGATTTTATGAGACCAATATACTAGAATTAGTACTTCATAGAGTTAACAGAGATTTACCTTATATTGGCTGGAGTGCAGGTTCAAACATGGCTTGTCCAACAATTAAAACTACTAATGATATGCCTGTCGCCGAACCTCCTAGTTTTAATGCTCTAGGCTTAGTGCCATTTCAAATCAACCCTCATTACACAGATGTCACTCTAGCAGGCCATCAAGGTGAGACTAGGGATGAACGTTTAGCAGAATTTCTAGTACTAAATCCTAGTATGTACGTGGTAGGGCTTAGAGAAGGAAGTATGCTGCAAGTAACTGATAATAAATTAGAACTACTAGGAGAAAAAGCGGCAAAGGTTTTTCACCAACACCAAGAGGTTAAAGAATATACCGGAAAAGATTCTTTACAGTTTTTATTAGACTAGCGGTGATTCCTTGGTTTTAAGCTTGGTCATATCAATGCTCTTTTGCCAAAGTTCCCTAGCTAATTCCACATCATAAGAAGCCTCAGATGAAGGGGCTTCTTGCCATTTAGAGTATGAAGGAAAATACTTGCCAGAAATTTGTTTAAGCTTAGGGTCTGTTACCAGCCTTGCTAATGCTTTACCAGACTTCCAAACTGGATTAATAGTAGGAAACATTGGTGATAAAACATATGCAACCCCAGGTAAAATCCAGTCCCAAATAAAGCGCAAAGCAGGTGGATAATCGCGTGCTAGCCCTGAGCCTGGTACTAACCCTGGGTCATATCCATTTACTGTGACTAGAGAGTTATTATTTACTAGACCAGCTTTTTCTATTTGTCTAACTAATTCATACATAAATAACAAGTTACAAAGTTTGCTATTTACATAAGCAAGCTGTCCATTGTACTTATTTTTATCTGAGCCACCAGTACTAGCCAAAGCATCAATATCTGAAAAAAAAGGTTTAGGCATTCCTGTATTCATTTTTGGATCGTGAACACCTGAAGCTACTATTACAATACGAGAACTATTAGCCAATAATCTTTCTATCAGTAGGTTAGTTAATAAAAAATGCCCTAGGTGATTAACAGCAAATGTTAGCTCATATCCATCTGGAGAAAGGACAAGTCTTTTGTTCATTTGTACTGCGGCATTACATACTAATGCATTAAGTGGAAGATTTTTTTCTTCTATTTCCTTAACAAAACGCCTTATAGATGAAAAGCTGCCCAAGTCAAGTTCCATTGCAACTATGGAGTTATTACCTGTTTCTTGGGCTATTTTTTTTACAGCAGTTGCCGAAGCTTCTTTATTACGACTAGCAATAATTACCTGCCATCCTTGTCTTGCTAGCTCTAGAGCGCACTCATAGCCAATTCCTGAATTTCCCCCAGTGATTAGTACACTTTGTTTAGTCATTAGCTATTAACCTTTTCTTTTAATTATCTTAACTATTGTTGTGGAGCAACGCTAATATTATCAGAATTAGTGTTAAGTAAAATAGTTTCTTGCCCACCACCCAAAATGATTCCACGTAGTATGCTACTTTGATTTTGTTTACTAGTTAATAATTCTGTAGCAATAGCTTTATTTTTACGTAACCCTTTACGAGCACTAGATTTAGCTATTAGTTTATCGCCTTGCCAAACGCTCATTTCCCCTATCTCGTCATCAAATTTAACTTCATACCTACCCTTTTTAACTTCAGTGCCATTTATAACCACATCTTGACTAATTTCTACTTTTTTACCTTTTCCATCTGCATAAACTAATCCATTGAAAAATAAGGTGCTTGCTACCAACACCATTGCTAAATTAAATACTTTCTTCATAAGTTCTCCTTTTGTCAATTTGACTGATTAATTGATTAATATTTAATGTGTTACTTAACGACTTCAAGTTACTTAACGCTGTTAACGAATATAACACAGAAAAGTTCTAGACAAACTACAAAAGTTGGAGAAAAATTCCGAAAGTTCTCAAATATTGGATATAAACCTATAATTACCAATAATTTAAAAACAAATAAGGGCAGCAAAATCACTATTTTGCTACCCTTAACCTACTCTTCCCAAGTAGTTGTAAAGTTATTTAGCTATTTCACTTATTAGTTTTTCCTTGTCCTGAATCGCTAGCTACTGCAAAAAGTAGTCCTGCTAGTCCAGCAAAGATAATTAAGGCAATAATATTATTTTCAGCCAAATGTCCTAAAATTTGTGGCCCAATTGCTATTTTTGTATCTATTTTTAGAACTGCCATTGAAGCATAGGCTAGCCCAGCAATCGCGCCACCTGCGATTAAGCCTGAGCTAAAGAGGACTCCTTTACCTGTTTCTTCTTCAGCAATGCTTTGGTGTTCTCGACCACCACTACTACGACGTGCCCTTTCAACTAATGCACGTACTCCACCACCAACAAAAATAGTAGCAGAAGTAGAAAATGGTAAATACATTCCTACTGCTACAGGCAAAGCAGCTACGCCCATCATTTCTAAGGTTAAAGAAATAAACATACCTATCAAAATCAATGACCAAGGCAAGCGTTGAGTCAGTACACCATCAACTAAAATACCCATCAAAGCCGCTTTTGGAGCAGGGTATTTAGTAATTTTGCCATTAATTTCATAAGCAGGTTTACCTGTTTCGTCAACTAAAAGCTTTATAGGTTCAGTAGGGTTATTTGGCTCGACAACATTTACCAATGTATATAATTTGTCATCTAGCCCACGATATGGGCCTATTTTCTTTATGTTAGCAGACGAGCCTTCTAAAAAAGTTTTTCCTGCTAGTTCAGCATTGGGTTTTACTAGTTGTTGAACATCACCACCTACACCAGGGTTAACAAAATAATGTAGTTGATTATCATCACCAACTAAGTATTTACCTGGGCTAACTTTACCACCTTGACCATTACTATACTCAACTGGAAGATTTAAGACTTTATAAGTCTTTCCATCTTCTGGCTTATTGGAGTCATTCCATACATCACCAACTTTTTGTTCACTAGGTATTTGAAAATTTGGATAGTAAACGGGCAAAAGGTTAACAGCAGAAGTATTAAAGAAAGTTAAAGTTAGTCCTATTGCTAAAGCAGAGGTAGTAGCACCTACTAAAAGCCCTAGTTGTTGGTTGCGTGGGGTGGCACCTACTAAAAACCCTGTTTTAAGGTCTTGAGAAGTAGCACCAGCATTAGCAGCAGCAACACAAACTATTGCGCCTACGGTTAAGGCAATAATTCTTTGTTCAGCACCAGCACGACCTAAAAGCAAGAAGATTAAAGAGGTTAATAGGAGAGTTGCTATTGTCATACCAGAAATTGGATTTGATGATGCACCAATTTGCCCAGTAATACGTGAACTAACTGTCACAAAAAGAAAACCAAAAACTAAAATTAATACCGTAGAGACTATATCTATTTCTAATTGTGGCAATACTAGGAGCGTTACTAGCAAAATAGCAATGCCAACAACAACATAAATTATAGGTATATCTTGCATGGTACGTTCTTGGTCAGCATCATTTTTAACACCGCGAAAGTCATTGATACTAGCTTTTAATGCTCCAATAATAGTAGGTAATGCCTTAATCAAACTAACTATACCGCCTGTTGCCACTGCGCCAGCAGCGATATAACGCACATAACGATCTTGGATTTCGCCAGCACTCATATCAGCAATTAGCTTAACTGATTCTGGAAAGAGTGGATTAGCCCAACCTGCACCGAAAAATTTAATCATTGGAATAGCAATTAATGCAGCTAACATACCTCCACTAAACATATGAGCCGCTACTTTTGGCCCAATGATGTATCCAACACCTAAGAGTTCTGGAGAAATTTCTGCTGCTACACGAGTGCTTTGATACCAAGTTAAAACTTTGCTAGGAACTTCATTCCATAACTTTGTCCCTACCATCAAGACCTTATAAAAGAAGGCTATGCCAAATCCCATAAAAACAGTTTTAGCATCAGTACCGCCTTTTTCGCCCACTATCAGTACTTCCGCGCAAGCCGTGCCTTCTGGATAAGCAAGGTTGCCATGTTCTTTTACAATTAGCGATCGTCGAAGTGGGATCATTAAGAGTACCCCTAAACAACCGCCACCTAGTGCAATTAATGTAGTTCTAGTGACATCTAAATCCAGACCTAAAATTAATAAAGCTGGTAAGGTAAAAACCACACCAGCCGCGATAGACTCACCTGCTGAGCCAGTAGTTTGTACAATATTATTTTCTAAAATTGTTGCTCGTCCAAACAAGCGTAAAACTGTAATAGAAAGTACTGCAATAGGAACAGAAGCACTAACGGTTAAACCTACTTTAAGTGCGAGATAGACTGAGGATGCACCAAAAATAACTCCAAATATTGCCCCAAGTAACAAGGCACGAGGCGTCATTTCTGCAATCACCTCTTTGGCACTAATATAAGGCTTAAACGCAACACTTTTCTCTAGGTCGCTTTTTTTTGTAGCCATTATTTACTCCAATGAGAATTTAAATTTTTAAGGATTTTTATTTATAGATACTAAATAATCTATGTATTAGGGTAAGTGAGTCAAGGAGAAACTAACAAGAAGAAAGTTTTTCTCCCTGTTTTTATATTGTTTTTATATTAAAGTAATAACCTAGGAACCTTTTAAGAGAAAATACTCAGTCTCATCTTGTTGCTCTATTATTAATCGCTCGTCTGCTACTGCCATATCTAGATGCGCTTGAGCCTCTGAGACAGCCAAATAACGATGCATCCCATCAGCATTAGGAAAAAGTAGTCCAGAAATCTCCCATGCCGTTCCTCCACGTTTAGGTAGCAAAGAAATTACCTTCATTTGTCTTTCCTGAGTACGTGTAAGTAACCTATGAAAATGTTCGCCATAATCAAGTATTGGGTGCCCATGTCCTGAATGAATAAAAGTAGGAGCAATTTCTTTAATTCTTGAAACAGAACATAAATATTCTGAGAGCGAAGGAAAACGACGATGACAATCTAGTGGATCAACATGTAACATTGGATTAGGAGAGATATGCTTAATTACTGTATCAGCAGCAATTAGCTCTCGATTGCTTTCACGTAGCAGACAAATACTCCCAGGTGTATGACCAGGGGTGTGTAAAACTTTTAATGAACCATTTTCAAAAACTATATCTTCTTCATCTTCAACCGCATTAAAATTAATTTTATTACCAGCTAATGGAGAAAACCTTAAATACCCTTGTTCAAAACGTTCAATTATTTCTTTAGGAACACCAGCACGATTTAATAATTTTTTATGTTCAGTGTAATCTTGATTGTTAATAACTTTTTTTTCTTCCCAAGAATGCATAAGGATCTCTGCTCCAGAAACCTCTTGTACTCGCCAAGCCAGTCCATAATGATCTTCATGTGCATGAGAAATAATTATTCGCTTAATTTGCTCTAGGTTAATACCTAGTAAAGTTAAACCTTCTTTTAAGGTTTGGTAGGCTTCTTCAGTATTTGGGCCAACATCGATGAGTGTTAATGGGTCATTACGCACCAAATAAACATTAACAGGCCCAACATAAAACGGGGTAGGAACAACTATTTTATGAATTTGCATAAAGTTATGGAATTGTTAGCGATATATACCGATGTGATACAGTTTGCCTTGCATTTCTCTCAATAAATAATACCAGAGAATCTCCTGGTTTTAGTTTGTTTATCACTTGTAGAAAATCCTCTTCCTTGGTAATAGCTTGCTTGTTGATTTCCTTAATAATATCCCCTTCTCGCAAATCAGCATCTTGGGCAACACCTCCTGAAGTTACAATACGTGCAAATACTCCTTCTGTTGCTTTGCTGCCGAGTTGTTGAGCACGCATTTCTGTGAGAGAAGCAATAGAAAGCCCTAAACGTTGAGTAATGTCTTTATCTGATTTTGAGAGCTTTGGTTTTACCTCTTGTATTGATCGTAGTGGATTAGGATTTTGTCTAGTTTGTCTCTCTATCAAAGTAACTGTAGCAGATTGAAGTAATCCATTACGTAGATACTTTAATTTAACTGGGGTATTTACTCTAGTAGACACAATATAGCGTACTAAATCCCTATCATCTTTAACTAGATGCCCATTAAATTCAGTTACAACATCCCCGCTCTTTAACCCTGCTTTAGCTGCTGGGCCGTCTACTTCTGTAATATCATGAATTAATGCCCCATTAGGCTCTTTTAAGCTATAAACTTGGGCAAACTCAGAAGTGACTTTACTAGGATAAACTCCTAGATAGCCTCTAGACACACGGCCTTGAGCAATCAATTGACCATAAACGTCCATAAAAATTGATGCAGGAACAGCAAACCCTACCCCTTCAAAATTGCCTTTGCGAGTCGCAATTTGAGAATTTATGCCTATTACTTCTCCAGCCAAATTAATTAATGGCCCTCCAGAATTGCCAGGGTTAATAGCCGCATCTGTTTGCAAAAATTGTTGGAAATTACGATTTTGATCTGTTACGCGTTCTTTAGCACTAATAATTCCTGCTGTAACAGTCTGCTCTAAACCAAAGGGGCTACCGATAGCCAATACCCAATCCCCTACTGTCACCCGCTCAGAGTCACCAATTCGACTAGCTTTTAGTGCCTTACCAGAATTTACTTTAATTACAGCCAAATCTGTCTCTTCATCAAAACCAACTAAACTAGCTGTCAATATTGCACCATCAGCAAATCTAGTTTTTATTTTATTAGCATCTTTGACTACATGATAATTGGTAAGAATATAGCCAGTAGAATCGATTACAAATCCAGATCCACTACTTTGACTTAAAAACACATCTCTCTCACCATCAAGATCAACTGTAGTAATATGGACTACACTAGATTCTATTCCTTGAGCAGCAGTAGCAAAAGCGGCTGACAGTAACAGCGGTGAACTAGCGTCAGCATTCATACGAATATTTGTTGGTAATTCTGGTGCTGCATCAGTTGGATGAACAACTAAAGACCCAATACCAACACCTGTTAGTAAAACAAAAACTAGGCTAATAATAAGACTTGGCCCAGTTAGTCTAATAGT
>CAZHXL010000068.1:0-13820 GCA_964536575.1 uncultured Clostridia bacterium | reverse complement strand
GATCCTTTAGAAAGAGACTGTTGCTCTAAGTTTGGCTGAGTTTCCTGCATGCAAAAGCCTCCAGCCCAAATTTGGGGGGTGAGTTTAAGTTTAGTTTAATATAATTTGAAAATTTCTTGTTAATTCTGGCTAATTATAGCAGAGCAAGTTAAAAATCTCTTACTGAAAACTCTAATAAATAAGCAGAAAATCCCCTAAAATAAAGAATGGTTTAGCTGATAAAACAAATCTAAGTGCTGGGTATTAAAATAGTTATTGTAGTGTTAAGAAGCCTATAAGCCCTCAAATTTATATTAACTATTGATTGAGTTTCTTTAGTAACGGTTCTAGATTTTTGTCTAGAATTTGGATTGCAGCACGAATACTTTGGATAACTTTTAACAACTCTTTTTTATCTAAAGTAATGCTATTATCGATTTGTGAGACTGTTGAGAGGTGTTGAGCAACAATTTCTGCTCCTAGTTTATCTAGTTTTTTAGAATCTATCCTAGGAATTTGGATATTTTCATCATACTCTTCCATTAATGGCTCTATTTGAATATCGTCTAGGGTTCTTTCTACTGCCTCAATACTGTAGGTTTTTGGTATTGGCTGAAAGAAATTTGCTAGACGTGATTGTTCAGCTAAGAAAAGAGCACGAAATGTGCTACGAATATCTATGTTAAGCGCGACTATTTCAGTCAAAATCGCAGGTTGGAAAAGTAAATCACCTAATCCACTTTTTAGCTTACGTAAACGTAGCAGTATTTGTTTTTCTATTAATTCTCTTAAAGATCTTACTGTTAATAGTCGTTTACGTTCAAACTCTAAGATTTCAATTGCATCTCTTGCTTCGCTAACTGGCATGGGTATCAAGCCAAAGCTTAAGTATATTCTCTCTAAACGCCCTCTGATTATAGGTAATTGTGACAGAGAAATAGCGGCCATTTCTTCTTGTTTAAGCACTAATTGCCCCCACCAAGTAGCAATTAGATCTATTTTGTCACGGTCATTATTAGTCTTAAAAGATTTACTTAAATAAAAAGAAAGAATGATTTCTAAGGTATTACTATCAGGAATAGTAACTTGCTCAAAATACTGACGTAGTGCGCTAGCACAAAGATCTGAGTCAAATTTTTCTAAAGCCTGTCGCCAAAGAGACAACCTTGCAGCAATCTCTATTTCAAGCTCATTGAGATACTCCCCTTCTTTGAAAGTCAAAATATCTGTCTCTAGGCCATTAACTTCAAACTCCAACTCGTCTTGCAATTGATCACTTACTTGAGAGAGGGAGGTGAAAAATTGATGTAGTGTAGAAAACAATTGAAAATCTTCTAAATGGCTACGATAAGTTGTCATTCTAGCTAAAGTCTCAAATTTTTCTGACATATTTTTGCCCCAAACCAGTATCCTTGCTAGTGTAAGAGAATATTGATTATCCCGCAACCATAAAGATAAGTTTATTAAAAATTTAAATAAATAAAAAATAAAAGGGGGGTTCAATACTAGTAAAACCTTTTATATGCTAAATTAACCAACTTAACACCCTAACTTTTTCAGGAGGAAAAACTGTGGATAATGTGACAGATAAGTCTATTACTGTTGCCAACGTAAAAACACGAATAAAAATGGCTGGCCGAGGAGAACCTATCGTTTTTCTACATGGAATGAGAATGGCAGATCTTTGGTTACCGTTTCATCAACAACTAGCTAATCATTTTACTCTTTATGCTCCTGATCATCCTGGTTTTGGTCTTAGTGATAACCCTGAATGGTTTGATACTATGGAAGATTTTGTAATTCATTATATTGATCTATTAAAAGCTCTAGACCTTAGCTCAGTAACTCTAGTTGGTCATTCTCTTGGAGCTTGGATTGCGGCAGAATTAGCTTCATTTTTTCCAGAACAAGTAAAAAAACTAGTACTTATTGCACCTAGCGGCCTGCGTCTTGCCAATGCCCCAATTGCAGATATATTCGCACTCTCACCAGAACAATTAGCTATGCTTTGTTTTAAGGATATTAGCAAAGCTATGATAGTAGCTAGCCAAAGAGATATGTCTAATATGAAAAAGTTATTGTTACAAGACTATCGCGAGCGAACCATGGTAGCCAAACTAGCGTGGAATCTAGGGTATAACCCTAAACTGTTACCACGTCTTCGTCGTGTCTCATCTCCTACTTTAGTAATTTGGGGTAAAGATGATCAACTTATTTCTACTGCCTATGGCGAAGCTTACAGAAATGCAATTACTGGAGCGAAACTAGCATTATTAGACGACTGTGGACATATGCCTATAGTAGAACAAACTGAGCAAACCGTTAATTTAATCAAAGAATTTCTTACAAAGGAGCAGGACTAATGTCAAAAAAAATGGAATTCTATTATTTTCACTTAATGCCCTACCCCTACTTACCAGAAGATTTTCATCATCAGTATGAATCAACTTGGGTAACATTGCCTAATAGCCTTTATGATCCAGAAAAAGGCCATGAGCTTTATAACCGTTTTATTGATGAAATAGTCCAAGCAGCCGAGTTAGGATGGGATGGGGTTTGTGTAAATGAACACCATCAGAATGCTTATGGAACAATGCCATCACCTAATATTATTGCTGCAATGTTAGTACATAGAGTTAAAAAAGCTAAAATTGCTATTATAGGTAACGCACTTCCCTTACATGATGACCCATTACGAGTAGCTGAAGAAATTGCAATGCTAGATGTAATTAGTGGGGGCAGAATTATTTCTGGTTTTGTTCGTGGTACAGGAATGGAGTATTATTCCTATAATATTAATCCTGCACATTCTCGCGAGCGTTTTTATGAGGCACATGATTTAATTATTCGTGCTTGGACTGAACCAGGGCCTTTTAGATTTGAAGGCAAACACTACAATTATCGCTATGTTAACCCTTGGCCACGTCCCTTGCAAAAACCCCATCCTCCTATTTGGCTACCTGGAACGGGTAGCTTAGAAACTGTTGAATTTGCAGCAGAAAAACGCTACCCATTTATGATGGTATTTTCTCCTCAAAGCTATCAACGCAAGGCATATGAACTTTATCGTCGTTTGGCAGAAGATAAATTTGGCTATGAGGCTCAACCTAACCAACTAGCTTTTGCTATCCCTACTTTTGTAGCAGAAACTGATGCAATTGCTAGAAAAGAAGCTGAAAAGCATGTTATGTGGCTGTTTCATAAGGGCTTACACACTACTTTACAATTTTCTTTTCCTCCTGGCTATGTCTCAGAAAAATCCTTAGCTGCAATTATGGGATCAGGTCTAAAACAGTTTTATCAACTTAGTTTCCAAGAATTAATTGATGATGGCTATATTATTGTTGGTAGCCCTGCAACAGTAATTGAGAAACTCAGTGTTTATACTGAAGAAATGAAAGCTGGCATGTTAATTGGCGGGGCACAATGTGGTGATATGCCAAAAGAATTAGTACAAAAAAACATGGAGATGTTTGCTAAGGAAGTAATGCCTCATTTTAGATAAATATAAGGGCGAACAGTTCGCCCTCTTGATCTTTTGGATGAACAGTTCGCCCCTTCGCCCCTATATGATATTTATTTATTATTGCCAACAGTCTTAATAATACGGTTAGCAGCCTCTATAATCTGCTCGTCACTAGTAAACTTACCAAAGCTAAAACGGATTGCTCCTAATGCATCTTCTGCTGTCACACCCATTGCAGTTAATACCGCAGATGGTTGTCGTGAAGTAGTATGACAGGCTGCACCTAAAGAAGCAGCTATATCTGTAGCTATTAAGAGCTTCTGCCCATCACAGCCACGAAAACTCAAGTTTAATGTATTAGGCAACCTTTCTGTAGGATGACCATTTAAGCTAACATTATTTAAAGAATCTGTGATTATTTTATGAAATCGATCGCGACCTGCTTTAACTTTGGCAATAATGCTTTCTCCTTTAGTTTTTGCTATTTCACAAGCTTTGCCTAAACCTACAGCACCTGCAACATTAACTGTACCAGCACGACGACCCCCTTCATGTCCAGCACCCAAAAGGTAAGGAGTTAGTTCTATACCTTCGCAAACAACTAATGCTCCAATACCTTTTGGGCCATAAAATTTATGTGCTGCGACTGTTAACATATCTATATTCATTGTTTGAACATCAATAGGAAGTTTACCAACCGACTGTGCTGTGTCTGTATGAAAATAAACTCCTTTTTTACGAGCGATCTCGCCAATTTCAGTAATAGGTTGAATTGTACCTACTTCATTATTAGCATGCATCACGCTAATTAAAATAGTTTTGTTAGTGATGCTTTTTTCTAGTAAATCTACATTGATTTGACCAAGGCTATTAACAGGTAAAAAAGTTATTTCAAATCCTTCTGTTTCTAATTCTTTACAGCATTTTATAATTGATGGATGCTCAATTTGTGTAGTAATGATATGGTTACCCAAGCTGCGGCGACTACGAGCAATGCCACGGATAACAGAATTATTACTTTCTGTCCCACCACCAGTAAAAATTACTTCACTAGGCTGACAGTTAACAAGTGTTGCTACTTGATTGCGTGCTTGTTCTAAGCCTTGTGCAGCGCGCTGACCAAAACTATGAAAGCTCATAGCATTAGCAAAATTATCTGTTAAATACGGTAGCATTGTGTCTAGAACTTCCTTATCTAGCGGAGAAGTTGCGTTATAATCAAGGTAAATATTATCCATTAGTTATTATCCTTAATAATTTTATCGAGTGGTATTTTTTTATTTTCGCAGTATAGTGTAAGCTACTAGATTCTTAAGAACAACCTTTATATTTCTATCGAGTTTTGGGTAAATCTATGGAACCTACCAACAATTCTAAAGCAAATGATAAGCGTGTTTCACTTTCAGAAGTAGTGGTTTCTGAAGATGATCCTGTAATAGCTAGGGTAGCCTTAAAATTAGGCAATCAAGTAGAGTGGGGTGAATCTAGCGGAGAAAAAAAAATAGAACTCACCCTAATTGGTCAAGCAACTTTAGAGGCATTAAATAAGATATTGCCTCGTCCTTTAGAGGCTAAGCTTGATTATGTCGAAGCCGTAGCAGCTCAACGAGAAAACACTCCTCAAACGGCTCTTTCCTTAATTCGTTTTCGTGAATCACAAAAAGAAATATTCTTAAATGGTAGCTGTCCTATAGGTGATTCACCTTACCAAGCTGCGGCTAAATCAATACTTGACGCTCTAAATCGCAAAATTGATGTAGAACTCCAACGTGCTGCATTTCGTGCACGTACAGGAGCATTAGTAGCAACTAATGACATGATGGCTGTTATTAATCCAGAGTCTTCTGCCCAAGCCGCTTTAGCCCCTAGTAATTCTATAGAAAGCATAAATAAAGTTACGCCAAATAAAGAGCCTACTGTTGTGGAGGACGCACTTAGTATTGAGCGTGCAGCTAATCTTTCTGCCCAAGCCTATTCTAACTCAATCAAAGGCAACTATGAGCAAGCTGCTTTTTATTATCAACAAGCTATTGAACTAGAAAAATCCAACGCCCGGTACTATTACGAGTTAGGCTTAGTACTATCAAAATTACCTAACAAAATGCAAGAGGCTCGTATAGCCCTAAAACAGGCTGTTGAGCTAAACCCTAATGAAGCTATTTATACTAAAGAATTAGACTATTTTGATCGAGGAGAACAATTAGCTGCACCAGAAGCTATTAAAGATTCCTTGGGTAGAAGTATTAGTAATGTTAAAGAAGAACCCAAAACCATATTGCAAACTCGCGTTAGCAATAAAGTAGTTGCTGCTGTAGTTTTTGTAATTCTTGTTTTGGCAGGCACCCCATTAATTCTCTTTTTTATCAATAATGAATTTGGAAATAATATTGATAAAACAATTGAAACTGAACAGCCTCAGGAATTAAAGCTAGTTTATGAATGGCCTTCGGTAGAATCGGGTAAAAATATAAAACAAAAAGCCGATGAAATAATAAAAAAAGAAGGAGTAGCCAATGTTTCCAACACTTTTTGGTCGGTTAATATTGATAAAACCGGCAAAATAAACGCTTCTTTTTCTTATATGGGAAAAGATCAAAAAGCGCGAGAAGCAACTTGGAATGTGGATCTAGCTAAAAAGTATGTATTACCCATCAATCCAGGTGCTGAAGCTATTAGCGGTAAAGTTAAGTAGTGGCCGCTCTGAGTGGCTGCCATTTTCTTTAGCTCCTATGGAGCAAGCGGCTTCATATTTGAACCCGCATCTGGGCCAGCGTTGGCATCGGTGCTCATACCAATATTCCCTATCCCACTATATAACATGCCTTCATCAGAACTAATGTAAAAAGTACGCCCCCCTGAACCAAGACGGTTTGTAGTTGAAGATACTATTGGGTGAGCATGAAATGTATATCTATTAGTAATTTGTAGTAATGTATTGTTAATAACATCTGTTGTAGGTGCTAGCATATGGTATTTATAGCCATTTACGTTGGCACTATTATCACCTAATGTTTTACCAAATCTATCATCCAAATACCCTGTTAAAACTAAGCGTCCTAAAGTTAACGCATAAGAACCATGTACAGAAAAATGTGTAGTTTGTGCTGAATGTAGAGAGCGACAATTAGCTACTGCACCAGATTCATTAGCAGCACGACGAGAAGCAATTAAGTTTGGTACTGCAATAGCTGAGAGAATACCTAGAATTGTCACTACTACTAGTAATTCAACTAAAGAAAACCCTTTTTGTTTTGACTTAATTTTCCTTAACGTACACTTTGCTCTTGACATGTTGTTGCTCATAATTGAGCCTCCTTAAATTTTCTAATTTTTAGAAAATCCCCTCAAAACAACAAGCCCAGTATTTATTGTGAAAATGGTTTTTATATTTATTGGCAAATTTTAACACATATCTTAAATAATGGTAAAACTATTAATAGAATTTTTTCTACTCCTAACAATCCGTCGGCTAGTTTTGCTCTAGGACTTAAGCACATGATAGACTGCCCTATTCTTTTCAATTTTCATTTATGAGGCAATAATTCGTAATGGCATGGTTTAGACGAGAAAAAACAACAGGCAACTTACCTCCTATTGAGGAAGAACGTAAAGTAAAAACTGAAGGTCTATTTAGTAAGTGCCCAGAGTGTTCACATACCTTGTTCAAAGGTAAGTTAGAAGAAAGCTTTAATGTTTGCCCTAAGTGTAATTACCATTTTCGTATTGATGCCCAACAGCGTTTAAGATTAATCTTTGATGATAGCGAATATACAGAATTTGATCAAAATATTGCTTCAACAGATCCGTTAAAGTTCGTTGATACTAAACCTTATAAAGAACGCTTAACCAAAACTCAAGAAGCCACAGGTGTGTTAGACGCCTTAATTTCTGCTAGGGGTAAAATTGGTGGCCACCAAATAATAGCTTGTGCAATGGTTTATGAGTTTATTGGCGGTTCGATGGGTTCAGTAGTAGGAGAAAAAATTACTCGCGCCATTGAACAAGCAATAAAAGAACACTCAGGAGTAGTAATTATCTCCGCTTCTGGTGGAGCACGAATGATGGAAGGTGCTCTATCCTTAATGCAAATGGCAAAAATTAGTGCTGCATTAGCCAACCTAGACAAAGCAGGACTACCTTATATTTCTGTAATGACGGATCCTACTACGGGCGGTGTTACAGCTAGTTTTGCTATGCTTGGAGATCTTAACATCGCTGAACCTGGTGCTTTGATTGGGTTTGCAGGCCCTCGTGTAATTGAACAAACGATTAGACAAAAACTTCCTCCTGGTTTCCAACGCTCAGAATTTTTACTAGAACATGGAATGTTAGACGCTGTTGTTGATCGTAAAAATTTACGAGAGTATATTTCTCAATCACTGGATTTTATGCTTAATTAAGCCATCAAAAATAAACCTGGCTAAAAAATTGATGGATTATCAGACAGCATTCCACTATCTTTACAACCTAGGACATGAAACCTTAGCAATGAAACTAGGGTTAGAAAATATTTCCTGTTTAGTTAATGAAATGGGAAGACCGTACCAATCCTATTCAAGCATACATGTTGCTGGAACTAATGGCAAAGGGTCTTTTTGTGCTACACTTGCATCAATTTTAGCCCAAGCCTCTATCCCTACAGGGCTTTTTACCTCACCTCATTTAATAAATTTAACTGAACGCTTCCAATATAATCTCAACCCTATTACTACTGATAATTTCTGCCAAATAATGTCCCAAGTTAAGCTTACAATAGATAAATTAATAGCTAACAAGCAAATGCTCGCTCGACCAACGTTTTTTGAACATGTTACAGCTATTGCTCTAGAGTATTTTCGTCAATGTAGCGTTAAGCTAGCAATTTTAGAAGTGGGACTAGGTGGACGACTAGACTCTACTAACATTGTTTCTCCAATTTTAAGCGTTATAACAAGTATTGATTTTGATCATCAACAATACTTAGGCAATACATTATCAGCAATTGCTAGAGAAAAGGCTGGTATTCTTAAACCTGGGGTTCTTGGCCTAGTTGCACCACAACAAAAAGAAGCCTCTGAAGTTATTGAAGAAGTAGCCAAAGAAGTAGGAAGCCCTTTAATTTGGCTTGATAGTGAAAAGTTTTCTACCACCCCTGATAAAGATGGTTATTGGAAAATAAAATACTCTGATAAAAGCTTGACTTTAGGCTTACGTGGTAAACATCAAGTTATGACTGCCAAATTAGCAATTCGCGCTGTAGAGATATTAAAGTCTCAAGGTTTTTCTATTACTATAGATAATATTGCTAATGGTTTAAGAAACACTTCTTGGCCTGGACGACTAGAATTAATTACTAGCAACCCTAATTTGCTCTTTGATGGTGCGCATAATCCTCATGGAGTAAAAACCCTAAAAGAATTTCTTGAGGGTTGGTTAGTAGAAAAACAATATCCTATTAAAGTATTGGTTTTTAGCACAATGCAAGACAAAGACTTTTCCTCTATGGCCAAAGACCTTTTTCCTCTATTTGATTTAGTAATACTAGTAAAACGGTCTGATCCTCGCGCAATGGAGTTTCAAAACTTAAGCAGTGAAATTACCTCATTAACTAAACAAATATTAGTTGCAGAAAATACTAATAAAGCATTAGAAATAGCTTATAGTAAAGCAGCTAGTCAAGGTTTAGTAATGGTCAGTGGATCGTTACACTTAATTGGAGAAGTTAAAAAACATCTAAAAAATAATCAACAACCTTACCAAGAGAAACCCTATGGCATATGAGCTTTTAAGTCGAGAACTAAAATATCGTGGACGTATTTTTGAATTTTCTATTGATCAAGTACTTTTTCAATCTGGTGCTACTGTTCAAATAGATGTAATTCATCATCGTGGTGGTGCTGCGGTTGTAGCAATTACTGATAAAGAGGAAGTAGTATTAGTTAAACAATATCGTCACCCTATGGGAGAATACCTATTAGAATTACCAGCAGGTAAAATTGATCTAGGAGACAATCCTGAACAAACTGCTGCCAAAGAATTAGTAGAAGAAGCAGGATTTAAAGCCACTGGCCTAAAATTACTTACTACAACCTATCCTGCCCCTGGTTACTCAGGAGAGCGGCTCTATATTTATTTGGCCGAAGGCTTAGAATCAGTAGAGCGACAACCAGATTTTGACGAAGAAATCGAAGTTGTCTATCTTCCATTTAAACAAGCCTGTGAGATGATCTTTAATGGCGAAATTCGAGACGCTAAAACAATAATTGGTTTATTAACAACCGAGAAACTATTAAAATCCTCTAGTCCAAAACCTTATAGCCCTATAGAGGGTATTGATAATAGTCCTGTGCTTTAGCACTGAGGCTTAAAAAAGGTTATATTTGTATGACAATAGAATATCGCTGTTCTGAGTGCTCAAACCTCTTGCCAACAGCTTTTTCAACAATATGCGCTAATTGTGGAAAAAACTTTGCTCCAGAAAAAAGCTTAGTTGAACCCAAAAACACTACTAATATTTTAGATCCAAACAACCCTGCTTGGGGGTTTAGATCCTCATTAGTACTTTGGCTATTATCTGTATTACTAGTTCTTTTTGCTCAAGTACCAGCCTTAGCAACTTGGATGTTATGGATGAAATTTTCTGGTCAAGTTATGCCAAGCAAACTTGATATACAAGAACATCCAGAAATAGCTGTTTTTGGTGTTATCTTTACATTTATATCTCAGTTAATTACTATAGCCTTAAGTTACCGTTTTATTACTAGAACTAGCAATAACGGGTTTTTATCTGCATTAGGGTGGTATTGGCCTAAAGAATTAAACTTATTAAAAACTGTTGGATTATCTTTTCTAATATTTGTTTCTTTTGTCCTAATTGCTTCACTACTGCCAAATAAAGAATCTGAAATGCAAAAATTAATAGAATCATCGATGGCAGCTCGCCTTAGTATTGCGTTTGTAGCCGTAGTTGGTGCTCCGTTTGTTGAAGAATTAGTTTATAGAGGCATTCTTTATTCTGGGTTATGTAGAGACTTTGGCCGGAACATAGCAATAATAGGGGTTTCTGTTTTATTTTTACTAGTACATGTTCCGCAATATTGGGGAGCTTGGGGAGGGATTTTAGGCATAGCGTTTTTGAGTATCGTATTAACTCTAGTACGTGCTTACAGTGGTTCTTTACTACCTAGCTTTGTAATACACTTAATATTTAATTCTATCCAAGTAAGTTTAATTATTGCTCAAGGGCTATTAAACTTACCTAAGAATTCATAAAGAAGGAATTTGTGGAAAGAAATTTTTCTTTTGCCTTACCAGAAAATCGCCCCTTTGATGTAGTTGGACTAGGACTTAATGCAGTTGACCATATAATTACTGTCCCTCATTATCCTGAGTTTAATACCAAAATACGCCTTTTAAGTCATAGTCAACAACCTGGTGGGCAAGTAGCAAGCGCATTAACGGCTCTAGCTAGATTAGGGTGTAAGACTCGTTATATTGGTAAAGTTGGAGACGATCAAGCAGGACAGTTACAACTTTCTAGGTTAAAAGCTGAAGGAATCGAACACACTTACACTAAATGTGTTAGTCAAGCAACAAATCAAATTGCTTTTATTATTATTGATTCTAAGACTGGGGAACGAACTATTATCTGGGATAGGGATGAACGTTTAGCCATTCAAGCTGAAGAAGTTGAAGAAGCGGCCATTTGTGCTGGTAAAATACTACATATTGATGGACATGATGTTGAAGCAGACATTAGTGCCGCTCAGTTTGCCCATAAAGCTAATATGGCTGTAGTAATTGATGTTGATAACTTCTACCCTGGAGCAGACAAATTATTACCGCATATTGATTTTTTGGTCACTTCATCAGATTTTCCTGGTAGAGTTACTGGTATTAGTGACTATAAAGCTGCATTAGCTAAACTAAAAGAAATTAGCGGAAGCTATTTTGTTGCTATGACTCTAGGTAAAGAAGGGGTATTGGCCTATCATGAGGGAGAATATTTAACTGTTCGAGGATTTGAAATAGATTGCTCTGATACAACAGGGGCAGGAGACGCTTTTCATGGTGGATTTATCTATGGTTTACTACAGTCTATGACTATTAAAGAAACTTTGCGTTTTGCTAATGCTGTTGCAGCAATGAAATGTCAGAAACTAGGCGCGCAAACAGGATTACCTAGCCTAGCAGAGGTAAATAAGTTTTTATCCGAAAGAATATAAAAATTAAAACTTAAAGGAATTTTATGTCAACAGATCAATTCGATGAATTAGAAGAATATGAAGAACTAGATATTAGCGAGCTACTACAAATAGTATTAGCTATGCAAGCAGAACTAGGTGTTGTGTCAGAGCTATTATCAGATGTGTTAAAAACTGGCGAAATAAACAAACCTGAAATGATGCGTTCTCTACATTCAATTGGTGATTTAAGCTTAGAAGCAATGGAAATTCTTACTAGTGATGAGGATGAACTTTTTGACCAAAGTTCAAATAACGGAAGTTCTTCACCAGATATAAACTAGCAGTAAAATCTTAATGCCCTGTTAAGGGCATCTGGCAATAGCCCAGTCCTTTAGGGCTGGGAACTGGGAACATAATTAAATCTGTTTTTATTAGAGATTTCTTAGTAAAATGTTTTTCAACAATTTTCCTATAAACAAAACAACCATTAAGGTGACCATTTCTAAACATGCAAACTGACTCTTTTCCTACATTGTTTCTTTTACAAATTAATGAAACGTTTTCTTCATTTATATTTAAAATGCTAGCAGTACTATTGCTAGTATGTAGCAACGGGTTTTTTGTTGCCGCAGAGTTTTCCCTAGTAGGAGTAAGACGCTCTAAAGTTTTATCTCTAGTAGAAACAGGTAATAACCGTGCTAAAACCCTCCTTAGGGTAATTAGCTCTTTAGATTCATATATTTCTGCTACACAACTTGGCATTACTTTATCAAGTCTAGCACTTGGTTGGGTGGGCGAAGAAGCTATTGCACATACACTTAAACCTGTGTTTGAAAATATTCTTCCTGCTGGCTATGCTATTGCTGCTGCTCATTCTGCTGCTATTATAGTAGCTTTTACTATCATTACTTTTCTACATATAGTGTTAGGTGAGTTAGCTCCTAAGACCCTTGCCTTAGAACGCACAGAAACCGTAGCAATGCTTGTTGCTTGGCCAATGGAGGTATTTTACAAGATTTTCAAAGCACCTATTTGGGTGTTAAATCACTCTGGCTCTTTAGTTTTACGCCTAGCTGGTCTACATTCAACGGCTGAACATGCTACTGCGTACACCAAAGAAGAACTGCGCCAACTTGTAGAAATGAGTCACCAAGGTGGTCACTTACAAAATGAAGAAATGGAAATGGTCAATAATGTAATAGAGTTTTCCAATACAGAAGTGCGTCAAGTAATGACACCTAGGGCAGAAGTTTGTGCTCTACCTGATAAAGCCACTATAGAAGAAATTTATAACCTGTTTATAGAAAATAAGTTTTCTCGTCTTCCTATTTACCATGACAACCTTGATACCATAGCAGGGGTGTTAAACCTAAAAGATATAGTACCTTACTTTAGTAACCCAAAAGATTTCTCTCTAAATAAATTACTAACTAAACCCTTTTATTTACCTGAAACAGTAACTTTAGAAGAAGCATTAAAACAAATGCGACGTGCTCGTGTACACCTAGCTATTATTGTAGATGAGCATGGTGGAACATTAGGCATTGTAAGCCTAGAAGACTTGTTGGAAGAAATTGTAGGGGAAATAGATGATGAATTTGACCAAGCTTCTACCGAAGCAATTCTAGAAAAAGAACCAGGTATTTACTTAATCAAAGGCAATGCTTCTATTAGAGAAATTAACAAGAAAATAAAAATTAAACTTCCTGAAGAAGAAAACTATACTACTTTAGCAGGCTTTTTAATGGATCAAGCTGGCAAAGTATTACAAACAGGGCAAAACCTAGAATATGAAGGTTTTAAGTTTACTATTATTAAAACAGATCGTTTAAGAATTTTAGAAGTTCTAGTAGAAGACACTAGTAAAAATAATAGGGTTACCCTCCATTAAAAACACATTGCCTATTATTTTATAGCCCTATTTTATAGCCCCAAAGCTTTGCTATATTTAGAGTAATCAAGCGAAATAGAGCCAAGAACAACAGGGTTTTCTACTATTTTTTCATAGGGAGTTAAAGAAGTGCCATTACAGCAAGATTATCTTTATAATGGGGATTGCCGCGATATTTTACCAACCTTGCCTGATTCTTCTATTGATCTTATTGTTACTTCTCCTCCTTATGCAGATCAAAGAGCAGATAGCTATGGAGGCGTAAAACCAGACGATTATGTCACTTACCCACCGCTTAAGCAGTGGGCTTGTTGGGTAG
>CAZHXL010000067.1:18583-25099 GCA_964536575.1 uncultured Clostridia bacterium | reverse complement strand
ATCTATTGGGTTAACAATACGCATTATAAATTGTGTTTGACATTGACTAAGTACATCTTGATCTAATTTTCCTGGTCGTTGAGTAATTAGCCCAATACCTACACCAAACTTACGTCCTTCAGATAGAATCTGTTTTAACACATTAGTAGAAACTACTGTAGCGTTAGCTGGTGCAAATCTATGTGCTTCTTCTAGTAAGACAAACACAGGGAAAGACAATTGATCATCTTGATTAAGGTTAAGATTTTTTTGCGTTACCCAAGAAACCCTTGCCTCATTAACTCTCCTAAGTAGCGCGCCTGTAATAACTTGTTGTTCTTGTTGATCTATTTCATTAAGTTGTAGGACAGTGCATTGACCTGGGCGAAACAAGTCTGTTAATAAGTTATGTTCGACATCAGAAAAAATTTTACTTTGACCAAACCTAAAATCAAGTTTCCATAAAATTGCTTCTATTGTGCTTATGTTAGAACCACCTTTTGAGTTTCCATCTTCATCATCATATTTCATTGCTAAAATTGCATCATAGAGATCGCGAAAACCATAAATTTTTTGTTTTCCAAAACGTCTTTCCACTTCATAAAACCCTCGATTTAAGTAGTAGTTTTGTTTATCGGTCATTTCTGGTAACAAATAACGAATGTCTGCCATTTTAAGAGTATTAAACCTTACTCGTACATTCTCTGGGAGAAAAATCTTTATTTGCGGTTTATAGCCCAAAGCTTGAAATTCTGGCAAAGCCTCTATTTCTCTCAAAGTGCTATATTCACCATGAGGATCGACAATTAAAATTGATGCTCGGTTATTAGGGCGCAACAGTTCTTCAATCAAAACACTTGCTGTATAACTTTTCCCTGCTCCAGTACTAGCCAAAATCGCTAGGTGCGTGGCTACCACATCTTTAACAGAAAGCACTATAGGAACTTCACCTAGTTCACGAGTAAGTAGACTCCCTAGATGTGCAGCACCAGCATCACCAACCTGCTTTGGGCTTAAGACCTTTGATAAAAGCTGATTTGAGGCTAAATAGACAGTCTGGCCAGGTTTAGGAGGAATACGAGGGTTAATAAAATCCCCGATTTTTTCATCATAATAACCAATAGTAGCAACAGTAATTTCATAAAGCTCACAGGTAGATTCTAACCCTATTAACTGTGCTATATCTTGAGGGGAAATACTAGGATCTGCCAAAAAATTATCTGGCAAGTTCCTAGTTAATCTACGACTAGTTATATTGCCAATAATAGATTGGTTATTAACTTGATAATAAGCAAATTCGCCAATACGAGTTCGATCATTATCAGAAGTGATAAAAAAGTATTCTTGAGGTTTTTCGCCTGGGCCTTTTACTGTACCTATTAAAATATCTACCATAATTTAAGTAGGAGTAGTCCTCTGGTGACTGCCCTTCTTTTAAGTATATTTTAACCACTTAATTAACTCAGGAATATTTGGCCGTTTGCCATACATTAGAATACCTACACGATAGATTTTAGCTGCTAACCAAGAAAAGCCTATAATTGTTACTATCATTAGAGCTATAGACAAAGCAATCTGCCAAAAAGGAGGAGTTTGTACAGCAATTCTTAAAAACATCAATATTGGGCCAAAAAAAGGTACAAGAGAAAGAGCTACTGAAGCATTGCCATTAGGATCACGAATAATTAAAGTGGAAAATATTGTGGCAACAATTAGGAGCATCATAATTGGCATTTGCACTTGTTGGGCGTCTTGTTCATTAGAAACTATAGATCCAGCCAAAGCAAATAATGTAGCGTAAAGGAAATATCCTAAGATAAAGTATAGAATAAAATAAGCTAGTAGCGACCTAGGAATATCAGGCATAGTCATCATTCCACTTGCCAAAGATAAAGAAGCTAATATTACTGGTAATACAGCACCAAAAATACTCCAAACAGTAAATTGTGTTAGCCCCACTAGACCTATTCCTAATATCTTGCCAAACATCAGTTGTAATGGAGAAATTGACGAAATTACTACTTCAACAATACGGCTTTGTTTTTCATCCACAATCCCACGTAACACTGTAATTCCATAAATAAGCAAAGTTGTATAAAGAATCACCATCATTATCAGACCAAGAAACATACTTTGCCCATTATCTTTTTTTGTACCTGTTTCTACTATTTTATTAGTTTTAATATCAATAGGCTTGCTTAATTCATTTATTCGGTTGATATCCATCCCTGCTAGACTCAGCCTTTTTTCTACTATAGTGTCACTAGTAGCATCTTTTAATTGGCGAATAGTACCTAGGTCAGAAACATTCTCAGCAAAAAACTCTGCTGAATAATCTTTATCTTCTTTTTTTATGATTAAATAACCGTTTAAGCCTCCTGCTTTAATTTCTTTATCAAGCTCTTGTTGTAATTGCGGAAGAGTTGTTGGATCAGAAACGGCTACTGTTTTGACTATATATTTACTTTTACTAAGAGGGTCTGTTTTATCAGTTAAGCGTTTTTTTACTGAAGTTAGTAATTGAGTATCATTATCTAGGCTTACTATTGTCAGTTTACGGTCGCTAGTACCTAGTTTTGTCACAAGTATTGGAGCAAGTACCAGCATAGCCATAACCAAGGGGCCAAGTAATGTTCCAATAACAAACCATTTAGAAAGCACTCGTTCTAAATATTCACGTTTAATAACTAGGAACATTTTATTCATTTTTGCCTACTTTTCTAATAAAAATCTCATTAAGAGATGGTTCCATTAGTTCAAAGCGATTAATATGGACTCCGCTATTAATGGCTTGTTTAAGTAATTCTTGGCTATTAGCACCATCAGCAAGTTCTATTTCTAAATGGCTAGCATACTGGGCGGTTTTCTTTACCAAGTTATTATTATTTAAGAAATTGCTTTCTCCTTCATAATTAAGAGCTATTTTATTACTAGAAAAACCTTTCTTAATTGCTTTTAAGTTTCCTGCAAGCACTTTTTGAGACTTATTAATTAAACAAATATCGTCACATAGTTTCTCAACTTGTTCCATTACATGAGTAGAAAGAATAATTGTTGTACCATTAGCCTTTAGTTCGTGGATTACTTCTATTAAGATATTTGCATTAACAGGATCAAGCCCTGAAAAGGGTTCATCTAAAATAATTAGTTCTGGTTTATGTAGGACTGTGGCAATAAATTGAATTTTCTGTTGCATGCCTTTGGAGAGTTCTTCAGTTTTTTTATCTAACCAACTACTAATTTGCAATCGCTCTGCCCAATTATTAATTCTTTTATCTAATTCTTGTTTTGGAACACTTTTTAAGCCCCCTAAAAACCGTAGTTGTTCGACAACTTTCATTTTTTTATATAAGCCGCGTTCTTCTGGTAAATAACCAATCCGCTCTTGCATTTTAGGGGTTAGCTGCTGTCCAAAAATCTTGACTTCTCCACTGTCTGGAAAAGTAATACTAACAATCATTCTAATCGTAGTAGTTTTACCTGCTCCATTAGGGCCTAACAACCCAAAAACCGAACCTTGAGCAACATCTAAAGAAAGATTATTTACAGCCGTAAAATCACCAAAACTTTTTGTTACTGCTTTTATCTCTATAGCTTGTGTGGTAGACAAAAATCACTCTCCTAATATAGGGCAACATGTTCAAATAAATATAATTATTCTTCTTCCTTAGTAGAAACGGTTTGTTGTGGTTGTCTTATGATTATTTGGGATAAAGGGTTGATTCTTACTAAAGCGTTTTTGATATTTTCGTCTTGTTGCAAAATATCTTGAGAAACTTGCATTTGTAGATGTTCAAGAAAACGATTAAATTCTTTTTGCATCTCATCCATTTTCTCACGCATATTAAGAATAATCCCTACGCCAGCGAGATTTACGCCCAAATCACGGGTAAGTTTCAAAATCAGCTCTAGTCTTTCCAGATCTTGTTCTGTATAAAACCTAGTATTACCTTCTGAGCGTGATGGAGTTAGTAGACCTTCTCGTTCATAAAGCCTTAGTGTTTGTGCATGAATTTCATAGGTTTCAGCTACAACGCTGATAGTATAACCTTTAGTTTTTGTTTTTTTCTTTGTTGTTGTCATAAGCTAAAACCCTATTCTAACCCCATTTCTGTTCTGGGATTTTCTGGATTAAGTCGAGCATATTCTTTAAGAATTGATTTTGTGTCTTCGCTAATAATTTTTGGTAAAACAATTCGTACTTCTACGTATTGATCTCCACAAATATTGCCTCTTAGTGAAGGCACGCCTTTTTCTCTTAAACGAAATTTTTGCCCTGATTGCGTTCCAGGAGGAATACGTAGTACTGCTTTTCCAGAAATCGTAGGAACTTCTATTTTTGCACCAATTGCTGCTTCTGGGACAGTAACAGGAATACTACAGTAAACATTATCGCCCTTGCGGGTAAAATAAGGATGTTCTCCAACATTAGTAATAATATATAGATCACCTGGTAGACCACCCATTTTACCTGCATTTCCCTTATTAGGAACACGTACTCTTGAACCGCTATCAACCCCAGCAGGAATACGAATTTTGACGGCTTCGGCTTTAGGTACTGTAGCTTTGCCATTACAAACATTACAAGCTAGGCGGCGTTTTCCTGTTCCCTGACAATCAGAACATGGGGTCTTAAACTGTAATTTACCTGTCTGAGTAACTACTTTGCCTGTACCTTCACACCGATTACAGTTTTGTAGTGCCCCGCCTAAATCCCCATTACCATTGCAACGGTCACATATTTCATTGCGATTTAAATTAATACTACTAGTAAAACCTTGTACTGCTTGTTCAAAGCTTATTGACATTGAATATTCAATGTCTGTGCCTTTTTGCAGGTTTGGATTATCACTAAAATTAGGTGTAGGGCTAGTATTAGCACTAGCATTAGCACGGCGCGAAGAACCAAATAGCTCAGAAAAAATATCTCCAAAAGACCCTGAACCAAAACCACCAAAGTCAAACCCGCCAAAACCAAAACCACCGCTTCCTGGAGTAGCATTTGGTATGTTATCTGAGTAAGTGCCATAGCGATCATAGACGTCTCGCTTTTTAGCATCGCCTAACACTTCAAAA
The DNA here is from genome assembly GCA_964536575.1 of uncultured Clostridia bacterium. Classification (GTDB taxonomy): domain Bacteria; phylum Acidobacteriota; class Blastocatellia; order Chloracidobacteriales; family JADJPF01; genus JADJPF01. Next base: position 20,044 of record CAZHXL010000067.1, on the reverse strand, counting down.
GCTTCTTGGATTTGTTTAAATTTTTCCTCAGCAGATTTATCACCAGGATTAACATCTGGGTGGTATTTTCTTGCTAGTCGCCTATAAGCCTTTTTAATTTCATCTTGGCTGGCACCACGTTCTACACCTAAAAGTTTATAATAGTCTTCTCGCGCCATAGCTTTACCTTTAACCTAACAAGACCTTTGAACTACAAAATTGTATCTACTTATAAAACCCAGGGATAAACCCTGGGTTTTAGTTAATTACCAAATTAAAAAGTAGCTTTACTTCTTATCATCAACATCAACATATTCAGCATCAATAACATCATCATCTTTAGGGTTGCGGCTGTTAGAACTACTCCCCCCACTACTAGCTGAAGCTGACTCTGCTTGTTCCCCTGGAGGAGGTTGACGATACATCTGTTCTGCAACTTTATGAGAAGCTTTTGTCAATTTTTCATAGAGAGCTTCTAATTCTGATGTGTTAGCAGTTTCTAATTTACCACGAACTTCAGAAACAATTCCTTCTAATTCTGTTACAGTAGCACTATCAATCTTCTCACGATTATCTTTAATTAGCTTTTCAGTAGAATAAGCCAAACTATCTAGCTTATTACGAGACTCAATTTGTTCGCGTCGTTCCTTATCAGAAGATGAGTTAGAATCTGCTTCTCTAACCATGCGATCAATTTCATCTTTGCTTAAACCAGAACTAGCACTAATAGTGATCTTTTGCTCACGACCTGTACCTAAGTCTTTTGCTGATACATTTACAATTCCATTAGCATCAATATCAAATGTTACTTCGACTTGTGGCATACCACGTGGCGCAGGAGGAATTCCAATTAAGTGAAATTTCCCTAAAGTTTTGTTATCTCTTGCCATTGAGCGTTCGCCTTGTAACACATGAACTTCTACAGAAGTTTGATTATCCGACGCTGTAGAAAATGTTTCGCTCTTACGAGTAGGAATCGTAGTGTTACGATCGATTAGCTTAGTCGACACCCCCCCCAAAGTCTCAATGCCTAAAGAAAGTGGGGTAACATCAAGTAAGAGTAGGTCTTTAACATCACCAGCCAAAACACCTGCTTGAATTGCAGCACCTACAGCAACAACTTCATCAGGGTTTACGCCTTTGTGAGGTTCTTTATTAAAGAAATCTTTTACCATTTGTTGAATTTTAGGAATACGAGTAGACCCACCAACTAGTACTACTTCATCTACTTGACTAGTTTTTAATCCTGCATCTGACAAAGCTAGTTCACAAGGCTTAAGTGTACGACGTAGAAGATCATCTACTAAAGCTTCAAACTTAGCACGAGTAAGTTTCATTACTAGATGCTTTGGCCCAGTTTGATCAGCAGTGATAAAGGGCAAATTGATTTCTGTTTCCATTGTTGAGGAAAGTTCAATCTTGGCTTTTTCTGCTGCTTCTTTTAAGCGTTGTAGTGCCATTTTATCATTGGAAAGATCTATG
>CAZHXL010000067.1:15007-18573 GCA_964536575.1 uncultured Clostridia bacterium | reverse complement strand
TAAATTCTTCAATAATCCATTTCATCAAGCGTTCATCAATATCATCACCACCTAAATGGGTATCACCATTAGTAGATTTTACTTCTACTACACCTTCGCCTACTTCTAGAACAGAAATATCAAAAGTACCACCACCAAAGTCAAACACAGCAATGGTTTCATTTTTCTTTTTATCTAGCCCATAAGCAAGTGCGGCGGCTGTAGGCTCATTAACAATACGCATTACTTCTAGACCAGCAATCTTACCAGCATCTTTTGTGGCCTGACGTTGTGCGTCATTAAAATATGCTGGTACAGTTATAACTGCTTTTTCTACTTTTTGTCCTAAGTATTCTTCTGCGGCTGTTTTTAATTTTTGCAAAATCATTGCAGAAACTTCTGGAGGTGAGTATTCTTTACCACTAACTTGTACACGACAATCACCATTACCAGCAGATTTTACACTATAGGGAACTTGCTTAATTTCGCCGCCTACTTCTTCATAACGTCGTCCCATAAATCTTTTAATTGAGTAGACGGTGTTTTCTGGGTTAGTAACCGCTTGACGTTTAGCTACTTGTCCAACTAAACGTTGACCATCTTTAGTAAATCCTACTACTGAGGGTGTAGTTCGAGCACCTTCAGAATTAGCGATCACAGTAGGTGAACCGCCCTCCATAATGGCAACTACTGAATTAGTAGTGCCTAAATCTATACCAATTATCTTACTCATAAGCTTTTGCCTCCAGGTAGCAGATTAACTAAGATAACCTGCTAAATACTAACTAATAAAAATAGTAAAATTGCGATTTGGGTTAAAGGAGTTTAAGAATGATTAATGCCCAAATTATTAATAAAATTTTCGCTTCAAGTTGAGGCCAGTATACTTGTTGAGTGTTTCACTGTCAAGTTTTTTGTAGCAAGAGCTATCAACTTTCTTCCGGTTTAGAAATTGACTTATAAGTTTTTAGATAGCTCTAGAAAAATACTGTAGTGGTAAATTACATTGGAGTAGGTAAATTGAGCAGAAACAAGCAAATAGCTCAATAGCTATATATTTGATTTCTCAAAGGTTTTGCAGGATAGTATTGCAGCAACGTTGATAGTTTAGAATTTTAAGATCTAATTTGTTTGTAATATTTTGTAATATATTGGTGGAAGGTAGTTTAGTCACAAAGACTATCAGTTTCACTAATTTCATCAACATATCTATAAGGCTACTTAATAAAAAAGTGTTGTAGTCAAAAAAGTCAAAGGTACAACAAAAAGTTTGCCTATTTAGTTATTCGTCCTTAAAAATTCCTATCACTATTTTGCCATTTTCATCTATTGACCCACGATACATTCCAGGTGTGTTAAATGGAGTTGCAATGTTTCCTTGCTTATCCATAGCAATTACTCCACCACTACCACCAAGTTTAACTAACTTATCCATTACTACTTTACTAGCAGCCTCTTTTAAGGAAAGTCCTTGATATGCCATCAAAGCAGAAATATCATAAGCTACGACTGCACGAATAAAATATTCTCCATGTCCTGTAGCAGAAACTCCACAGGTTTGATTATTAGCATAAGTACCAGCACCAATAATTGGAGAATCTCCTACTCTACCAAATTTCTTGTTAGTAGTCCCACCAGTCGAAGTTCCTGCTGCTAGGTTCCCTGCTTTATCTAGAGCTACTGCTCCAACTGTGCCAAATTTTTGTTCTGGTTGAGTGGCAGAAAAGTTAAAAGCTGTTTTTTTACTCGCCATTTTATTATTACGCTCTCTAGCTTTTTCCTCTTGAAGTTGCTTCCAACGACGCTCAGTAAAAAAGTACTTTTGCCCAACAAAACCAACCCCTTGCTTTTGAGCAAACCTTTCTGCACCTGTGCCAACCATCATTACATGAGGAGATTTTTCCATTACTAATCTTGCTAGATTAATTGGGTTTTTGATGTGTTTTAGTCCTGCAACTGAGCCTGCTTTTAGTGTTTCTCCATCCATAATAGCTGCATCTAGCTCTACAGCACCAGAACTAGTAAACACAGCCCCTTTACCTGCATTAAATAGAGGAGAGTCTTCTAGAATTTTTATTACTGTCTCTACAGCATCTAGGCTTTTGCCACCATCTTTTAAGACCTGATGACCTGCTAGTAAGGCTTCTTTTAACTTGTCTCGATAAGCTTGTTCCTCTTCTGCTGTTAGGTTTTCTCTTAGAATAACCCCTGCACCACCATGAATAACCAGCTTAAATGGGCGCTCTTGGCTAGAATAAGAGTAACTAGGAATTTCAGATAGTATAAAAATCAAAATAAAAATTATTAAGAAATATTTTAACCATTTATTAAACATTATTTACTCCTAATCTAGAATTAACAGAATAGTTATAGTTATTCCAATTATTTTAGAGCAAGACGATCTAGCCAATTAGGAACAGCAGTTAAATCTGCCAAAACATCTAGCCCTAACTCTGCAACTAAAGCGGCATTACCATTTACTACCCAAGTTGGTGTATAAGGTTGTTTAATTAAGCCTGCGCGTAAGTGTCGCCAGTTGCTCCTGTTATTGCGTAAGTAAAGTGGTACAGATAAATCTAAAGAAAAAACATCCCCAATAACCGCATCTGGTTTTAATCTTTCTAGGAGTTCTAAATAATGAGGACGTTGTAAAGAAACTTGCGCGCTCTGCCATTGGAGGGTTTCTGGTATGCTAGGAGTAAAACCCAAATTAAACTTTCTTGCTCCGCCAATTACTTCAAACCCATCTAGGCTAACTTCAGCAGCATCAAATAGATCCAGAATATGTGTTACTTTAGAGTTGGAAACTATTGTCATTTGGTAGCCACGCTCTCTAAGTTGAGAGATTACCTCAGCAGATTGTGAGACTAAAAAGGATTTATTAGTTTCACGGTATTTACTACGACCATCACGAAAACATGCGTCAGCAAATCTTTCTGCATCACCAGAAATCTTTACAATTGCCTCGCGTAGTAATGCTGATTCTTCAAAGCTTGGTCTACTTTCCCAAATTGCAATTGCAATTGCATGATTACGCCCATACATATCTTCCATAGCATAAGCAGTAATACTGCCTTCAAATAGCCAGCCATAATTAAATGGGTTATCAATGAATTTCTGTTCAATCTCTGAAAAAATTGTTTTTACTCTTTCTTGAGATAAATCTGTTACTTCTACTAAACGACTTTCCATTAAATCGCGTATTGCATCAGCTTCAGCACGCGGATCTGTCCAAACACCGTCAAAATCAGAGACTAAATGCATAAAGGTTACCTATTTTTATTTTTATTGAATTTTGAATTTTTTAATGTCAGAAGCAATTATAGCTGACTACTAGACTTACTTCATCTATTGTCTGCCTTAAAGTTTGTCATCTTATCTGAAAACAAGAACATACTTCCCTGCTATTAATTAGAATATTAAAATCTTTATGCTATTATTAATTTTCTTCTAAAACCTCCCAATAAATAAATATTAACTGCTAAGGAGCATTTTAATAACTTATGGCTACCATGTCCTCTGCTAATGAGGGCGATGTTCGCATACAACACAGCGCAGAATATCGCCGTCGCCGTTTTCTCAATTGG
>CAZHXL010000067.1:12758-14997 GCA_964536575.1 uncultured Clostridia bacterium | reverse complement strand
TTGGTTTCCTTTGGGTTTGACCTATGCCACTTTTTACATGGGACGTTATAACATCAATGTAGTAGCTAAAACCTTACAAGAAACTTTTGGGATTGATAACACACAGTTTGGCGTTATTCTAACGGCTGGTTTTTGGGTTTATGCAATAAGTGTAATGTTTAATGGGCCATTAGCTGATAAGTTAGGTGGTAAAAAAGCCATTCTTTTTGGCTCTTTAGGTGCCGCCATTATGAACATGATAATTGGGTTAGTGCTTCTTAGTGGGTGGTTGATGCAAAGTGACCCTTTAGGCCCTTTAGGCCCTTTAGCTACAAGTGTTATTAATGGTATCAATAGCATTTCTGGACGTGCACTCTTAACTGCTGATAAAGCACAGGCTTTATTTGTTATGGCTGCACTTTATGCAGCTAATAGCTATTTTCAAAGTTTTGGTGCTCTATCTGTAGTAAAAATTAATGCTCCTTGGTTTCATATAAGGGAACGCGGCATTTTTGGCGGAATTTTTGGTATTATGATTTCTAGTGGCTATTTGCTAGCTTTTAGCGTGGGAGGAGTAATTCTTAGCTACTTGCCTTGGTATTACGTGTTTATTGTTCCTTCAATAATATTAATGATAATGTTTACTATAGATTTTTTTGTAGTAAAAGAAACCCCTCAGGACGCTGGTTTTAAGGATTTCAACACTGGTGATGCTTCGTCTGGAGACAATACTCCAATTAATTGGAATTACTTATTTAAACAAATTCTTAGTAATCCAATTATTATAACTTTAGCAGCAGCAGAATTTTGTACAGGTTTTGTTCGTCAAGGATTACTTGCTTACTTTAGTCGCTTTTTAGAACAAGTTCACCATGTTATACCTAAGTCACCTACTGCTGTTTGGGCAGGGTTAGGAATTACTATTGGTGGTATTTGTGGGGGTTTATTGTGTGGTTTCCTTTCTGATCGTGTTTTCCAATCCCGCCGCCCCCCAGTAGCCTTTATTTTCTATATGGCTCAAATCGTTGCTTTATTAATGTTAGGTTGGGTAAGCATGCCTGCAATGGCAGCAGCCCTAGTAGGTTTTTCTTGTATGTGGATCTTTGGAGTGCATGGAATGCTTTCTGGTACAGCATCTGCTGACTTTGGAGGTAAAAAAGCTGCTGCTACTGTTACTGGAATACTAGATGGTGTGCAATATGTTGCTAGTGGTTTTACTGGCTTTGGCTTAGGTCTAATTATTGATAGGTATGGTTGGGGAGTTTGGACTTATACTATTATTCCATTTTCATTTATAGGTGGTCTATTAATGCTAACTATCTGGAACGCCAAGCCTAAAAATAAAGACGCAGGGGGACACTAATTAATTTAAGTATGAAAAACTTAGTCGCACTATTAACTTTGTTTATTTCCCTTATTACTTTTGTGCCAACTTCGTTTGCACAAGCCGATGTTGAAGCATTTATTCGTAAACGCACAAAGGAATTTCTTGCTGCACGTCAAGCGCGTAAAGGCGTGATGATGCGCAAGTATTATGACTTAGAAAAAGTCAAAGAAGTTCATGAACATCTTAAAGCTCAATATATTTCTGTAAAAGAAGACCTAAAAAAAGGTGTTTTTACTGAAAAATATGTGCGTCGCTCTATTGAGGATAGTAATTTTGGAGACTCTTACAAACAAGCTCTACTAAAATGTCTTTTCAAAAATGGTGACTTTGATAAAGAACTAGACCTAGCACTTACCAACTATCTTGGCACTTATGATTATAAAGTTACTAAATATGTGGTAGAAACAGTAGTTATTTTACCTGATAACAAAAGCGTAAAAGTAAAGATTTTAGAATCTCGCCTTGGGTTAGGGCAAAAACAAGCGCAAGAAGTACCAAGGATTTATAAATGGGAATTAAAAAATAATGTTTGGTTGCTTTCAATGGAAAATACACCTAATTTATAAGCTATTTTTTATCTGAAACTTATGCACTATGTTATTTCAGCAATGTTGGTAGTCGTTGGAGTTATTCATTTGCTACCTTTGTCTGGTCTTCTTGGTGCAGAGCGTCTTACTACCCTTTATGGAATTTCCTTTGTAGAGCCAAATATCACAATCCTTATGCGTCATCGAGCCATTTTATTTGGCTTACTTGGGCTATTTCTAATCTATGCTGCATTTCGCCCAACATTACAGCCTCTCGCACTTATTACAGGGTTTATTAGTGTTATTTCTTTCCTATGGCTTGCATGGTCAGTGGGTGGATATAACG
>CAZHXL010000067.1:8042-12748 GCA_964536575.1 uncultured Clostridia bacterium | reverse complement strand
ATATAACGGTCTGATCGCTAGAATTGTTATTGCTGATGTTGTTGCACTTATTTGTCTGTTAACTGCTACAGTTTTCTATATGTATAGCTTAAAACAGAATTAATTATGACAAGGTTTATTGCTTTTCTTCGCGCTATTAACGTTGGTAGTCATAGGGTAAAGATGGATCATTTACGCTCACTTTTTGAAGAATTAGGGTTTACAAATGTAGAAACTTTTATCTCAAGTGGAAATGTAATCTTTGATTTTGTTCCTCAAGATATTAAAACACTAGAAAAGAATATTGAGATCCATTTACACAAAATGCTTGGCTACGAGGTAGCAACTTTTCTTAGGACTACTAGTGAAATAGCTGCTGTTTCTCAGTATAAACCATTTTCAGATTCTGAGTTAAGAACTGCTATGGCACTCAATGTTGCATTTCTCTCTGATTCATTAGAAGAGGAAGCTAAAGCAGCTTTGATGAAATTTAAAACCGAAATAGATGATTTTCATACACAAGACCGAGAGGTTTATTGGTTATGTCGCAAGAAACAAAGTGACTCGACTTTTTCAAACACCATATTTGAGCGTAGATTAAAGGTAAAAACTACATTTCGTGGGATAAACACTATTAGAAAACTTGCAGTAAAATACTCAGATTGTTAAAATGCCGCTTATTAAATTCTCTAACTGAGAATAGGGTTTTACTATCAGTTTATGTCTAGCAACCGCAAGGTTAGTGGGGTAGATTTTATGGCTAATACAGAGGAAACTGGCAAAATAGCTCGTAATTTTTTAAGAGAAAATAGCGTTGGGGTTCTTGCTACACATTCTGTTGATATAGAAGGGTATCCTTTTGGTTCAGTAACCCCTTATATCGTTAATCATAAAGGGCTTCCTACCATTTTAATTAGCACTTTAGCCCAACATACTCGTAATATACAAACTAACCCAAAGGTTTCATTAACAATTTTCTCTCAAGATTTAGACGATGTACAAAGTGGCGCACGTCTTACTTGGATTGGAGAGGCAGAAGCTCTACCGACAGTTGATGAAGACACCAAACAAATGTATTTACGTTATTTTCCAAATTCAAAAAATAATCTTCAAATGCATGATTTTAGTTTTTACCAAATCAACCTAAAACGAGCACGTTTTATTGGAGGTTTTGGGCAAATTGCCTGGGTTGAGCCAGCAGCAATTTTACTTAAAAACGCGCTACAGCGAGTTGAAGCAGATATTATTGAGCATATGAACAAAGACCATAAAACTACAATGAAAGACTATTGTGAAGGACTTAAGCGAATTGTTGCTAGTGATATTCATATGCTAGGTATTGATACAGAAGGCTTTGATTTGTTAGCAAACAACAAAAAAGTACGATTTTCCTTTGAAAATCCTATTGTTACAGCAGAAGATGCTAGAGCAGCCTTAGTTTTACTAGCTCGCAAAGCCCGAGCTTATTTACCTACTATGTCTTTGCCAGAATTACCATCCACTTAAAAATTTATACCAGACATATAGTTATTAATAATCTAAAAACTACTTAATAGTTTTGTAGTTAACCCCTTAGTTAAAATCATAGTCCTACCTTCTTTAACCTTTGGTTAAAATTCTAAAACCCGATAATAAATTTCTTAGCTAATGTAATAAATTGTGTTAATCAAGCGTTATCAGCTTAGGGTATTGCCATAAAACGCCATAAAACCCTACCTCAAGGAAAAAACTATGCTTACACATTCACTTGCAATTAACACTAGAAAGCCGCAATATTTGTTTACACCGCCTTACCAAACGGAGAAAATTATGGCACTAGAAGAATTAATTGGACAAGTGCTAGACGAAAAATACCGTCTAGAGGAAAAATTAGGCCAAGGTGGAATGGGTGCTGTTTACTTAGCTACTCACTTAGGTACAGAACGCCCTGTAGCGGTCAAAATTATTGCTCCACAATTTATGCGCCATCCTGAGTTTGTTGAGCGTTTTCGTAGAGAAGCAAAAGCCGCAGGACGTTTGCGTCATCCTAATGTAGTCAATGTCACAGATTTTGGTTTTGCTCAAATAGAAAAAGATCGTATTGCTTATCTTGTAATGGAATACCTAGACGGCTGTACTCTTAGCGAAGTGCTTAGTGAAGAAGGTAAATTACCGCTTAAATTTACTGTAGACATTTTAGAACAAGTCTGTTCAGCTATTGATACTGCTCATCAGCAAGGAATTATTCATCGTGACTTAAAACCTGATAACATTTGGTTAGAACCTGATGGTTGTGGTAACTACAATGTAAAAGTACTAGATTTTGGTTTAGCAAAACTAGGAGAAGTGCCTAATAGACCTTCTGGTGAAGCAGCAATTGTAGAAACAGAAGAACCTTGTGTGATTCAAAAGTTTTTTAATAAAAACTGTGACACTAACCCCCAACAATTACCTACCCCAACACCTGTTATAGCAATGTCATCAATGGCAACAGCAGTTACATCAATTAAAGCAAATGCAGAGTTTAAAGATAACCCAGCATCTATTTTAGAACTTACCGAATCCCCTACATTAGCCCAACCTTCCCTAGCTAATGATGAAGCCCAAACACAAATTCAATTAGTACATAATACTGCCAATCCACTAGAAAAATCTGCATTGGTTACTCACATGGGAACTGTACTAGGCACACCTATTTATATGTCTCCAGAACAATGTCGTGGAGAAAAGCTTGATGTTAGATCAGATATTTATAGCTTAGGAGTTATTGCCTATCAAATGCTTACTGGCCAAACTCCATTTAGTGGTGATACTCAAGCATTAATTGCACAACATACACAAACGCTTCCACAACATTTGCGTACTTTACGCCGTGATATTCCTAGGTCTGTAGCATCATTAATAATGTCTGCATTGGCTAAAAACCCTTCTGAGCGTCCTGCTACAGCAGTGGCTTTTTCTAACGCTCTACGGGCGCGTAGCGAAGGAGCTTCAACTGTCTTAAGACAAGCCGTTTCTCTTTATAACAATAACTTTCCTACTTTTCTTAGCATTTCTGCAATAGGTTATATTCCTCTGATTTTCTTTTCTGCTCTGATGTGGGTATATAGTCAAGTAACAGTGTCTACATTACCTCAAATAATATCTATTATTGCTTATTTAATACTTGTTACTTTCTTTGTGCTTAGTTGTTTATTTACTGAAACAGTAGTTCATGCTGCATTTGTCCCAGCAGTTGCACAAGTATTAATTACCCCTTTCAAATCAATATCAGTACGTAATATTTTTGTTGAGTTGAAAAAAAATATTGTTCCTATTCTTACCACTAACATTGTTTTTGAAATATATTTACTCTTCTGGCTCTGTTTATTTGTTATCCCTGGATTAAAAGCAATGCTGGATTATATTTTATTTAAGCCTGTAATAATGATGGAAGGTCTAAAGAACGGTGCAGCACTTACACGATCTAAGGTACTGGTAAATAGATTACCAATGGTTACTTTTAAGGTAGTCGCAATTAAAGTATTTCTAACTTTATTACTAGGCGTTAATTTTACTACCGTAACAAAAACTCTTTCTTATAATGGTTTAGACTTAAGCCTCAAATTATCTAGCCCTACTTTTCTAAGTTTATCAGGAATAGTGCTTATTACTCCTATACTCTCTATTAGCATTGCACTACTTTATTTTAAGTTGAGACAAGCAGGTGGAGAAACGCTTAAAGAGGCTTTAGGGCAATTTGGAGAAGACACTCCTCGTAGCAAGTGGCAAATGAAAATGCGTAGTAACAGTCGTTTTTATAACAAGATGCTTAATAGCCGTTAGGTTGCTTAATAGTCATTAGGTAAGAATAAACTGGGAGTGTCATGCTCCCAGTTATTAAAATCACACAATTTATTTTGCGGCAGCAGCCTCAGCTATTTTTTGAATGTAAACCTTAATCCTTTCTAAAAAAGCTTTGCCTGTATTGGTATTTTTTGCTACCCACTCAGCATTTTGCAGTGCAAAAGGAGAAAAGTCTTTGCGTATTTGCTCTAAATAAGGTTCTATTTTGGCATAAACAAATAAACCTTCTGCATTACTTTCCACAAAAAACTCTGGATGGACTACTCCATGTTTAACCATTCCATAAACCATTTCCCAATAAGAAGTAACTTGCCGAAATGCTGCATTCATAGGATGTTCTGGATTCATAAGAACTACTAATTCCTCATAATTTTTGGGGAAAAATTTACCTACTAAATCTCGTGACTTTCTCATTAATTCTTCTCTACGTAGATCATAGCACTTAAGCATTAAATCTGCATCGTGGTGATCTGCTTGTTGTTTAGACATATTGCCTCCTAAAATATTTAAATAATTAAACCAAAAATTCTTCTGCGACTTTAGCTTTAGTAGACTCGCTAAAGTGAGAATCCACATAATCATTAACAATCGACATAAAATTGACTGCAATATCACCACCTTGCAAGGTAGTAAATAGCATTCCATCAACATAAACCGGCGCACGGGGTTCTTCGCCTGTTCCTGGCAAGGAAATACCAATATCAGCATGTTTAGATTCACCAGGGCCATTTACTACACAACCCATTACTGCTACACGCAATGCTTCCACACCTTTATAAACTTCGCGCCATTGTTTCATTTGTTGATTAAGATAATTTTGAATTTGTTCCGCTAATTCTTGAAATAGCGTACTAGTAGTCCGTCCACAACCTGGACAAGCCGTTACTGCTGGCAAGAAATTA
>CAZHXL010000067.1:1255-8032 GCA_964536575.1 uncultured Clostridia bacterium | reverse complement strand
AAATTACGTATTCCTAAAGATTGCAAGATTTGTTGACCAACCACGACTTCTTCAGTACGTTCCCCGCCTGGGCGAGGGGTTAAACTTACTCGAATTGTATCGCCTATGCCTTCTTGTAGTAGTATGGAAAGAGCAGCACTACTAGCAACAATTCCTTTACTACCCATTCCTGCCTCAGTTAAACCTAAGTGTAGAGGGTAGTTTGAACGAAGTGCTAAATCCCTATAAACTTTAACTAGTGACTGCACATTGGAGACTTTTGCGCTTAAAATAATTTTGTCATGTGTTAGTCCATAGCTTTCTGCCATTTCTGCTGAAGTGATCGCGCTTTCTACCATAGCATCCATCAAAACTTCATCAGCCGTCTTAGGCTCGGTCAACTTGGCGTTATCGTCCATCATCTTTGCTAGTAAAACTTGATCAAGTGATCCCCAATTTACTCCAATGCGAACAGGTTTATTGTTTTCTACTGCAACCTCTATCATTTGACGAAAGTTATCATCATGCCTACGGCCAAAGCCTACATTGCCTGGATTAATACGGTATTTAGCTAGCAGTTTGGCACATTCAGGGTATTTTTTTAGAAGTAAATGGCCATTAAAATGAAAATCTCCAATTATTGGTACTTGGATATTCATTTTGTCTAGCTTCTCAAAAATTGCTGGGACAGTTGCGGCAGCTTCACGAGTGTTAACCGTAATACGTACTAATTCAGAACCTACTTGGGCTAATTCGGCAACTTGTTTTGCTGTTGAGTCAGCATCTTCAGTATCAGTATTAGTCATTGATTGAACTACTATTGGAGCATTACCCCCTACCTTACAGCCCCCAATATCAACAGTAACCGTCTTTGTTCTCAAAATCATTACTTTGTTCTCAATTAAGTTTAAGTTTTTAGAATTTTAATAATGAAAATAGAAAGTTAACGAAGCTATCTGGTTGGAGTCAAGGAAGGTACGCTTAGAAAAAGCATAATTTTCTTATTATGATAAAGCAACAACAGCGTTAAACATATTAGCAATATCAGATGTAGCTAAAAGCATTAGAGCTAGTCTAATGCAAATCTTTGGTATGGTAATAACAATTATTTTAGATTGGTATCAAAACTGGAAAAACCATATAGTTTATTTTACATAAGGAGTTAGGTCTTCTCGATAAAGTTGATTATAAGCCCAATAGTTATTCATCACTTTATAAACATAGTCTTTAGATTCTTGAAAACCAACCTCAATTACAAATCTATCTACTTCATTGCTTTGAGCGCGAGCCATCCAACGTCTGACGGCTGCTTCCCCACCATTATAGCTAGCTGCAACAGCATAAGGGTTACTCTTGAACTCTGCAAACAAATTACCCATATAGCGACCAGCAAAAGTAACCGCTACTGGAGGTAAATAAAGGTCATTTTGATTAAAATTAGTGACTTTAAGATCCTTGCCTATCGCCTCTGCCGTTGAAGGAATAAATTGAAACATCCCACGAGCAGCAGCAAGACTTTTAGCTGTAACATCAAAACGGCTTTCTTGGCGAGCAATGCCTAACATAAAACGTGGGTCAACATTTTGTGCCCGACCTGCACTAGTCATTTCATCGCGATAGGGTGCAGGGTAAATTAATTCTGCAATATTTCTTTCCAGTAACTCTAAGCGAAAGTCTCCTGGTAAAGCACTAGCAAAATTACTTTCACCATAATTTATTGCTGCAAAAGCATGGCTACCACGATTTAAGTAGACAGCCATTGAATAACTATTGGTAGTACTAAAAGTTGCACGCCCGCGACTGTTGCGCCGTCCTTGCAAAGAGACATCTACTAAACAGTCGCTCTCAATAGTAGAAGAACTAGCCAAAGTATCTTTTTCAAACAATTCTTTTTCTAAAGAGTTGTTAGCTAATTCTCTTGCGCTACCAGCACGAAGTTCCAAGGCTCCTTCATCATAAAGACCTAAAAAGATTAACTCATCAGCTAACACCCTATGAGAACGAGTAGATTGGCTACGAGTAGTAAGTAAGTTTCGCCCAGCATTATCAAGACTATAGGTGAGAAAACGCTTATAATTAGGCAAGTTGTTATAACACTGACGTAGCATTTCTATTAATTCTTGGTTACTACGACTATCACTTAAACGTAAAGCTTGATTAAGAGAGTTTTTTGCTGATGCATAGTTACCGCTAGATAAATCACGTTGAGCACTTTCTAAATAAACCTTAAACTTATTATTAACAATAGCTTTAGCCTTAGCATCACGATTAAGTGCTTCTAAACGTAATGTGGCTCTATTACTATAGTAACTATTTCGGTCAACTGGAAAAGCCAAATAGCCTTCTATTGCTTCGCCTGTTCTGCCTAGTTTTTCTAAACAGTAAACCCGCATAAATTCTACTTCAGAACGATTAGTAGCCCCAGGTGCATTACGGGAAAGGTTTTGATTACGTAAATCTGTAAAAATAGTTAGAGCTTGGTTATAATCCTCACTTGTTAAATAAACCTTTCCTTGATTAAAAAGGGCTGTAACGCCAGTTACTTCAGAACTAAAGCGTTTATTGGTACGACGGCACCAATCTAGAGCATCTGTTAATTTATTTGCTGAGCGATAAGAGTCTATTATATTTAAATGTGCCCCATACACCCAATTACTATTAGGGTATTCGTTAATTAATTTTTGGTAACGTGATATAGCTTCTTGGTAACGTCCCATATTTTGATGAGCATGCCCACCTTGATAAAGCCCCAGTTCTGCTTGTTTTGTGTTAGGGAAATCTTTATAAACCTGGTCATACCACTTAAGAGCATTTGTGTAGTCATAATCTATATAATAACTACGGCCAATAGAAAAAATAGCTTCTGCTAGTAAACTACTAGAAGGAAAGCGATCTAAAAGTTGCTCATAAGCAAGCCTTGTATTTTGTGAGTCGCGATTATGTAAATAAACCCTTCCACGAGCAAGTAAGTCTACCTCTGTAACAGCACGTTTTTCTAATCGATCTAATTCATCAAGTTTTTGTGCCGATAGTAAAGCTTGATCGTCTTTTGAGCCGTTTAATAGTTGTTCAAAAACAGCCCTAGCCGCTTGGTTTTGATTTTGTTGCAAGTAAATAAGTCCAACTTGTCCTAAGGCTTCACGCCCTAGAGCGTTTGCTCTATTGGCGCGAGCGCGAAAGTATTGTAAAGCTGAGTCCAAACCTCCACTATTAAGGTTAATATCGGCTAAGCGTCGTTCTGCGGTGGGTTTTAATAAGCTATCTGGAAACTGAGCTATAAGTTTTTTTAAGTGCTCACGTTCGGAGCTAGAATCCTTTTGTTGACGAGCAATTAAGGCTAGATGCCAACGAGCATATTCGCTTAATAAACTATTTTGGCTAATTATAGAATTATAACTTTTTATTGCATTAGCTAAATCTCCACGTTTTTCTTGCACTCGACCAAGCAAATATTCATAGCTATTAATACGGAAAATCTCCAGATCTTTAGCTTGAATTATTTTTATTTCACTTTCAACTAAGGGGTAATCTCTTTTAGCTAAAGCAGATAAAACCGCTTGGTGTTTCGGTT
This sequence comes from uncultured Clostridia bacterium, assembly GCA_964536575.1. Classification (GTDB taxonomy): domain Bacteria; phylum Acidobacteriota; class Blastocatellia; order Chloracidobacteriales; family JADJPF01; genus JADJPF01. The sequence continues at coordinate 4,482 of CAZHXL010000067.1, read as the reverse complement.
TAACGATTTCAAAATTATCTGCCGAAATTGGTTTAGTAAGTAAGAATGCCAGTAAAATTATTAGGAAAAATTTTAGTATATGCATAAGTTTTACCACTATAACTTAAACTTAAAAGTTTGATATTTTGATGCTGTTAAGCAAGAGTTTTTAGCTTACAACTAACTTTTTCTTTACTTTTAATTAGATTAGCTTGCAAAGTGTCAATTTGGGCATTTTATCACCACTAACTCTTATTAAGATAGTTTTTAGAGCAAAGCAAAAGTATTTTTAGATTATTCTACTTAACTTTTTGATACTTTTCCGGAAACCCGGAAGTTTTTTCCTTAATTTGCATGTTTTTACAAAAAAATTGCGACTTATATAATAATGACTAGTGTGTCTATTTAGAGACTTAAATATCCCAGCAAAAGACATATTTTTGGAAATATCTCCTTTTGATTTTCTGATAGACACATTGGTTTCTGGTTTTAGCTAAAGCTTACTTTTAAGTAAAAGCTATAAGCACTCTCACTCAAACCCTATTAAAAATTAACCTCTTGCTTTTCCTCAGCCGTGGTGCCATAGGAAAGAATATTTATCGGAATACTCAACTTTCTACTAATAAAGTGTAAGTATTTTTTATTGTCTTCATTTTTTTCTATTTCAAAAACTTGATAAATGGGCTGACAGTCTTTTAATAACTCTCCTAATTGTTTTTGGTACTCAGGAGATGTCTTGATAGGTGCTTTAATCCTAGTAATTACTACTTTATTATTTTGGAGAGAGAGTTCAAAAAACTTCTCTAATAAGCTAGCATTATTGCCTATATACTGGTAACTAGTACAAATTTTCCAACTTGGCAAGCTACTTAAGCGATCTAGGTTAGTTATAGTCAAAGCATTTAAGTTTTTAGCTATTTGACAAGCATAATCTGCGGCTAATAAATCAAACCAACCTACTCGAAACACACTTTGCCAAGGATTTGTCCCGTTGTGATAGTCAGGGGTTTCTTTAGTTAAAGCTTTATCTTCAGTAATAAAAGGCCCTGCACCGTGTCTAGTGCTATAAGCACGTAAAACGCCTAGTTTATTTACCTTACCTTTATAAGAATTTTTCGCAAGTAATTTGTCAGCATTATCAAAGCTAGTACAAGTTTTTGTCACGTATGGCCAAAAACCCCGCTCAAAATCTAGTAATATGCCTTGAGCACCTTCAAAAATAACTGTCCCATCTAAAGATAAGATCTCTGTAAGTATTTTTTGATTACCAATAGTAACTTTATGGATAAACTCTTTATAAGCTGCTACTAGTTGTTCGACATAGAGAGGGGTTTTGAGTTTTTCTACATATAGCTGTAGCCCTTGGCTAGGTTCTTGTGTAACAAGTTGCTCAGCTAAATCTAGTTTTATTTGCCATAAAAATTTTAACTTTTGAAAAGTTGTTTTAGTATCTAATAAATCTTTGATAAACAAAGCCTTATCTTTTAAGTAATAGCTATCTAGGATTGTTTGTCCTACGCCTTTACCACAACTACCATGACGCTTATTTCCACGAAACACTTCCTGCATTTGGTTAATAATTTTGTGAAAAGGTGTTATTACTAAACAGTTTTCATCAATTATTATTCTAGATAGCCCATCTTGAACACCTTTTTCTTGTAGGGCTTGGTTTTCGACCAGTAAAGCTAATGGATCAACTGCCATATAAGAAGAAAGATAGCTTCGTACCCCGCTAACTAAAGTCCCTGAACCAAATTGAGCAAAACAATGGGTAATACCTGAAGAAGTAACTACATGATGGGCTGCTTGCGAGCCGCCATTAAATCTAATGACCGTATGGGCTTGATATTTACGAGTAAGATAGTCTGTTGTTGTTCCTTTGCCTTCATCGCCATAACCTAGGCCAACAACTATAAAAGCTTGTTTAGTCATTTTTAGCCATTACTAGTCACTATATCTCATGATTCTAAGTTATCAGACACAGATAAAAAATCTTCCCAGGCTTGAATAGCTTTATCAAAATATTGATTACAAATTCCATCAGAAAGCATAAAACGGCTATAACCTAACTTTTGCATTAAAGCTAAATCAGCTAAGTCCCCCATTGAAACGGTGCCACCATTTTCTAGGCCAGCAAAAATTCGTGATGCTACAATTGCTTTAGGATCTCGCTTAATAATTTGTTCTAGTGCAAGTAAGATTTTTGCTTTATTTTGTCCAATATTAATCATTAAATCATCGCGAGCAGCCATCAAAGTACAATTAGGGATAGAGTTAACTTCAAACTGATTAATAAACCCCAACCCTTTAGGAGATTCAATTTTTAGCACTATATTAACATTGCTATCAAATGAGTGTTTTTGCCAAAGAGTTTGAAAACCAGTGATATCAGAGGTTGTTTCCACAAAGGAAAGCATAAAGCTATTAACTCCTAACTCACTAGCAGCAACAATATATTCTAGGTCTTCTGGAGTAAAATACCCTTTTATTCTTAAGTTATCGCTATGAATATTAATTGCTTGGCCACTCCCTACAGCATAGCGAGGAGGAGGATCAACGTAAATAACATTACCACGTACCACTTTTAGCTCAGAAAAATCATTACCACGAAAATAAACTTTAGCTGGATAATCTACTTCGATTTCATGGTTAAGTACTATTTTCCCATAATTAGGCACAGCCCATTCGGTAATGCGTAATTGGCGGCCTTTTAGGTCAACCCAAAGCCTTTTTTCATAATGTTCAGTAAGGGCTAAAATCCGCATTAGGGTTTCTTTTGGTGAGTAAGCAGAAACAGCACCTGTGTTATAACGAACTTCATTAACCAGAGGGTGTTGAATAATTTGAGTCAGTAACCTTTCTTGATGAACAGCAGGTAGTGTTGCTATTAGCATATGTCCTCTTTGTACGGGGCAGACCTATGTGTCTGCTCTCTTAAAAAAGATAAAAAAGGGCGAACAGTTCGCCCCTACTGCTATTAATTACAATCGTTTGGATTTTCCACCACGTTTTTTACCTAAATCTTTGCTAGGTAATCCACTTGCTTCAATCTTGGTCAGTGCTGTAGCAGAAGCACTAGTAGCTAGACCTTCTAGAGCTTTTCTAGTTTGACCTTGGCGTATTTCGGTTTGACCTCGACCTTGCATATCTACTAGGTAAGTATCTAGATCTGAAGTGCCTTCTACTAAGGCTAATGCTCCTAACATTACATCCACAATTCCTTGAGGATCGTCAATAAGTAAAATGTT
>CAZHXL010000067.1:263-1245 GCA_964536575.1 uncultured Clostridia bacterium | reverse complement strand
GCCTGCATATTTATCTTCCTCACCCGCGCCTATTGGGCGTAGGTTTGGATCATAGGTAAACTCATAAACATCAACATTACTTTCTGAGCCAAATTTACCAGCAAGTGTTTGTCCTTCAAAATGCTTAACTTCTCCGTTTATCTCAAGTTCTACCTTAAAATGTGTTGGGGCTTGACTTCTTTCATGAAAGCGATAATTTTGGACATAAACTTGATAACGCCCTTTTTTAGCATCGCCTTTTTTCCAGCGAATGTTTTCTACAGGCTTAGTAGTTTCACCACTCACATTCATATCGACATCTAGCCAACCTCCACAAGGAGCGCGTTTGTCACCATAATAAATATGATATCCTGCTGGTGTAACTATATGTAAATCAAGGTCATTGCGGTTATTCCATAGAAGTGAAGCACGAATATCTACACCTTCATATAATCCGCCTGCGGCCTCAACCCGTTTTTTGATTTCTGCATCAATATCACCTTTTCTTTCTTGCCAAGTTTTTTGTGGGTAGATAAAGAAAACCTGATATTTTTCTTGTAGCTCAGCAAAAATTTGTGATGCAGGAACGTCTTCTGCTACATCATCGCCTATGTAGTTTTTGATATGGTTTTTATCGATTTTATTATAAAAACCCTCATCACCTACAAAAAAGAAATACCCTCTTTTACCTCGTGCAGTAGAGTCTAGTATTGAATGTTTAGCAAAATAATAAGCTACTAATTCGTAAGATTCTTGCCCAGTGCCACCACCACCTTCTTCTAACCAAATCTTGCTTAATGTTTCATCCAGTCGGTTATCGGACTCAAATTGTCCAACTTGAATTGGTGCATTATCTGAATTAGCGTCACCAATAGCAGAAAAGCTTACTTCTGGATCAGGAACATAGCCTTTTAGGATTATTTGGCCAATAAACATAGGGAGTTTGCTATAAATAACTTTTGCATCATCGCCACGAGAGCGGGTAACATCCATTGCTACCACA
>CAZHXL010000067.1:0-253 GCA_964536575.1 uncultured Clostridia bacterium | reverse complement strand
ATTGGGGTTGTGAGTGGATGTTGTGGAGAGTCGCGACATTCTCGTTTTCTGCCTTTAACATTTAGGTCAGCATGGCACTCACGCCGATTGGTTGCCGCATTAGGATCTGAGCTATACCCTTGATAAGTAAATACTTCTTGTTGAGTTGAACGACTTCGTTCACCTACATCACCATCATAATATCCTCCACCCATAGTGGTCTCCTTTCTAAATAAGAGGGCAAACAGTTTGCCCTTACAACATTTTAAATTCT
>CAZHXL010000066.1:12555-25115 GCA_964536575.1 uncultured Clostridia bacterium | reverse complement strand
TCAAATGGTCATTGGAAAATAGATTATTAGTAATAGCAATAACTTGCTTGATTTTTGTCTATGGTGTTTGGGTGATGTTAAGCTTACCTGTAGATGTTTTTCCAGATCTTAACCGTCCAACTGTTACTGTTATGACAGAGGCTGGAGGGCTTGCACCTGAAGAAGTAGAAACACAAGTTACTTTTCCAATAGAGACTTTGCTTAATGGTGCTCCTGGTGTTGAGCGAGTGCGTTCCCAGTCAGGCATAGGGCTTTCTGTTATTACAGTAGAATTTAAATGGGGTACAGATATTTATATTGACCGACAATTAGTTGCAGAAAAGCTTACTTTAGCTCGTGAGCAATTACCTGAAGGTTTGACACCTGTAATGTCTCCTATTTCATCAATTATGGGTGAGATAATGTTAATTTCTGTACGTTCTAAAACAGGTCAAACCAACCCCTTAGATGTGCGTACTTTGGCTGATTGGACAATTCGCCCTAGACTCCTTTCCATTCCAGGGATAGCTCAAGTAACTAATATCGGTGGTGGGGTAAAACAATACCAAGTGCTAGTTTCTCCAGAAACATTACGTCAGTTTGGTGTAAGTATTGACCAAATAGCAGAAGCCTTAAAAAAATCTAATATTAATACCACCGGCGGTTTTGTAGATGTTAGCTCTCAAGAATACTTAATCAGAAACATAGCTCGTGTAAATTCTATAGAGGAGTTAAAAAATACAATAGTTCTTTATCGTAATGGTACTCCTATCAAATTAGGAGATATAGCCAAAGTAGAGTTTGGGGCAAAAATAAAACGCGGTGATGGTTCTTCTGATGCTCGTCCAGCAGTAATAATGGCAATAACAAAACAGCCTGGCTCTAGCACATTAGAACTAACTGCCAAAGTTGATACGGCATTAAAAGAACTTCAAAAAACAATGCCTCAAGATGTAGAAATTAACCCAGAATTATTTCGCCAAGCTAACTTTATTAAGTCTTCTATTAAAAATGTAATTGAAGCACTAAGAGATGGAGCTATTTTGGTTGTTATTGTGCTATTTCTTTTCTTGCTTAACTTTCGCACTACAGCCATTACCCTAACAGCGATTCCTCTTTCTTTTGTAATCACATTTCTTATTTTTAAGTGGTTTGATGTAACGATAAACACAATGACTTTAGGGGGGCTTGCTGTAGCAATAGGCGAATTAGTTGATGATTCAATTGTTGATATTGAAAATATTTTCAGAAGATTAAAAGAAAATCGTCATAAAGCTAACCCTAAAGCCGCATTACAAGTTATTTATGAAGCTTCTCTAGAAATTCGTTCATCCATTGTTTACGCTACAATTATTGTTGCTTTAGTCTTTATACCCTTATTTTCTTTATCAGGAATAGAAGGAAGGCTACTTGCACCATTAGGGCTAGCTTATATTGTAAGTCTACTAGCAAGTTTAGTTATCTCACTAACTGTTACACCAGTACTAGCTTCGTATCTCTTACCAAAAGCTAAAGTTATGGAGCATGAAAAAGAAGGTTTTTTTGTTCGTTTTCTCAAAAAATGGGATGAACATATTCTGCATTGGACATTAAAAAATACTAATCTAGTTATAGGTGGCACACTAGTAATATTCTTAAGTGCGGTTTCTGTTTTGCCATTTGTTGGAACAGAGTTTTTACCTCCATTTAATGAAGGAACATTAACTATTAATTTACTGGCGCAGCCTGGAACATCTTTAACAGAATCAAATCGTATAGGACAAATTGCAGAACAAATGATTTTGACTATTCCAGAAGTAGTTGCAACAGGAAGGCGAACTGGACGTGCTGAACTTGATGAACATGCTGAAGGAGTTCATTATTCAGAAATTGATGTGGATCTTAAAGATAAAGGCCGAGCGCGTGATGAAGTAATTGCTGATATTAGAGAAAAACTTTCTGTAATATCTGGTGTAGTAGTAAATATAGGCCAGCCTATTTCCCATAGGATTGATCATTTACTTTCAGGAGTACGCGCACAAATAGCAGTAAAACTTTTTGGTGATGATTTAGCAACATTGCGAGCAAAAGCTGAAGAAATCCGTTCAGTTATAGCAAGTGTTCCAGGAACAACAGATGTTCAAGTAGAAAAACAAGTTTTAATCCCACAGCTACGTTACACCATAAATAGAACAGAAGCAGCACGTTATGGACTACTACCAGGTGAAGTTGTAGAAACTTTAGAAACTGCTCTTAATGGCAGAAAAGTTTCAGAAGTTATAGAAGGACAACGTCGCTATGATTTAATTTTGCGTTTTGATGATGAGTATCGTAACTCTTTAGAATCCTTACGCAATATAACCGTAGATACACCAACAAATACTCAAATTCCAATATCTGCTATTGCTGAGATTGGCAATAAGCCTGGCCCTAACCAAATTTTAAGAGAAAACACTCAACGCCGTATTGTTGTACTTGCAAACACTGCAAATCGTGACCTTGGTTCAGTAGTAAAAGAAATAGAAACAAAAATAGGTTCTGAGGTTAATTTACCAGAAGGTTATTTTCTTGAGTATGGCGGACAATTTGAAGCACAAAAAGATGCAACTCAACGACTTTCTATTCTTTCTATTTTCTCACTAATAGCAATCTTCTTTTTACTAATAAAAGCTTTAGGTGATTGGAGAGCAGCCCTTCAAGTAATGATTAATGTACCACTAGCATTAATAGGAGCAATAGCTGCAATGCTACTTACAGGAGGAGTATTTTCAGTTGCAACATTAGTTGGGTTTATTTCTTTAGTTGGTATTACATCACGCAATGGAATTATGATGATTTCTCATTATTTGCATTTAATGAAAGAAGAAGGCGAAAGCTTTAATGAAAAAATGATTATTAGAGGTTCATTAGAAAGGCTAGTTCCTGTTTTGATGACAGCATTTACTGCGGGGCTTTCACTAATACCTTTAGTTTTAGCAACTGAAGAGCCTGGTAAAGAGATTTTACAACCTTTAGCAGTAGTTGTTCTTGGTGGGATACTTACATCAACTCTTTTAGATCAGCTTGTTACACCAGCAGTTTTTTATAAATTTGGTAAACCTATTGCAGACAAAATATTAAATCAACATACTGTTTCAAAAGAAAAAATAGTTGATGTTTGGAGTAACCCTTCTACACAAATGCCTCAAATACAACAAGTAGGAGATTAGCAACTACTCTAGTACTCTAGGAGAAAAACATGTTAGGCCGTTACAAAGAGATTTTATATGGTTTTGCAATAGGAATAAGCACTTGGTTATTAGATGTAATGATGCATGCCTCAATGCATGGACATCTCAATTTACACTCATTTTTAGAAGATTTAACAACTAAAAACGTAACACAGCAGTTTTTCCGGCTTCTTTTTATTGTTATAGCAATTGCATTTGGATTTGCTCTTTGGAGAAGTAATCAACGTAAACACCAAGTTCAAAGCTTACAAATCAGCATAGATAGTTTTCATCAACAAGTTATAAATCCATTGACATTAATGGTTGGTTATTTGGAACTACTTTCATTGAAAGAAGGGTGGCCTACTTCAAAAGAAAATATTGAACTTGTAGCAGCCATTAAACTTAATGCTGCCAAAATTAATGGTTTGATGAAACTATTACCCCCTCCAGGTATATCTTCATCGGAGAGCTATCTTAAAGCTTTTTCTAACTCAGAAGAAACTACTATAGGGCGCAAAGTAATGTAAATTAGGAGAATGTATGAAAAAAATATTATTTATTATTTGTCTAATTTGTCTTTTCTCTGTTGTTTCAAATGCACATGATCTTTTTCTTAAGCTTGACGATTATTTCTTAGTAGAAAAGTCTAAAGCTCTTGTAAAAGTATTAAACGGAACGTTCCAAAACAGCGACGGTGCAGTAAAACTTGAAGGATTAAGAGATATTAGTTTAATTACTCCTGATAGCAAATTAATACATCCTGAATTACCTAGCTGGAGACGAGAAAACACCACATCTTTATTTGACCTAGAAACAGTTCCATCTGGTAATTATGTCATAGGCATATCAACTAAACTTAGGGATATTGAGCTTAAAGCTAAAGACTTTAACGGCTATTTAGAACATGATGGTATTCCAGATATACTTGCTCAAAGGAAAACAGAGGGAGAGCTTAATAAAGATGTTAAAGAAAAATACTCTAAACACGTAAAAGCCATATTCCAATCAGGAAAATTACATACTGATAGTTTTAAATCGCCTCTTAACTACCCTGTTGAAATTATTCCTCAGCAAAATCCTTATGTCTTAAAAACTGGCGAAAATATAGAAGTCCAATGCCTCTTAGATGGCAAACCTATTAATAATCAACTTGTTGTGGCAGGTTGTGATAGCCTATCAAAATCTTTAGAAGTAAGAACAAACACTAAAGGCATTGCTAGCTTTCCATTGAAGGCTAGTGGCAAGTGGTATGTCAAGTTTATTTATATGGAGCCATCAAAAGAACCTGGGTTTAACTATGAATCAAAATGGGCATCATTAACATTTGCCATAAAATAATAAATTTTTTGTTTACAAGGAAAGTGCTTTTATAAAATATGAATGAAGCACAAACGAACAACAAACAACCTTTTAATCGAATAGATGAAGCAATAATCTTACTTTTTATAGTAATTATGATTACACTGCTACATTATTCAACTATTTCTAATCAAAGTATTTTGTTGCATGAAATTTCTCAAAGACTTTACTACATTCCTATAGTTTATTCAGCTTATCGTTTTGGGTTAGTTGGAAGCCTATTATTTTCTTTACTTAGCGGGATTATTTACCTACTTCATATAACACAACATCAAACATCTTCAGCCACAACTATTTTAAATCAGTATGCTGAAGTAATTATGTTTTTAGCTGTAGGTGTTGCAACAGGTTTCTTTGCTGATGCAGAACGCCAACAACGCCAACGCTTTGAAAAAGCATCAGAAGAACTAGCAAAAGCTTATCAAGAACTAAGAAACACTGTTGACTTACTTGTACGTAGCGCACGTCTTAAATCTTTAGGAGAACTTGCTGCCACCATTGCTCATGAGATACGCAACCCTCTTAATTCTATCAAAGGTTCAATAGAAATAGTTTCAGAAGAAATTTCTCCAACTAGTCCTAGGCGTGAATTTATCACTATAATTGAAAAAGAAGTAGAACGACTTAATCATTTAGTAGAGGATTTTCTTAAATTTGCTAAACCTCGGCCACCTGAAAAAGTTTCTGCTAACGTTAATGAATTAATTGACTCTATAGTTAAATTTCTTTCTCCTCAAGCTAAAAAACGTAATGTAAAAATTGATACTTTACTAGAAGATAGCCTTACGCTAATCCCATTAGATACAGAACAAATTCGTCAAGTGCTACTTAATTTAATACTTAATGCCATAGAAGCTATGCCTACAGGGGGAAAGGTTGAGATTAATAGCTCTATAACTGGAGAGTTTTTAGAAATTTCTGTTCGTGATTATGGAAAAGGGATAAGCCTAGAAACTCAACAAAAAATCTTTGAGCCATTCTTTACTACTAAAACGGATGGCTCTGGTTTAGGGCTTTTTGTCGCTTACCAATTAGTTAAACAACATAATGGTGAAATTGAATTAGTTAGTGCATCTGAAAGAGGAAGTTTATTTCTTGTTAAGCTTCCTATTAAACAAGAGCTTAATGCAAACAATAATCTTAATGAAGTTGTAATTAAACAGGGTATTTATGAATAGGCATAAAAAAGTTTTAATAGTTGAAGATGAACAATCTTTCCGCCAAGTAATTAAGTTTAAGCTTCAAGAATCTGGTTATGAAATAATAATGGCTGAAGACGGTCTACAAGGCTATGAGCTTTTTACTGAAACACATCCAGATATAGTTGTTACTGATTTATCTTTACCAGAACTTAATGGTCTAGAGCTAACTAAAAGAATTAAAGCTATTTCATCAAACACCCCTATTATTGTTATTACTGCATTTGGTGACATACAAACTGCCGTGGCTTCAATGAAATTAGGTGTGTTTGACTACTTAACTAAACCTCTAAATTGGGAAGAGTTTTTCATTTGCTTAGACCGTGCTTTACAAGTAAAAGACCTTGTTCAAGAAAATCAAAAACTTCGCGCTTTTATTGGTGAACGCTTTCAATTAGACAATATTATTGGTACATCTAAACGAATGCGAGAAACCTATGATGTTGTTGAGCGAGTAGCTAGAACTGATATTAGTGTACTTTTATTAGGTGAAAGTGGTACAGGTAAAGAATTAATTGCAAAAGCAATACATCATAATAGCCCACGTCGAGATATGTCTTATGTCACCATAAATTGCGGTACAATTCCAGAACAACTTTTAGAATCTGAGTTTTTTGGTCACCGCAAAGGTGCTTTTAGTGGAGCAATTTATGATAAAAAAGGTTTATTTGAAGAAGCCCATAATGGAACAGTCTTTTTAGACGAAATAGGAGAGTTACCTTTTAATTTACAGGTCAAATTATTAAGGATTCTGCAAGAAGGCGAATTTATGCGTTTAGGTGAAAATTCTTTTCGTAGAGTTAATGTAAGAGTAATTACTGCTACTAATCGAGATTTAAGTAAAATGGTAGAAAATGGCACATTTCGAGAAGATTTATTCTTTCGTCTCAACATTGTACCAATAAACCTCCCTCCACTACGTGAAAGGCGTGAAGACATACCATTATTAGTAAAGTTCTTTTTAGATGATGCTACTAAACGTTATCAACGTCCTGGAATTAGGATTGCAAAAGATGTTTATCAATGTCTTCATCAATATCCTTGGCCTGGAAATGTCAGAGAACTAAAAAATCTAATAGACCGCTTAGTAGTCTTAGTCCACAATGATGAAATATCTTTAGAAGATTTACCAGAAGATGTAAAAAAGGCAAAAGCTTCTGTTGCTAACTTTCTCTTTACCTTACCAGAAGCAGATATAGATTTGGAAGAAATAGAAAAAGGGATTATTCGTCAAGCATTAGAAAAAAATAATTGGAATCAAACACACACTGCAAAATATCTCAATATAACCAGAAATACTTTAATTTATAGAATGCAGAAATTTGATTTGCTACAGCAATAACCTGTTTCTATCAAGAATAACAATAACCTTTTGCCTATTTTGCAAGTGCAGTAGAAGGGTAGATTTTTTGCCATATTTGCTCATAAACTTGTTCTGCAAGAGGGGTTTTTAGTGCAAAGTGATAGCTGCGTTTTGACCCTCCTACCATATTTTCATAAGTTAGTACTTCTAGTTCCCACTCGCCTGAGCGATTAATAGATTTAATTTCTTTCCAAAGCCAACTACGTGAATCTTGACCACTACTAGTTGTGAAATCTAAATGATCAGAATAGATTTTAAGAATGCCTTGACATCCTCCCATTCTATGAAAATGTTTTACTGCTATCTCAGCAATAGAAGTTTCTTGCTTATCTTCAGAAAAGGAAATAACAAAAGGACGCTCAAGCCGACTACGAAGAAAATCTATTAAGTATTTATCTAAAAGAGGGGCAGTAACCTTAAAAGTAAAGCGTTTATCTCTGCCTAAGATCCAAGCTTGGTCGTGATAGCTCCAAATTTTTATTTCTGTTGGTGAATCTAATTGTACTAACTCTATTTCATGATAATTCCACTTTAAGCTATTTTTTTCTTCCTTTGCTCTAAACTCTATTTGGTCAATAGAGATAATTAATTCACCACCACGATCTTTTAATAATCTTTCTTCCTCAACTTGATACTTAAATTCTTGAGCAAAAGTATTTGGTAAAAGGAAAAGTAAGTAACCAAAAAATAAAAATATTAAAGCTAATAATCTAATGAGTTTCATAAATTTTCAGCATATCTTAACTGCTGCCTCCTATTTGCTACTGGGAATTTGAAGTAGTAAGTATTGGTAAACCTAGCTTAAAAGGTGCTTCAACAATTGTTCTAATATTGCTTTGTTTGAAAGGTTTTGTTGTGTTTTCTGGCTGAGAAAAGAGTAGTGGCTTACCAAAATTAGGCCACATAGACAGCACAGCAGGAACATAATTAACAGTTTCTTTTGGTAAATAACCGCCTGCTGCTAGTTGGTCAAAACTGTAAATTTGGGTCTTATTAATAATTCTTTGAATACGGTTTTCACCTGCATTATAAGCAGCTAGAGCTAGTTTCCAGTCTCCAAACTGTTGATATAAAGCTTTTAAGTATTGTGCTGCTGCTTTAGTTGAACGTGTTGGATCTGTACGATAGTCAATATTTGATTCAACTGTTAGGCCATAACGTCTAGCTGTAGCAGGCATAAATTGCCAAATTCCTTTTGCCCCTTTAGGAGAAGTAGCAAAAGGGTGAAAACCACTCTCTACCAAAGCAACAGAGAGTAATCCTACTGGCATACCTTCTTGTTGTAAAATTCCAACCAAAGTTTTTTGATAAGATTGGTAGTTATTTAATACTGCTCTGGACAACTTAAGTTTAGAAAGATTTCCCACTCTACTCATTGCTTCATTGCCTGATAAAACAGGTTGTTCGGCAAATTGAGTTACTTGGTTTGCTTCATTAGAGAAGGATGAAAACTTTAAGGTTTCTTCTAACAACAAGTGTTTATCCACAACTTTTTCTATATGCTCCATTGCTTGTAATACAGGATCATCTACTTTTTTAACAGTCGTTTGAGCTTTGACTAGTGTAAAGCTGCCTACCAAAAAAACTAGTAAACAAATATGGAGTAAAAAACTGCTATTCATCGGTTTTCCTCCTTTAGCCTAAGTCTGGCATTGGTTCAGGCGATAGTGCAGGGTGTTCTTTAACTTCAAAATGCCATTTCCAAATAAAATAGATTGCTGGGTAAACTACTAGCTCCATTATAAAAGAGGTAAACATTCCTGCTACCAGTGGAGCCGCAATACGCTTCATAGTGTCAGATCCTGTACCAGTAGCTAGCATTACTGGTACTAGACCTATAAAGTCTACTGCTACAGTCATAAATTTAGGTCTTAATCGTTTAACAGAACCATTTATTATTGCTTCTCTTAAATGCTTTTTAGTACTCATTTGCCCCTTAGATCTTGCTTCGTAATAAGCCAAATCTAGATATAGGAGCATAAATACACCTGTTTCAGCATCAATCCCTAACAAAGCAATCAAGCCTACCCAAACAGCTATACTTAAGTTGTAGTTAAGCATGTAGAGTAACCAAATTGCTCCAATAGCTGAGAATGGCACAGCAAGAAATACTATTAAGGTTTTGGTTACTGAGCGAGTGTTAAAGTAGATAAGCAAGAAGATTATAAAAATCGTTATTGGTATGACTGTGAAAAGTCTTTCAGTTGCTCTTTGCATATACTCATATTGTCCACTCCAAACCAAAGAATAAGCTGGAGGTAAAGTGAGTTTTTCTTTGAGCAGTTGTTTTGCACTTGTTACATAGCCTCCAACATCTGTTCCAGAAACATCAACATAGACATACCCGCTTAAACGCCCATTTTCGTCTCTGAGCATTCCTGGCCCTGATAGAATTTTGATATCAGCTATTTGAGTAATGGGAATTTGCACGCCGTTCATTGTTGGAACAAATGTACGGTTAAGACGCTCTAAGCTAGAGCGATAGTCTCGCAAATAGCGCACATTAACAGGGTAGCGTTCTCTTCCTTCTACTGTTGTGGTGATGTTTTCTCCACCAATAGCTGTAGTTATCGCCATATTTGCTTGGTCTATTGTTAAACCATAGCGGGCTAGTTGGTCACGTTTTAAGGAAAAATCTAGAAAATATCCTCCTGCTGTTCTTTCAGAAAATACGCTGGCACTCCCAGGTAAATCTTTTAATAGCATTTCAATGTTTTGGCCAATTTCTTGAATTTTATTTAAGTCTGCGCCTAAAATTTTTATTCCTACAGGAGTGCGTATACCTGTTGAAAGCATATCAACACGAGCTTTTATTGGCATTGTCCAAGCATTTACAACACCTGGAATTTGCAAAGCTTCGTTTAGCCCACCAACACCATAGACAAGATCTTGAGTGCTTTTATGATCTGGCCAACCATTACGTAAAACACCTTTTAGCCATTCTGGTGCCCAATTAGAGTACCAACGAGGAATTTCAGGCCATTCAGACTGTGGCTTAAGAACAATCACTGTTTCCATCATAGAGAAAGGAGCAGGATCAGTAGCAGTTTCAGCCCTACCAGCTTTACCAAATACCGTTTGTACTTCTGGGAAAGAGTGAATAATTTTATCTTGTAGTTGCAGTAACTTTTGTGCCTCAGTAACAGAAATACCTGGCATTGTAGTTGGCATGTAAAGCAATGACCCTTCATCGAGTGGAGGCATAAACTCTGAACCTAGGCGAGAAAATACAGGAATAGTAAAAACTACTAGTGCGATAGCAGCAAAGATGGTTAACCATTGATGACGCAGGACAAAAACAACAACAGGATTATAAAGCTTCATTAAAAAACGGCTTAGTGGGTGTGCTTCTTCATTAAGAATATTACCGCCAATAACAACATTGGTTATCTTAGCCAACCATTTTGGTCTAAATGTAAATTTATATACACGGATTAATAAGACTGCTATTGCAGGAACAAGAGTGATGGATAGCAAGGCGGCAGTTATCATCGCCAAAGTTTTAGTAAATGCTAGAGGCTTAAACAATCGTCCTTCCTGTGCTTCTAAAGCAAAAATAGGAAGAAACGCAATTGCTATTACTAGCAATGAGTAAAAACTTGGTGCCCCTACCTCTTTAGCTGCTCTAATTATAACTTCCTTAACGTCGCCTTTACGCCCATTCGCTTCCCATTCTTCTATCTTTTTATGTGATTGTTCAACTACCACAATAGCTGAATCAACCATTGCTCCTATTGCTATTGCAATACCAGATAGTGACATTATATTTGCTGGTATTCCCATTATATACATAGGGATAAAAGAAATAATTACAGCTAGAGTAATAGTAATTGCAGGAATAAACGCACTAGGCAAGTGAAGTAAGAAAATTAAAATAATTAGACTGACAACAGTTAATTCTTCAATTAAAGCATCTTTAAGAGTAGCAACAGAGCGTTCAATTAATTCTCCACGATCATAGGTAGTTACTATCTTAACGCCAGCAGGTAAATTTGGCTGAATCTCAGCAATTTTAGCTCTAACTTTCTCAATTACTTTTAGAGCATCTTCTCCTACTCTCATTATTACAACAGCACCAACAGTTTCTCCTTTTCCATCTAATTCAGCTATACCTCGTCTAATATCAGGCCCCAAAACAACATTACCTAAATGTTTTACCAGTATTGGAGTACCTGTCTCCATATTTGCACTAGCTACAACATTTTCTATATCAGCAACGCTTTTAATGTAGCCTCGACCTCTAATCATATATTCACGGCCTGTAAGCTCAAGAAGTCGCCCACCAACATCATTATTACTAGCTTTAATGGCTTCCACCACTTTTTCTATTGGGAGTTTGTAAGCAGAAAGTTTGTTAGGATCAAGATTTACTTGGTACTGTCTAACAAAGCCTCCAATGGGCGCAACTTCTGCAACACCAGGGGTTGACTGTAATTCATACCTTAAGTGCCAGTCCTGTAATGAGCGTAGTTCAGAGAGATTCTTTTTTCCTGTAGTGTCAATAAGCGCATATTCAAAGACCCAACCTACGGCGGTTTCATCTCGTGCTAGCTCTACATTAACACCTTGAGGCAACCGAGGCGTAATATTGCTTAAATACTCTAGTGTGCGAGAACGCGCCCAATATATATCTGTTCCTTCTTCAAATATTATATAGACATAGGAAAAACCAAAATCTGAAAAACCTCTTATATCTTTGACCTTTGGTGCACCTAACATTGCAGAAACGATTGGATAAGTGACCTGATCCTCCATAATATCAGGGCTACGATCCCAACGAGAGTATATAATCACTTGTGTATCAGATAGATCAGGAATGGCATCTAGAGTAACTCGTTTCATTGACCAGAACCCTGCTAAAGTTGCCATTGCAATAAATAAAAAGACTATTAATTTATTTCTGGCACAGCCGTCAATCAATTTGCTTATCATAACTACCTCACATCAGTGTAGTTAACTTCTTAGAGCTATTACTAAATCTAAATTCTTAGCCCCGTTAGGGGCTGTTGATAATAGTCCAGCACTTCAGGGCTGGGTGCTAATTTATTACTCAAAGATCAATGTTGCGAATGTTGTGGCTTTTGAGAAGGGTTAGGTTTTTTTGTGTCTGGTGTTGTATCTGTTTTTGAAGGTTCAACACTACCGTGATTATGCGGCCCCATTCCACCAACTGCCATTTTGAGTTGGCTTTCAGAGTCAACCAGGAAATTAGCTGATGTAACCACACGTTCACCTGCTTTAAGCCCACTAACTATCACCACTTTGTCATCTAGCTTGTCTCCTAGTTTAACTATGCGTGGTTGAAAGTAACCGTCTTCTAAAGCAACAAATACTCTTTGCTCAAGCCCTGAATCTAGAATAGCTTCTTGAGGCACAACTAGTTGTTTGCCATAGTCAATTTTGATTTCTACATTGGCATACATATCTGGCTTAAAATTAAGATCAGAGTTAGGAATTTCTATTCGTACT
>CAZHXL010000066.1:11419-12545 GCA_964536575.1 uncultured Clostridia bacterium | reverse complement strand
CGTACTTTAAGAGTGCGAGTTGTGTTATCAAGTTGTGGAGATATATAAGTAATCTTTGCAGAAACAGTCTTTCCTAAAGCATAGGGGAGTGTAATATTAACTTTTTGGCCTAATTTGATTTCTGAAGCTTCAAACTCATAAATATCTGCAATTACCCAAACAGATGAAAGATCTACAATAGAATAAAGTTCTGTGTCAGGCATAATTCGCTGTTTTTCAAAGGCATTACGGGTAAGAACAAAGCCGCTAGCTGGAGCATAAAGGGTTATAGCTTTAATTGGCTGGCCTCGTTCTTCTAGTTCTTTTATTTGTTCTGGAGTGATATCCCAAAGTTCTAAGCGTCGTCTAGCAGACTCATAAAGTGAAGCAACTCCTCTAGCTGCTTCTGGAAAAGAACTATCTCCTAATTCTTGTTTTGCTCTTAAAGCTAGTAAAAATTCTTGTTGAGTTTGTACTAAGTCTGGGCTGTAAATACTGATAAGTGGTTGACCTTTTTCTACTTGTTTACCAATAAAATCAATATAGACCTTCTCAATCCAGCCATCTACTTTGGTATGAACATGAGAAACCTTGGTTTCATCATAAGTAATGCGACCAACCGTTCTTAGAGTTTTAGATATTGTTTTATAGCTAACTTCTCCATATTGAACGCCGATTAATTGTTGTTTCTCTGGGCTAATTTTGAAAGCTCCTTCAGGTAAGTTTTTACTTGTGGTAGTAGCCTCTTCATAAACAGGTACAAGATCCATTCCACAATCAGGTGCTTGACCTGGTTTGTCAGATTTATAAGCTGGATGCATTGGATCTTGCCAATAAAGGATCTTTTTAGCTTGTGCTGTTTGTAAAACGGCTTCTTTACTAGGAGAAAATAAGCTGGTAGTTAAACTCTTTATTTCATTAGCTTTCCAGTACCATATCAATAAACCTGCTAAAACTAATAGAAGTATCCATAATCTCTTTTTACTAGTTGCTTTAGTCGAAGTTGTTAAGGGTTGTGTTGGTGGTTGCTCTGTTACTGTTATTGATTGGTCGTTTGTTATTGGGCTTAAAGAACTTAAATTACTAGAGGAGATATTTTCTTCTTGGTCTATAGGCTCTATAACTAAGAGATCTGTTTGATTAGAAG
>CAZHXL010000066.1:1275-11409 GCA_964536575.1 uncultured Clostridia bacterium | reverse complement strand
AAGTTTTAGTAATGTCTTTCATAGAACTTTCTCCTAGCTTACTACTATGTAAGCTTAAGGGTGTAAAGTGTTTCCCACTAATGGTTCAAGAGCAGCGATGGCTTTTTCCATATTGCTAACTTGTTCATAGTAATTAAGTTCGTAATTAAGTAATGTGCTTAGACCATCTATTAGCGTTAGAAAATCAACTTTGCCAGTCTCATAGCTAGAAATTGCCGATTCAAAAGAAAGAGAAGACTGAGGAATAATCACCTTACCATAGAGCTTTATTAACTTTTGAGAAGTAGTAATTAATAAATATTTTTCTTTGATTTTTAATAGCAAATTAACAGTAGTTGAATCTAACCGTTTGCGTTCTTTGCTCAGTCCAGCAAATGCTTCTGTTAAAGCTGGTCGTTGCTTTTGCCAAAAATAAATGGGCAATTTAACACCAATATTTACACCATACATTTCTGGCATATTAGGTCTATTTTGATAAGTAAAACTAACTGTAAAGTCTGGATAGAATTCTTTTTGTGCTAATTGGAAGTTGTATTGTTCTCTATCAATTTTTCTCTTTTGCATCTTAAGAACAGGAGAACTAGATAAAGCAATTTCATTTAATCCTGCTAACGTATGAGAAAATTCTGAAGGGTTTAATTCTTCCGTAATTTCTAAACCTATAGCTAAATCCTGATATAAGAGGTTATTTATCTTTGAGGCTGCTACTTCTCTTTGTTGCTCAAGCACAGTGAGTTGTTCAGTAAGCTTAGAGATTTCAACTTGAGCTTTAAGAATATCCTGTTGAAGCCCTTTACCAACAGCATATTTAGCTTCTGTAATTTTGGTAAATTTTTCTAGTAAGTCTCTATTTTTAGAAACAATGTTTATAGCTTTATTTAAATACCAAAGTTCAAAATAGTTTTCTTTAACTTCAGCAATTAAGTCTAATCTAGCTTGTTGATAAACCCACCATTCTGCTTCAGCCTCTTTAGTTGCCATTTTGCCTTTGAGAGCTAGCTTTCCAGGAAAAGGAATTTCTTGTGAAAACTGAAGTATTCTTGCGCTTGAAGGGTCGCCTTTTTGAATATCAAAAGGAGGAATAGGAATGATATTTCCTAAATACCCTAAACTAAGCATAGGTTCAGGCCAAGCTTTTGCTTGTAGTACACGCGCCTGCATCATATCGAAGCTGCGTTGCATCATTTTAATTTCTGGATTGTTATCTAAGGCTTGTATTATTAGTTGCTCTAGAGTAATTTTCTTTACAGCCTTAGTTTGGGTAGTGCTATAAGCGTCATTAGTAGTAGATAAAGAAATAACTGGTTGTGCAAAAGTGTCTCTAAATGAAAGAAAACAAATAAGGCTTAAAACTAAAACAACTATTTTCTGAATACTATTTTGCTCTTTCATATAAACTCCAGCGACTACCAATTTTGCCCAAATTTCTTTGGCTCAACCTAACGCAAAACTTATTCCGAAATTTGTAAAAAAGAGAGTTTATACAACTAAAAACCTTCCTAAATCTTAAGTTTTGTAGCAAATAATATAGGACTGTTTGAAAATAGACAGCTATAATCTTATAGTGTGTGAAAGCACACATAACTGTTTGATATACAACAAATTAACATTTTATAGGTTTTAGTTAAACTGAGGAAATTTCCTTAATAAATAAATGGATAGTGTGGAAAAGTTCCCACTCCACATCTGCCAGCTTATAATAATTTTTATTGTTGTTCCCTTTTGAATATTTTCCTCAGAACCCTTTAATTAATGGTTTAATGCCAAAAAATAAGGATCTAGCAAAATTATCATTAGCTATTTTGGTATATATGGCATAGCTCTTGCTTATTACTTAAGATAGATACTGTAAATAGTCTATAGGAGGTTACTTATGGAAAACATTTCAAGAAGTAAAAAAGTGTTTAGCCTGATATTAACTTTAATTGTTTCGCTGACATTACTGGCAGTATTTCCTACTAATAGTTATGGCAAAGCAAACAACATATCAAATGCTTTGCAACAAGATAATTCGTCTACAACAAAGCTCCCTCAAACTGCCGAAGAGCATTATAAAAAAGCAGAAAGCTACAAGCAAAAAGCGGCTGAATATAGAAAAGAGGCTGAAGAACATCGTCAAATGAAAGCTGAATACGGAAAGAAGATTTACCAACATCCCAAAGATCGTGTTGAAAATCCTTGGATGAAAAAAATGCGCTTGCACTGCGATAAATATATTGCTCAAGCAGAGGCTCTAGCGCGTGAAGCTGAAAAAATGGCAGAATATCACACTTTTCGTGCCAAAGAACTAGAAGGTAAATAAATCTATAAAACTTTAAGTTTAATAAATAGACAAAATTATGCCCCATCAAGAAATCTTTCAAGGGTAGGTATGTAGGTATGGGGCGCATTTAAGGGTTAGGGGAGGATTAGTGGAAAGGAAAGAAAGAATCAAAACGACCATTAACCCAGGCAAGGCGTATCTCTTTGCACTGCTGGAGATATTTGGGCTATTGGTTTTCCATGCTTTAGTATAGTAATGGTTTCGCCTGTTTTGGCTATTTCATCAAATATTGCTAAACATTTGGCTTTAAATTCTGATGCATTTATTACTTTCATTTGACCAGTATAGTTGACCACTTTTCTTATTTCAATTAATCTTTTGTAAACAATACCTATTTCCAACCAAGAAATAAATCTAATGTCTGAAAAATTAACTAAACCAACTAGTAACTATCTTATAGAAAATAATGGATTTAACCTAAGTAACCCACTTATTGTTCAATCAGATCGTAGCCTGCTTTTAGAAGTGCATAACCCTTTATTTGAAACTGTGCGAGGTGCCATTAGCCCTTTTGCAGAGCTAGAAAAAAGTCCTGAACACATTCATACTTATCGTATTACACCTCTATCTCTGTGGAATGCTGCTTCATCAGGACTTTTAGCAGAAAATATCATTGA
Source organism: uncultured Clostridia bacterium (assembly GCA_964536575.1). Taxonomy (GTDB): domain Bacteria; phylum Acidobacteriota; class Blastocatellia; order Chloracidobacteriales; family JADJPF01; genus JADJPF01. The sequence continues at coordinate 8,469 of CAZHXL010000066.1, read as the reverse complement.
ACCATTAATAAAATTCGCTAAGTATCCTGTACCTCAAAATGTACTTATTGACATTGAAGACTTGGCAGGTCGTTGGGGACGTGTTCGATTGCTGAGAAAAAATGGTGAACTTGCTTTAGAATCAGAAGATGAAGCTTTAATGCTAGAGCTTTCACGTAATCGTGCTGTTACTCCTTATTTAGGTAAAAAGCTTTCTTCTCAAGCTTTTATAATCCCCATCCAGTTTCGTGGTGTACTCAAACAAGCTCTTATCACTGTTGGTTGGCCTGTTGAAGACTTAGCTGGTTATACTACTGGAACTTCTCTTGATATAGCTCTAAGACAAGGTGTTTTTAATTTACGAGATTATCAAGAGTCTGCTGCTGAATCGTTTTATCTTTCTGGCTCAGAGCGTGGAGGTAGTGGAGTAATTGTACTACCTTGTGGGGCAGGTAAAACCATAGTTGGACTAACAGCAATGGCTAAAGTTGGTCAATCTACTTTGATTCTAACCACTAGCCGGACTTCTATTCATCAATGGCAACGCGAATTACTAGAGAAAACTACTCTAAAAGCTGAAAATATTGTTGAATACCAAGGCAATATAAAAGAAATTGGTTTAGTTACACTAGCTACTTACCAAATGCTTACTTATAGACCAGACAAAACGGAAGCTTTTCCACATATGGACATTTTTAACCAACATAATTGGGGGCTAATTATTTATGATGAAGTTCATATGTTGCCAGCACCAATATTTCGTGTTACTGCTGAGGTGCAAGCCCGTCGTAGATTGGGTTTAACTGCAACTTTGATTCGTGAAGATGGAAGAGAAGGAGATGTTTTTAGTTTAATTGGGCCTAAAAAATATGATGTCCCTTGGCGAGATATGGAAGGACAAGGTTGGATTGCTGAGGCTATTTGTACAGAAGTTAGGTGTTCAATGCCTCGCTATTTACGTATGGATTATGCTGTTGCTGAAAACAGAGAAAAATTTCGTATTGCTTCAGAAAACCCAACTAAAATAAAGCTGGTAAAGCAAATTTTAGCTCTACACCCAAACAAACCTACAATTATTATTGGTCAATATATAGAACAAATAAAGCAAATAGCCGAAGAATTAAAATTTCCACTTATAACAGGAAAAACTACACAAAAACAGCGTGATAAACTCTATGAACAGTTTCGTCAAGGAGAAATTTCTGTATTGGTTTTATCAAAAGTAGGAAACTTTGCACTTGATTTGCCAGATGCTCAAATATTAATACAAGTTTCAGGAACATTTGGTTCGCGTCAAGAAGAAGCACAAAGACTAGGACGTGTTCTGCGGCCTAAAACTAACAAAGAACAAGCTCATTTTTATACATTAGTTAGCCGAGAAACAGAAGAAGAAGATTTCGCTCACCACCGCCAACTATTCCTTACTGAACAAGGCTATAGCTATAACATTCTTGATGAGGAAGAGTTATGAAATATTATTCTCCACCAACACCCCAAAAATTAGAAAAATATGTCCCTTCGCTAGAAACCTACTTACAAAATTTGACAGTAACATCATTAAGGCAATTTGCTCGTATTTGGTTAGGCAAAGAAGCCAGTAAATTAAATAAAGAAGTTTGTATAGTTGAAGTAAATAAAGTATTTAATAAGCCTGAGGCATTAAAAAATGTTGTTAATCAACTATCAAAATTTGAACAATCAGGATTAAGTTTAATAAAACTGCGTGGTTATAGAACCGCTTATATAGATGAACTAGCTATAGAGCTTTTAATGCTAGGTTACCCATTTAAGAAATCTAGCTATGGCTATAACCGCTATGATGCTATAAATAGCTTACTTGACAAAGGTTTAATAACTAAACTTGAATCAAATACTAGGCTTGTTGATGATTATTCAAGCTATCATTTTGGTGTTTATGCAGATGCTCGTATGTTAGCTCAAATAGTGCCTTTAGCCCCACAAACACTAAACTTAACACCTATAATTAATGTTCAATCAAATTCTGTTAAACGACCTAGTGAAGTATTACTTAATTTAGTAGCTTTTGGGCAAGCTATTTGTAGTGCGTCGGTAGCAAGTTCTGCTAAAGGAATAGTGACAAAGCCATCACTCAAGAAAATTGCTAAGATCTTAGGTTGGAAAGAAGATGAGAATGAAAAATCATCTCCCACATTTTTGCCTTTACCTACTCAATTTTATTTTAGTTTATGGGAAGCCGCAGGCTTTATTGATGAAAGCAATCAAAGCTATTCATTAGAAGTAAATGAAAAAGCAGAAACCGTTTTACAACAGCCTTTTGAAGAACAAGCAAAACTTTGGGTAGGAGCTTATAAAAGCCTTAATCTTTGGATAGAATGTGTACCTAAAGGAGTTTACATCTATGATGATGACCTAATAAGACATAACAAATTTAATGAAATGAGAGCAGCATTACTTATTGCTTTGGCTGCACTGCCAGATCCAACAGCTTGGTATCGTATTAGTGATCTTTCTAGGGCAATATATTATAGGATAGGTTTACATTTCTCTATGTCTAGATATAGGAGCGGTTTTAGCCCATCATCTTATAGAGCATCAGAAAAGGAAGTAGAAGAACAAAAAGCTAAATGGATAGAAGAAAACCTTGATACTTGGCAAAAACAAGAGCAAGTTTGGATTCATAGCGCAATGACTGGCTCACTTTATCATCTTGGTTTAGTAGAATTCGGCTTTGAGAATAACAAAAAATCTGAAAACTTGGAAATATTTAGACTTACCCAAGTAGGTCGTGCAGCAATTTATAATATTTTTAGGCCAGAGCTTGAAATAAAAACTACAACCCTTACAAAGCAGACAAATGGACAATGTTGGGTTGTCCAACCGAACTTTGATGTCATTGTTTACTTAGAATCAGCAGAACCTCCCCAACTAGCTTTTATGGAACGCATAGGAGTTAGAAAACATGTTGATGGATTAACAGCCCTTTACCATATTACTCAGGAATCAGTTTATCAAGCTTTAGAATCAGGAATTGAAGCCTCAATCATTATTGAAACCTTAAGAGTAGGTTCTCTTCACCCTATTCCAGATAATATAATGCGTTCGCTGTCAACTTGGGCGCAAAGAAGAGAAAAAATCTCAGTTTATTGTAATGCTAGCATTCTAGAATTTGGTGATAAAAAATCTCGTGATGAAGCCCTTCAGAAAGGACAAGTGCAAGGAACTCCCATTGCTGAAAGGTTGATTTTAGTTTCAACCCCTGTCCATTTGTTAAAGTTAAAACCTAAAACTCTTATTGCTTATCAACCAAGCTTATCAAAATGTTTATCTCTAGATGAAACAGGAATAATAAAGGTTAATTTAGCAAGTAAAGATTTGCTAATAGAAGGAGAACTTGCCGCCTATAGCCAAATTGACAAAACACAGACAAATAAATGGGTTATTACTCGTAAAACTGTGGAGTTAGCTAATAGTCGTGGTTGGACAGCAGAAAGAATAATAGAGGCTTTGTCTAGTAGATGTTCTCATGGATTACCCCCAATACTAGCAAAAACAATACATGCTTGGAGTGGAAAAAATAGTAATTCACCCCCTAAGCCATTAGCTTTACCAAAAGTAACCATTTTACAAGTACCACAACAAGACCTAGCTGATGCTATTGCTGTTAGTAAGTTATTTCAAGAATATTTTGAGAACCGCTTAGGAACACATACTTTTTTAGTAAAAACTGATATGGTAAAAAAACTGAATGAAAAATTGGCGGAATTAGGCTTTACAGTTGGTAGTGAAGTTTTATTGCAAGACTTAGGAGAGAAATAAATAAAGTGAAAAAAATTATAACTAACAGTCAAAAAGCAAAAACAGAGAAAGAATCTCCTAATTGGCCTATATTGCATAGACAACTTATAGTAATTGAGGTAGCAGAGTCAGAAATTCTTGATATGTTGCAAGCTGACCGCAGAATAGCACCTTTTATTGTGGCTAAGTTGTCTGATTCTGTAGCCTTAGTTGCTGCTGGCAAAGCTAGTTTAGTAATCAAACAATTGCTTAAAGCAGGCCATACTCCTAAAATTATTGATAAATAGTTATTTTTAATTGTGTAATCCAGAAACTGCGGAATTTCCTAATGCTGTTTTGTGTTGGGGGAAATTCTCACAAACGACCGGATACTGTTACCAAAATCAAGCAGCAAGTTTAGCAAACCGAGAAATGCGTGTTTTAGCTAGTGGCACATCATTAAGAAGATTAACAGTGCGTAGAATATTAATACCAGAAGCTAGAGCTAGTTCTTGTAAGTGAGTTTTTTGCAAACCAATATAACGCGAACGCCTCAGGCTACACTTATTTCTAGTGTAGTCATTGCTTTCAATTCCATTATGTTGTCTCGTTTGCTTGAGAAATTTAATACCAACAGTAATGAAAAGGCATTGGCCTTACTTCAAAACATTTCTCCTGTTGCTTGGCAACACATACATTTTCTTGGTCACTATAATTTCCGAGACTCCAAACATACCATTGATTTGGAAGCTATGCTGACTGATGTAACTTTAGAATAGGATTATTGATAAACCAAAATTCAAAAATTCCGAGGGTTTGGGCTTACAACCCCATCTCTGATGATTAATTCAAATTAAGGAATAGGACGCTTAAGGATAACAATAATTTTGCCAAAGTATTTACCACCATCAAAAGCATTTAGGTCATGTTCAATAACTTCATACTCGCCAATTTTGCTTGTCCATCTACCGTTGAGTAGTTGTCTGGCTGCATGTTCTGGTGTTGAGCTATTGCCATAGATAACGATTTTCTCAAACCCAAACTCTAGTTCAGTATTATCACAAACAGTAAACCCGAATGTTGCATATGCCTGAATGAAAGCTTCTAGGGTGTATTCTCTTGGTATTTCTGAAGGCCAAAAGACTTTACCTACTTTGTTCATTTCAGGATCAGGGGCAAACCAGAAATCTGTACGATGGATAGACCAAGCAAAGCAATTATAATCATTACTAGCTTCATTGGTAACAGTGTAGCCAGTACGACGTAGATTAGGCCACCATCTCTCAAAAGATGGTTTACGTCTAGATGATATATCCATGCTTGCGACCCCATTCTAACCAGATTTTAGCTATATCTTTAAGTCTTCCAGTGCTTTCTTCTGGTATATGAGGTCTAGCACCAGTTATCATTCCTAATGCGTAAAACCACCAGTCAGGGTTTTCTTGCAATTCTTTGAGTAATAAAACAATAGCGGGTCGTCCAAGCCCAATGATTTGCTGATAAGCAGGATGACTAACCAAATCTCTCAGAAATGAACTAGGGGGACGTTCTGATTGCCAAACTTTAACTAGCTTACGGAATCTTTTTTCTATTGGCTGTTCTATATTTGAATTATCAAAGACAAATAATTCTGTTTCTCCTGTTTCTGATAACTCGTCTGGTAAATTATCAGATAAGTTAGACGTAATTGTATTAATTGTATTTACAGTCCTTAGTTCTACGCTCATTGCTCATAACACCTCCATTTAGTTCTTTATTATATCACTTAATTTTATAAGTTAATAAATTTGCTGCTGTTATAAAAAACTGACGCAAAAGTTTAGGGTTATTGCTGCTGATATGATTGGGTTTGGTTTTTCAGATAAACCATACAATTATGGTAGAGCGTAAGAAATATGGTAATCGATGGGTAGGAGTATTAGAAAAAACAAAAGTAGCATTAAGGCTAATAAATGGAGGTGCTGATCCAGTATCAGGAGCGCATATGGCAGCACGTTATGAAGAGCTTATTCCTAATGCTGATATAATAGTTTTACCAACAAATAGGTCATTATCCTCAAATAGAAGATCCTGATAGAGTGTGGGAAGCTTTGAATGTGTTCTGGCAAAAGCTATAAATTGCAAAAACTATAAACAGCAAAGACTATCAAACAAGTTTTAATCAAAGTTTTAATCAAAGTTTTTAATAGCTTGATAAAGAGGATAAGGTTTAACGTTTAAGGTTTAGGCTTAGGGTTAGAACAAACCATAAAAGGAGATAAATGATAGGAAAAACAATGATAGAATCAAAAGAGGGGTTAATAAAAGAGTTAACATTTGCAATAAGGGAAAGAGAGCTACTGGTGACGTGTAAGGATGAAGAAAGCTATAAGACATTAAAGAACTGTGAGCAAGCAATTGATAGTAATTATGTAAGGAAATTAGGGTTAAAAGCAATTGTGTTTCAGTATGATAAATATTATCTGGTGCTAAAAATAATCAATGAGTTTGCTAGCAAAGGGGTATCAAAAATTAGTCTTGGACAAGTAGTAGAGAGGGTAAACAGTTACACACCAGCAAGAAGTGAAGAAGCAATAAAAAACATACTGGCATTTTTGCAATAGATTTAATAGAAGCAACATGAGCAACATAGCAACAAAGAAGACATCAAGTATCTTTTGTGAAACAGGCTCTATATAGAAATTCCAGCCAAATAGCCACTTGCCCATGCCCATTGAAAGTTAAAGCCACCAATCCTACCATCAACATCGCAGATTTCACCGCATAAATAGAGTTCCGGACAGATACGCGAAGCCATCGTATTAAGATTTATCTCTGTAAGAGGAACGCCGCCAGCCGTTACTTCTGCAACACTAAACCCTCGATCGCCAATGATTGGCAATGGTAATGCTGTGACAAAGTGTGTTAAGAGTTTGCGTTGTTGGCGTGTTAATAGATAACCAGGCATATCTGGTTCAATCCCAGCAGCCTGACACAATGCACGGGCAAGTCGCTCAGGTAGTTGTTGATGTAAATATCTTAACAATGTCAAGCGATTGAGATTTTGTAGTTCTTTATCTAGATCTTCACGGTGTTTACCTGGCCACCAATTGATTGTTAATGTTGTATTGGCATCATCAAGTTTGGAGTTGAGATAATAGCGGCTGATATCAAGCACTGATGGTCCCGAGAGTCCAAAATGAGTGCAGAGGGTGGAATTGGTAAAGGCAATAATCTTTTCACCCTGCTTACCACGCAGTTCTAATGTGGTGGGTAATGTTAAACCACTCAATTTGCAGATAAAATGATTTGGTGGTAGTAAGAGAGGCACCAATGCTGGTAAGATACGCGGCGTTATCTGATGTCCAACGGATCTAGCTAATTGATAGCCTAACCCATCAGAGCCGCTCTTGGGTAGGCTTTGACCACCTGTAGCTAGAACAACCCGCTCTGCTATTATCTCACCCCACTCGCCACGGA
>CAZHXL010000066.1:0-1265 GCA_964536575.1 uncultured Clostridia bacterium | reverse complement strand
ATCAAGATGAGTAATGTGTTGGACACGACACGGATAATTGATAATTACATTGGCTGCACTAGCTGCTGTCAATAATGCATTTAGCACAGTTTTGGCACTATTGCTTACAGGAAAGAGTTTGCCAGTTTCTTCCTGTTTTAACTCAACACCCAGTTGGCGAAAAAAATCTATGGTGTGAGTAACTTCAAAGCGACGTAGGACTTTCTGGATCGCATTAGGTGACCCTCCAGCATAATCGAGGGGATCAACTTTAGAATTGGTAACATTGCAACGCCCACCACCAGAGACTAAGATCTTTGCTCCAAGTTTACGTGCGCCATCTAAAAGAATAATGTTGCGATTGGGCTTGGTACGCCCAGCCCAGATTGCTGCCATCAAACCAGCAGCACCAGCACCGATAATTACTATATTTGACATAATTAAATAGTGAGAATCTGGAAATTTAGTATCTGTTGGGTTGAACAGAAAAACTGTTTTGGTTCAGTGGAAAATGTACTTGGAGTAGCAAACAAAAGACAAAGTTAAAAAGTTAGCTTAAGCAAAAGCATTAAGCAGAAGATTTAGAAGATCTAAGCTCACGAGCTAAAAGAAGTTTATCCTTACACTCAGCAAAAATAGACTCAGCATTACCCTGCAATTTATCAAAAGGGGAAATGTAAGAAATAGCAGAGTGTAAACGAATGCAATTATAATAATGAACATAATGAGAAAGCAACCTGCGAGCATCATCTAAAGAAAGAGGACAATTAGGACGAATACACTCAGATTTAAGAGAGCGATGAAAACGCTCGATTTTTCCATTAGATTGAGGGTAATAGGGAGAAGTACGGACATGAGACATTTCCATCAAGTTAATAAACTCCTTAAAATCTCTGGCAATAAATTGAGGCCCATTATCAGAAATAATTCTAGGAGCGACTAAAGGAAAAAATTCTTTGGCTTTTTGTAGAATTATTTCTAAATCAAGCTCGGTCATCTGCTCTTTAAGTTCCCAATGAACAATGTAGCGACTCCACCCATCCAAAACAGAACATAGGTAAAAAAATGTTGAGCAAATTCTGATGTAAGCAATATCTATGTGCCAATGCTGATGAGCAAAAGTTGGTTGTTCAAAGCCAGTTGCCTTTTTACAAAAGACCGCTAGAAAACCCCACAATTAATTGTGGGGATGAATAGCGACCTTACTGGGGTCTGGGGTATGGAAATACCCCAGCCTGAAGTTTGGACATTTTGAATTGAAAAAGGAACAAAAAAAAATATAAGCT
>CAZHXL010000065.1:14852-25483 GCA_964536575.1 uncultured Clostridia bacterium | reverse complement strand
TAGCTTTTGTACCAATAGTTTTTACATCTTTTTCATCAGCTATTACGCTATTAAGAGATAAAGTAGTAAATTGTGCAGAACTAGCAACAGGAGCAGCTTTAGTGCTAGCTTTAGTGCTAGCTTTAGTGCTAGCTTTAGTTGTAGTAGTATTCGTGCTTAATGGGACTAGAGGGGCGGCTCTAGTAGTAATAGTTACTGGGCCACCACTAGCAGAAATCATTTCAATTGTAGAATAAGCAGAGTCTAAGCCTGAAGATACTGCTCCCATAGCCTGAGTAACTGATGAATCCATAGTTACCTTCATACGCGGAGCTTCTTCCTCACAATTTACGCTAACATCTTCTTCTGCTAATAAATAATCGCCAAACCCCACCTTAATATTATATTTACCTGGTAGTAGTGAGCGTACAACACCATTACCCATTTCATCTACTTCTACTTTTGGAAAGTCATCAACAAAAACGACCGCTCTAGGCGGAGCATTAACTTGAAAACGAATAACTGAATAAATATAGATTGGTTGTGCATTAAGTATTTGTTCTTTATCACCTTCCATTTCTGGAGACTTTTCATTATTACCAAGTGCTTTAACCTGTACAGTGTTTTCGTCCCAAGGCTGATTATTCCATTTATCAATTACTATTTCTGCCTCTGTATCACTCCATAATTCAACATAAGCTTGACCAGTAAATTGTTGTGTCCTTGGATCTTCAACCATTAAAATCCATTGTACAGTAGAAATTGGATCAAGGATTTCTAAGAAATTAGGAATAGTTTTACTTAAGGGGACATTTTCAAAAACGATTTTTTTTCCCATCAAATCTCCCTTTTCCTAATACTAAAAACTCCCATTAATATTAAGAAAATTAGTAACAGTAGAAATTCAGCAATTCTCGGTTTGAACATATCTAAAGGGCTTAGAGAAACATTTGTTCTATAAGTCCTTTGTTTTCGTCTAAACTGAGAATTGCTGGTAGAAATTAGAAGTTTTTATATAATAACCTAAGAAAATTGGACTTACTAGATAGAAACTTATTTCATTATTTTATTATTTTATTTATTTCATTGGCACAACGATGACCACTTAACACAGCACCTTCTATTGTCGCCGGAAGCCCTGTATTTGTCCAGTCTCCAGCTAAAAACAAATTTTTTATTGGGGTAACTGGCTCAGGTCTACTAGATTCTACTAGTACAGAAGCGGAAAATGTAGCGTGATGTTCTTTAATTACTAGTGACTGTAAAACCTTTGCTTCAGAAGACTTAGGCAATACTTTCTTTACATCCTCTATTGCCATTGCGATTAATTTTTCTTTTGGCAGGCTAGCAAACTTGTGTGCAGCACTAATAACAAAAGTTAGTAATTGTTTATCACGCACAGAGCGAGCAAACAAGACATCTTTATTAAAGAGCCACTGCATACGTGTTCCTAACATTCCTGCAAATCCAAGTTCTGTAACTGGCCTATCAAACCAAAGATAAATAGAAATAATTGGAGATGAGCTTAAATCTTTCCACTGCTTAAAATAAGGCTGGTCAAACAATGTGTTTGGTAGTAGTTGGTTTAGTGCAAAATAAGGTACTGCACTAATGTAGAGGTCTGCTTTACGAGTTTCACCATTATTAAGTATCACTCCTTGACAATCATTTCCTGAAATATCAAACTTTTCAACAATAGATCTAAGGGTTACTTTACCACCGCGAGATTCAATAAATTTACGTGCTTGTTCTGTATAAAGCTCACTTAATCCTACTTTAGCTGTCACCATAGTAGAATCTTCTTTGGTCCCACCAAAAGCTTGTTGTAGGACTCTTACTAGTAAAATAGCTGGTGCTACTTTAGGGTTTTCATTAAGTGTAGCAATAGAAAAAGGATCCCAAAACCGTTCTCGCATTTGCTGAGACTGTTTACAGTTATTTAACCATTCGTCTACAGTTAGACTACCAAACTTTTTTGCTAATTGCCCATTTTTGGTTTGCAGCGCGCTACCAACCAAAAGCGCACGTAATTTATCAGAAAAACTAATCCCTTTTAACTTAAACAGACCTCCTAATAAATGAAGGGGAGCAGGCCAAGAAGGACAAAGTAGGGTAGTTTGTCCTAATCGCTGGTCTAAAAAATCAACTCTTGCTTGTGATTGAAAGTGTAACCTATCTAGAGTACCTAAGCGGGAAAAAAATTTGAAGGTTTCTTTGTAACAACCCATCATTAAATGTTGTCCATTATCAACAACATCACCAGAGGTTTTATCAAAAAATGAATAGGCTCGCCCTCCTAAAAAAGGTCGTCTTTCTAGCAGTTCTACCTTGTGACCAGCTTCGGCTAAGGCTACTCCTGCGGCTAAACCAGATAGACCGCCACCTACAATTAATATTTGTTTCATATGTAAATATAAAACTCTTAGGATCTAATCCTAATAAAGTTACCAGAAATTTTTAGATTAAAAATACCGACATTTTGCCCAAGCTTGTAGTGCAACAAAAGCTTTTTCTAAGCTACTGAGTCGAATGCGTTTATCAAAAACGTTATAGCTTTCAGCAGTAATTTTTTCAAGTATTCGATAATAAATTGCTCCCATAATTTCCGCAGCAAACATTCCACCACGATCATTTGGGCTTAAACTATTTTGGGCTTTTTGAAAAAAACTTTGAGCACGTTGGCAATGGTTTAGCATTAAAGCAATAAATTTATCATTATAGGTAGAACCTAATAGTTCCTGCTCAGAATAGCCAAACTTTAGCATTTCGTCTTGAGGCAAGTAAACTCTGTCACGAGTGGCATCTTCTTTTAAGTCTCGTGCAATATTAACAAGCTGCAAGGCTTTACCTAAGTTTATAGCATATTCCTTAGTACTAGCTTCTTTATAACCAAAAATCTCAATACACATTAACCCAATTACACCAGCAACGTGATAGCAATATTTCTCTAGCTCTTCAAAACTACTGTAGCGACACTTATTTAAATCCATTTCCATTCCTGTAATTAAATCCTGGAAATACTCTTGTTTAATAGGAAAATGCGTGATTACTTCTTTTAGGGACTTTCCTAGACTAGTAGTAGGATTGCCAGTAAAACATTGCTTGATTTCTATTCTCCAAAGCTCTAGTTCTGTTTGAGCATTGTCAACTTTTATATCCTCATCAACAATATCATCTACTAGGCGACAAAAAGCATAAACTGTTTCTATTGCCTGACGTTTTAGTTTTGGCAAAAATAAAAAAGAATAATAAAAATTGGTCTTTGACTGGCGTGTAATTAACTCTGCTGACTGCGAAGCACGCTCAATAGTAGTATTAGCCATAAATTGTGTTAAAGAAGCTATGTGTATGCCCTTAAATGACCTGTGTCTACCTTTATAGGGAGCTGACCTAAGCTAAGTTAAAAAGCTAAAAATGTTTTTAGCAGAATTTTTATTTTTTGTGGAGTTTTTATCGTTGGTCGATGAGCAAAAACATTAAATCGCTCTTGTCTTAAGGTGCTAAGCAAACTAGTTCCTCCTAACCAAATGGCCTTAAGTTCTATTGCTAGTCTACCTTTTACAACATTGCATAATGGTTTACCTTGTAAAAACATATCTTCTGTACGATTGGCTAAAGATGTCATCATTTTTATATAGTTATCAGAGTAAAGATTAGCTTTTAAGTTCATTTCGCTATAACCAAACTTTTTTTGTTCTTCTTGAGGAATATAAATACGGTCTTTAGCTAGATCTACTAAAATATCTTGCCAAAAGTTTGTTAGTTGCAAGGCAGTACAAATTTTATCCGACATTTGATGCATTTCTTCATCACTGTGCCCAAAAAGCAGTAAAATTAGCCTTCCTACAGGATTAGCAGAGCAACGGCTATAATTGAGTAGATCAGCAAAAGTGGCATGTCGTGAGCCTTTTACATCTAAAGTAAATGCATCAATTAAATCGTGAAAAAGTTGTAAAGGTAATTGATAGGTATTAATGGTTTCTGCCAAAGCAATAAATACAGGATGATTAACAGAGCCTTTTTGGGATTCTATTAACAGATTTCGCCAATTTTCTAATAATTTTAGTCGTTCTTGGGCAAGCAAATCACCTTCATCAGCAAAATCATCTGCTCCACGAGCAAAAGCATAAATACTATAAAAATGTGGACGTTGAGCACGAGGAATTAAAATTGAGCCTACTGGAAAGTTTTCATAGTGTCCCAAAGCGACCTTCTCACAATGGTTAAAAGCTGACGCTTTTGACCATTGCTGAGACTCAAGTTCTGGTTTTATGGAAGGTTTAACACTTGACATTAGGCTGTAGCAGGAACTAATTCTTGTGCAAATTCTTCTAATTTTTGATAAACCCGTTTAATCATCCAATCAGGAGTGGATGCTCCAGCAGTAAGCCCTATGACTTTTCGGCCTTGTACATCTGAAGCACTAATTTCGTCTTCTGTTTCAATATGAAAAGTATGTACTCCTGCTTCTCGGGATAATTCTGCCATGCGTTGTGTGTTACCACTATTTTTTCCACCAACAACAATCATTAAATCAACTTCCTTAGCCATTTCTAAGACTTCATCTTGACGATCAGCAGTAACATCACAAAGGGTATCAAACATTAATGCATTAGGATAGATTTGGCGAACTTTATCTGTTACTTCGTGTAGTCGAGCACGACTTTGAGTGCTTTGAGCAACAATACAGACTTTATCTGGTGGGAGTTGTGGTACTCGTTCAATATCTTCATCAGCATCAATTAAATAGCCACGACCTTGAGTAAAACCTAGTAAACCTATTACCTCTGGATGGCCTCTTTCACCAACAATCACAATGCTATAGCCTTCGTGAGTATGTTTTTTTACTATACCTTGAATACCACCAACATGAGGACAAGTAGCATCAACTATTTTCAAGCCTTTTTCTTTTAAGTGGGTACGTCTTTCAGGCGTAATCCCATGAGCACGAATAGCAATAGTTCCTTCAGAAACATTATCTATGTTAGAAGAAACATGAATTTCACTTTCTTCTAAAACTTTTAACACTTGTGGGTTATGAATCAATGCTCCATCTGTATAAATTGGGCTATGGCCTTCATTAGCAGCTTTCATTACTAAATCAATTGCCCTACTAACCCCCCAACAAAAACCTGCTGTTTTTGCAACAATAATTTTCACCTAAAACCCTCCTTAACAACGCAAACCCTTGAGTGCTTAATTTTACTAATTAGCAGCACTCAAGGGCAATTTTAACGATAAAACAAAACTAGGTGCAATAGCCATTAGCTAATATTAGACAACAGCAAATTGGGTTAACAACTGCACTATCTTACCAACTAAAAGCAAAGTCTAAGCGATAGAAACGCCGGAAGTTAGCAAAAAATACTCCAAATTCAGGATCATTAATATTAGCCTTAACATTTTTAGGATTGAAGTGACTGGTAACATTAAACATATTGATTATAAGCTGAGCATTGTACTTATCCCGTATCTTTATATCTTTGCTAATAGACATATCCAAAGAAGCAAAACGTGGAAAACGAACACTGTTGCGTTGACCAACAAAGCTCTGTTTTTCATCCCTAATGGAATAAGGAAACCCTGTATGAACATCTAGTAAAGGGACAACCGTAAATTTGTAGGGTAGATTAAAAGTGCCTCGTGCCAAAAATCGGTTAGGTGCATCTGAAGGTGAACGTCCATATTGATTAGGGCGAATAACTGGATCAGGAAAATCCCCAAAATAAGTATTAAAATCATTTAACTCACTCATAGCACGGCTACGAATGTAAGAAAACGAGATATCATTCTTTTTATCCCCAGTATTTGGTAACTGCACATTAGTAGTAATTTCTACAGCACGATAGCGGTTGCGCCCATCATTAAAGAGTTTTATTGCATTAACTCCATTTTCCAGTACTGGTGAAATATAGAGATCATTATCTGTACGACTTTGCAAGTAAGCAACCTTTAACAAAGCTTTAGAGGTAATTTTTTGGTTTAACTCAACATTAAAAGTAAGGTTACGTGGTGCAGCAAAATCATTACCAAGATTTGGCTTACCACCTGGTCGATTAGCAAAAAGATTAACAAAACTCCTAGGTGAACTAAGTGGTGTAATACCATCAATGTCAAAGTCTGTAACAGTTTGAGTAGGAGCACTAGCAAAAGCTAGTACATTAAGTGGCACTTTGTCATAAAATAGCCCAACTGCTCCACGCAACACAGTATTACCACTAGTATCAAAAGAATAAGCTGAAGCTAGACGAGGCATTACACTAACTCCTGCTGTTGCTTTTTGTGCTTCAAACCTTGCTCCATAATCAAAACTAAATTTTTTGGTTACTAACCATTGATCTTGAAGAAAAGCTGCTGCTTGAGTGTTATTAGTATTTAATGAACCAGTGGTAAAATATTGAATACGTTGGGTTTTCGTCCCATCCAGCCGAGTAATATCTACTGTACTATTATTAGTCACACCTTGATTATCCAAATAGTTTAAGTCAATACCTAACTTAACATTATGTGTTCCTTTGCTAGTTACTATAGGAGCAAAGGTATTAGTAACAGCTAACTGGTAACGCTCTGTAGCGCGTTCCTCACGATGAAAATAGTTACCTTCCCGTTTTAGTGGTGTAAAAGTCATTATTTCATCGCCCTTACCATAAACCTCAGAGCGAATGCGTTTATATTGAAATACAGTTTCTAGTAAAGAACCATTTGGTAAAGTAATACGATCAACTCCACCTATAGTAAAATCATTGCCATTTTGGTTTGGTGACACTTTTTGAGGGTTAAAGAAATCTAGCCCAATATGTTGAAGTCTTCTCAAAGAAGCATTTGCTGTAACTGTTAGAGTATGATTAGAATTAAGTATAAAATCTAATTGTGTAAAACTACGAAACACTTGTCTTTTGATTTCATTAATTGGCGATGGTAGCCCACGAACAGGTTTTTTATCTACATCAAATTCTAATCCTTGAGAGAAAAAGGCGCGATCTTTTAGGATTGGGCCTTCTAGATGCAGCCTTGGAGAAACATTAGTAAAGCCAAACAGCTTACCACCTCTAAAACGTGGTTCAGGAAAAAAGTCTGTTAAATCAAATTTAAACTTGTCTCCACCGCGTTTAGTTTCTACCTTTGTTACACCGCCAGTAAATCTACCATATTCTGGTAAGTAAGGATTGGTATAAACCTTAACACTACCAATAGATTCTAAAGGAATATTCTTAGTAAACCCTCCAGTACTAGGATCAGTACCATCTGCACCATTGATTAACAAGGCACTTTGATCCTCGCGTGAACCTTTAATACTTACCTTACCATCTGGTGGGCGAATAACGTTAGGAATAGTGCCAATAGCACCATCAAAATCCCTAGTTAGAGCAGGGATCATTTTAATTTGTTCTAGTTTTAATTCTCCAGCAGGTTGATCTAGTCTCTCAATAGGGTTACTAGACTCACCAGTAACTTCTACTATTTCACCAAATTTTTCCAGTAGTTGGATAGAAGCTTTTGCCATCATTCCACCAGTTATTTCGATTTCTGGTTCTGTATATAGGTCATATTTTTCTGCAATAATTTCTAATTTATACTTACCTTTTAAGCCAGGAAATTCTATTTGCCCTTTAGCATCAGTAACTTTTTCTGCTACTTGTTGACCATCACCGTTATAAACTTTAACTTTTGCACCTTGTAATAATTTACCTTTAGAATCAAGGACTTCCACGCTTAGCACACCTGCTTCTATTTGTTGACCATAAACGGAAGGCACTGAAAGCGGCAATCCAGGAAGGGGAAAAGCGGTTGCAAGTAAACAAAGTCCTGCAAAAATGTGAGAAAGCTTTGACCACCGCTCAAGCGAAAATGATTGAATAACATCATTATTTTTAGTATTTTTCATAAACAATTACACCTTATGCTCTTAATGTTTATCCCTATGTGTATTTACCAGTACATATATAAAAATAATATAACCAGTAAATCACGCGTTAACTAACTACCAACTTTATTTCTTAGTGGCATTGTTTTAGGTAATTAGGTAAATGGACGGTCGGCATATATGCTACCAAAAATCAAACAAATAGCAAAGCAAAATGGTAGCTTCCATTTAAGCTAATAACCTCCTTTAATTAGTTCATTTATTTATATTTATAGTTAAAAAGATATTATTAATATAATTCAGCAAAATTTCTTCCTAACACTTTGGGCAAATAAGTTTTTAGTACTGATATAGACTTATTCAAATTAATTAAAAACTTAGCAGCCAAAACAGGATGTTGGGCAAATTGCCAGATCATTTTTAGGTTATTAATGTCTCCATTTTGGTTCATTGCAGCATTGAGGTCAGGTAAATCACCTTGTGCATCATCACTAATTACACGTAGGACAGTGGCAGGAAGTCTTTTTTCTTTTGCTGCTATTAGGATTTGGTAGCTTTCCATATCAACGGCAACAGCATTGTATTTTTTCGCAAGAGAGAGTTTTTCTTGAGCCTGGCAAACTACCTTAGGAAAAGTAAGGCCATTGCCTTCTAGCGTAGTAATACGCTCTAACCGTAAACTATTACTTAAGAAATTTGTTAATTTTTGATCACAATCAACCTTATTTGGTTGGGTTTGATTTTCTCCTAAAAAGTAACAACTATTATAAATCACTAAGTCCCCTTGTTTATACTTAGTAGCTAAACCACCAGCTAAACCAGTGATTAAAACAATTTTCCCTTTTGATTTTTCTAATGCTTTGATAGATTGCTCAGTAGCATTTTTAGGCCCCATTTTAGTACAAAAAAGTTCCACTAAATTTTCTCCTGAGTAACCTTGGCCTGCTAACAATTGTTCATAATAATCAGTTGTTTTCCAATCAGTTAAACTCGCTTTCACCGTGTTGTATTCCAAATCGCTTGCAGCAAAAACTACTATGTTCATAAAGAACCTTTTTGGGGCTAAAAGCCAATTTAAGCAATCAGCTTGTTTTCAGCCTAAGATGTGTCGCTAGTCAAAGGTGTTGCCAAATTGACTATCTGTTGTAGAAGAGATTTTATTATAATTTTTCTTTTACTAGCTAACACTGAAAGATAATTTACTAATTCTAAATAAGTTATCCTAAATTTTACATCTACCAACACCAACATCATACAAACTGTTAGGTGAGCGCGAAATTTACCAAATAGTTAATATTGGAGAAAAATATCTTTACTGTAATTAATCAGTAGAGTAAAACTAATATTTTCTAATTGCTTAATTATGACAGTAAAGCTAGATGACTCAGAAAAAACTTTGGCGGAGACTTTTCAAACTGCACGTAACTTGCTTAGGCTATCTGTTGCAGAATATAGCCATTTGTTTGAAATCCCTACTCAAAGTATTTTTGAACTTGAACAAGGAAAAATCCCTGATCTTTTAGATGATAAAGTCTTTAAGCTACTCTTAAGTACAATTGCCCTGGAAGTTACTAATGATTTACTCCAAATTTTTCTTGCTGTGGTGCAAAAAAAATATCCTAACCTAAAACTAGATAATCCTTCTGCCTTGTTTAAGAAACTATTTGCCCCTAACCTAAATGAGGATTTAAGCCAGTACCCTTGGATTAGTCAAACTGTTAAATTTCGTTGTAGGTTATTACAATTAACAGATCAAGCAAATGGTATTTTACTTTGGGCACAAGACCCCGATGCACATCGCTTTTTGGTAGCTAACCTACCAGGATCAACAACTGGACATTTAAATTTAGTAGACAACTATACTGTGATTTTTATTCCTACGCTGTATTTGTTTCTTAAGCTAAACACAACAAAAAGCCAACTGCCATTACACCTATGCCATCGCTTTAACGAGAAATTACCAATAGGTTTATCAATTCCCCAAGAACCTTTTCTAGTTAAATCACCTACACAAATAGAAGCAAATCAAGCCTCTAGAAGACTGTTTATTTTCTCACCTGATAGTAATTCCATATCAGAAATAGTGTTTTAGTTTTAAGTTTAATAGCCTAAATTAAAAATATTTTTATTAGCAAAAATAACCTAAGTCTGTAAGCATTCTCAGCATCAAAAGCAAGACATCTTTAAACACTTAATGCTATCCTAATAAGTCTTCCTCTAATTAGACCAAAATTATCTTTCAATCAGGAGAAACTACTAATGAAAGTTTATGGCATATTAGTAATATTAATAGCCACATTGTTAGTTTGGCTACCAAGCAACTATGCTTTAACTAAAGCTCAAGGATCACATGACGATAACTTAATTACTGCCGAAATCTTACTAGCAAAACTTAATAAAGGTGAAAAGGTTGTAATTCTCGATGTTCGCTCTGAAGGTCAATATAAAAGTAGTGCTAAGCGCATTAAAGACGATATACGAGTTGAAGAAGCAAAAGAATTAGATGACAAAATTAAAGCAATATCAAAGGATTTAGAAATCGTTACTTATTGTTCTTGTCCAGATGAGGCAACAAGTAATTACTACGTTAGTTTACTAAAAGAGCGTGGTTTTAAGAAAGCATATGCCTTAAAAGGTGGCTATTTTGCTTGGTTACGAATTGATGGCCCTATAGAGCCTAAAAAGTAGAGGTTAAATAACGATAATGAAACAGTTACAAGATCGTGTGGCATTAATTACTGGAGCAAGTTCTGGAGTAGGATATGCAATAGCAGAAACTCTTGCCTCA
>CAZHXL010000065.1:12747-14842 GCA_964536575.1 uncultured Clostridia bacterium | reverse complement strand
TGGAAATGGCTATAACCCAATTAGGTAAAATCGATATCCTAGTTAATGCCGCAGGTAGTATTAGCATGGGATCAATTGCTAATACTACTATGGCTGCTTGGGATGAAATGATGCAAATAAACCTACGTGTTGTATTTGAGATGATGCAGCTAGTTCTTCCCTATATGAACGCTCCTCAAGGAAATATTGTTAATATTTCTAGTGTTACTGGGCTACGTTCTTTTCCTGGAGTACTAGCATACTGTGTTAGTAAAGCAGCAGTGGATCAACTAACACGTTGTGCAGCACTAGAACTTGCTGAGCGTGGTATTAGGGTAAATGCGGTTAATCCTGGTGTAGTAGTTACTAACCTACATCGTCGCAGTGGAATGACGGAAGAAAATTACCAAGCATTTTTAGAACGTAGCAAAACGACTCATCCAATTGGACGACCAGGAACAGCAGAAGAAGTAGCAGAGCTAGTTTTATTTCTTGCCTCTGATCAAGCAAGTTGGATTACTGGCGCGACTTATGCCATTGATGGTGGACGTGCGTTAACTTGTGCTAGGTAGAGTCGTTTCAGGTTTGAGGTAATGATTTGCCAGAAACAGAAAAATATATCCTGATTGTTAGCTTAAATACGGCAATTGACCGAATTATCTCTCTACCTAATTTCCAAGTAGGTCAAATTTCTCGCGCTAGCCAAGTATTAGAACAAGCAGGAGGCAAAGCAATTAATGTCGCTAGGGCATTAGTGGCTCTTGGCCAACAAGTTTTAGTAATTGGTTTTACTGGTGGTATTACTGGCCAACAAATTCATGAAGACCTCTTTAATAGCCATATTCCTTGCTCACTTGTTCCAATCTCTGAGCATTCTCGTAATTGCTATATTTTTATTGATCAAGTACTTAAACAAGAAACGGTAGTAAATGAACCTGGGCCAGAAATAACTCCTCTAGAATTTGAAAAATTTTCTCAAGAATTTTTGCGATGCCTACCATCAGCAAAAATGTTGATTTGTAGTGGTAGCTTACCTAGAGGGATATCTTCTGATAGTTATCGTCAATTTGTTGAAATAGCTAATAGAAAATCAATTCCTACTTTAGTTGATGCTAGTGGAGAAGCTCTCAAATTAGCCTTAAAGGCTAAACCTTATTTAATAAAACCTAATCACATAGAAGCAGAGGAATTATTAGGAAAAAAATTTAATGATGGAGAAGCTCTCTCTGTTGCAAGAGAAATTTATAACACTGGTGTAAAACTAGGGTTAATTTCCTTAGGTGACCGTGGAGCAGTAGGAGTTTGGGATAGAGGAGAAATACTTTTACCTGCACCTAAGATTGATGCCATTAATTCAGTCGCTTGTGGAGATGCTTTTCTTGCAGGTTGCGCCTTAGCTATTCTTGCTGGTGAGACTGGAGCAGAAATTATTCGCTCAGGTGTAGCAGCAGGCTCAGCTAATGCCTTAGTTGGCGGTGCACGCATTACTCGTGCTGAATTTGAACGTCTAAAAAGCTTTTGCTAATGACAAATCAGCAATTAAATTAATACTTATTTTTTTATGGAAAACTTCTTCAAAATAACTTAGGTTTTGGTTGGTATACCAAATTTCTAACTCACCCCCTTCTTTGGCTACTACATTAATCTGTAAGGCTTTACCTTGGATTTCAATCTGTAAATCCTCTACTAAGGAACGATGAGTTCGATCTAGTCCATCAGCTAAGCGTAGGAGTGCAGACATTTGTTCTACCCTAGTTCTATCAATTTTATTTAGCCTACGAAAACACGCTTGTCTAGAAGGTTTAGTGCCCCGATGAAACCTTACTACATTTGCAATTATTGCGATTTCCTTTGTGCTAAAGCCTGGAATTTCTGAATGTTGTATTAGGTAATAAGCATGTTTATGATGGCCTACGTGAGAAATATGATAGCCAATATCATGAAGGATTGCTGCATATTGCAGTAAAACTCTATCGTCTTGAGTTAAACTATGCCAACAATGTAGTTTATCAAAAACCATTCCTGCTAGTTTTGCTACTTGATGAGCATGCGTTGGTTGGTACTCATAACGTCTAGCTATTGAGAGAATGGTTTTACCTTTAATATCCAAAGCTTT
>CAZHXL010000065.1:0-12737 GCA_964536575.1 uncultured Clostridia bacterium | reverse complement strand
CGTACTCTTTAGGCCTCGGTCATTTTCTTTTTAAGCCCTTACCTGTTCGCAATGGATAAGCGCTTTCAAATAGTAAGAACGTCGTGTAGGGGAAGAGGGTAGATCTCAGTTTGCCCCGTATCATTAAAAAAAAAATAACCTATAATATCCAAAGCTTTTTCATCTAACGATATTTCCCCTAAATCAACATGAAAGTTATGTCCTAGCTGTTCAACAAAATTAAGTAATACTCCTTCTCTTAGCGACCAATCACAAGTAATTATTTCTTTTGTTCCTACAGCAGTTAAAATTGCCTCTAAGAGTTGTCCGCCAGCAACAATAATGTCAGCACGTTTAGGATCCAAGCCTGGAAAACGAGTTCGTTCTTTTTCTGTGATTTTTGCTAGTTTGTCATTTACTTCTTTTAACTCTGTAACACTACATTGCTGACTAAAAGGATTAAAGCCTTTTTCTGGGCTTGCAGAATCTTCTCTAGATTGTGCAGCTAAATTAACTAAGTTAAGAATTGTACCAGAAGTTCCTATTACTATATCATAGCCAATATTTTGCACTTCTTGTGCTGTGTGTGCCAGAGCAGAAAAAAGATATTTACGCAGTTGGATTAGCTCTTTTTTCTTTACTGGATCACTCAGTTTATAAGCTTCGGCTAGGCGTACTGCTCCTAAACGCATTGAGTTAAGAAAACTTGGTTTACTACCATCAGTAATAATAAACTCGGTTGATCCTCCACCAATATCAATAATTAGAGCACGCCGCCCATTAAGATTCATTGCCGAAGTAACCGCTAAGGCAATTAGCCTAGCTTCCTCTATTCCTGAAAGAGTTTCTACAGTAACATCTGTTAATTCTTTTACACGGGCAAGAAAATAATCTTTATTGGTAGCCTCTCTAACAGCACTAGTAGCTGTAATTAAAATATGTTCGGCTTCACGAGCGCGAGCAAAACTAACATAACGTGTAATAGTAGCAAAGGCTTGTTCCATTTTTTCTTTAGTTAAATGGTGTGAACCTAATGCTCCTGCTGCTAAACGCACCATGTCTTTTTCCTGTGCAATTAGCTCAAAATGCTGGCCTGGATCGGCTTTTACTAAAACAAAATGTATAGAGTTAGAGCCTATATCTATAGCAGCAAGTATCATGGATTTGCCTTCAAACCCCCTCTTTTACAAAATTCTTACATAAGTTTGACATCAACTTTACATTTTTTAGTTAAAAATTTGTTGGTAGTTAGCAGTTTAAAATACTGGTATTTAGAAAGGATAAATAAATGCAAAGTGTGCCTAAACTAACTCAAATTGCAAAATCTATCAAGCTTAGTAAGGATCTATGGAAGGAAAAAATCTTTCATTGCTGGCAACTAGGCCATCAAGCTGGTCTTGGGTTTGCTATTGGTGACGACTATGATTTACCTGATGTAGCTTTAACTAAAGAAGGTTATGAGTTAATAGCAGAAATTGACGGTGTTGCTATAGCAACAGATTGGTTCACTTCTATTATTGTTGTTACTAGGTTTTATGGCCCCTGGGCCGTAGATATCACAGAAGGCCTAGTAAAAGGCAATTATGCAATATTGAGTAAGTTTTACTTGTTTAATAGGCTAGTTTGATTGCATAATATGCAACTAATAAGTTTATCACGGAGTTTTCCCCTAAAAATTGCATCCTTTTAATACTAACTTGCTTCTTAACCTTTTTAAATTTTTACTCTGGAGGATAACCTAATGCAAAAACAACCTAAATTAACTCATATCGTAGAGTCGCTTAAAACTAATCCTGGTTTTTGGCAAGGAAAACTATGTAAATGCTGGCAATTAGGTAGTCAAAGTGGTTTAGGATTTCCCCTTGGTGATACAGATGATTCACCAGCTAAAGCTCTTGCTAGAGAAGGATATGAACTTATTATTGAAATGCAGGATTTTGCTGTAGGAACAGACCGACTTACTTCTATTATAGTGGTGACAGAGCGTTATGGCCCTTGGGCAGTAGATGTAACAGATAGCTTGCTACTTACAACAGTTAATACAAAAAACTCAGCATCATTAATTCAGTCTTTCCAAACAAACAAAAAAAAAGATAGCACAAAAAATATAATTAAACCCCAACACTAAGATATTTGGATTACTTAACAAATAAAGCACGAAAAACTTTCGAAAAACTATGGGATTATTTGGCACAAGAAAAGTATTTTGCCCAAAAAACACGTGGACAACCTTGATTTCAAATTTTGCTTCAGGAATGCCTGCTAGCTGGAATGTGACTTTTAAGTCTGAAAATAATGAAGCTATCTCTGGCGAATATGAGGAAAAGCGGTATCTTTTAGTATTTCCTCAATCGCCTGTTAGAGGTGAGTTAAAAGCCAAAATGGTTTTTGAGCGTTATTGGATTAATGCTATTTACTCAGTCAAAGTATGCCCTAAAATAGATGTCACAGCAGAAATAGATTAATTTGCATATCACCAAGTTTTGCTCAAAGTTAAACTTGATTACTGTGTTTGACTTTTTAGTTTAAGTCTTTTCTACATCTTCAGTAGCCCCCAATACAAGTTATTGATTAAGTCATTACAATTCCTAGTCTTTGTTAACCAATAAGATAGAGAAACTCTTAACAACTATAAAACGTCTTTTAGCAAAGTACTGTTTTTTATAACATTTATAGGTTGATAGCTAAACACAATCAACCTATTATAAAAGATTATCATCCTAACAAAAAAATACTAAAAATTTTCTGTATTTAGCAGCAAACCGCGAACGAGTAATAATTATGGAAAACTCTCAAAACATTTCTAATACTGGAACTAACAATAGTTCCGCAATGATACGATATGAATTGATTGGGCAAACGATTGCGGAAAAATACGAAGTTAAACGCCTACTTGGTCGTGGTGGTATGGGTGCTGTTTATGAGGGTAAACATCTTTTATTGGAAAAACCTGTTGCTATCAAAGTAATGTCAACAGAATTAGCCGAGGATGCTACAGCCCTATCTCGTTTTATGCGTGAGGCTAAAACTGCTGCTAGACTAGAACATCCTAATGCAGTAACAATTCATGATTTTGGTGTTTGGCAAGAAAATATTGCTTATATTGTAATGGAATATATTAGCGGTGTTTCCCTGCGTGAGGTACTAAGTAAAAATAAAACCATTGAACCATTAGATACTGTTAAATGGATGTCTCAAATATGTAGTGCTGTGGCAGCGGCTCATAACTCAGGGATTATTCATCGAGACTTAAAACCAGAAAATATTATGCTAAAGCAATATGGCGAAAGTGAGCCAATTATCAAAGTAGTAGATTTTGGTTTAGCTAAAATCGTCAAGGATGAAGAAGGTAGCGGAGCAAATATTACAAAAACTGGTGAAGTTTTTGGCACTCCTTATTATATGGGGCCAGAATTCTATGATGGTGAAGTAGTAGACCATAAAGCTGATATTTATGCATTAGGCATCATCACTTATGAAATGCTTTCTGGTCGCCCACCATTTTATGGGACAATAGAAAAAATTATTGCAGCACACTTATTTCAAGAACCTCGTTCGTTAGCTGAAAGCAACCCTAGCCTACAACCTTTTGACTCTGTAATTGTACGAGCATTAAAAAAGAAACGTAGTGATCGTCTATCATCTGCAACAGAATTTGCTAGTTTGCTCAGAAATGTACTTAACGAAAACCCTTCTTTAGCCCCTTCTGGAATTGATGGTTTATCAAGTTCTAACCTGTTTTCAAAAAATTCTCAGGAATTGAAACAAGCTAATGACCCTATTGTGCTTATACCAAATACTACTAAGACTTCTAGTTCCATTCCAGAAGCACGACAAACGCTAGATAATGAAGCAGTAAAAACTCAATATCACCAAACTGGCACAACTAAAGTCGCGGTTACTTCTCAAATGTCAGCCAACACTTTAGCAGCTTTACCACTACCAGAACTACCTACAGAAAAAGTGGCTTTTCCTACTCCTATAGTAAATCAAGTTCCTCAGGTTCCCCAAGTTCCTAGCAAGAAAACACCATTAATTATTAGTGCTGTAGCAGGAGTAGTATTAGCATTAGGAGGAGTATTTTATAGCTTAAGCAATAATAAGCTTGACAGTCCTCCTAGTAACAGTCCTAATAATACTATTACTGCGCCCACAATAAACAATAGCAACCCAACTCCAACAATTAAATTTTCTGATCCAGAAAATCCAACAAATACAACTAATGAAAATAATAACGTTGAAAACCTAGATACTAAAAAACCTATTGTAGCTAAACCAAAAATTACGGCTAAGCCAAACGTTTCTGAGGGGAAAATTACTGTAAAAGACAATAATCAGAACGACAAAAATGTTATTGTTGATGGTGTTAATAAAGGAATAAAAGCTCTTGGTGGTTTTTTGGGTCGTAAGAAAGATGATAAAGAAAAAAAAGAAAAAAAAGAAAATGATAAAAAGCGCAAAAATAGAGATGATTAATTAATAAAAAATAGGGGCGAACCTGTTCGCCCTAGAAATTAAGAACATATTTATTGTTGTGGGGCGAGGCGAGTCTTAAGTTTTTGGGCGCGGTCAATCAGGGCGAGAAATTCTTGTCGTTCTTCCATTCTGCTAGAGTTAGCCTCTTTAACTATGTTAGCAATACTGTTAAGTGACCAAGTACGAGCGTCTTTGCTTCCTCGTAAAACTTCAGCAAAAGCGGCTACTGCTACGGTAAAGCGAAAGTCCTCAGACGACCTATTGAAAACCTGTTGAACTCGGTCGCTAGTAAATGCTGTTGCTACTTCTTTTGCTACTTCGCCATCTGGAGCTTTATAACGCAGTTTCACAGTAGCAATATTGTTGGTTCGTTGAGGGTGTAGTTCTAGTTCATAGAGTGCTGTTACGGTATGACCTGGGCCAATTTCTCCTGCATCAACTTTATCATTGCGAAAATCTGCATCAGCTATATCACGGTTTTCATAACCAATTAATCGATATTTAGCCACAGTTGAAGGGTCAAACTCTACTTGAATTTTTACATCTTTAGCAATTACTTGAAGATTACTAGTTAAACGCTCACGAAAGACTTTCTTGGCTTCTTGTAAACCATCTATATAGAAGTAATTACCATTCCCCTTGTTAGCAAATTGTTCCATCATTGAATCTTTGTAATTACCCATTCCAAAACCTATGGTACTAACTGTAACACCTTGTTTAACATAATCTTGAATCTGTTTTAAGATTTCTGTTGGGTTAGTATTACCGATATTAGCATCACCATCTGAACAAATGATAACTCGGTTAATATCTCCCTTTTTGCCTTGTTGGAGTTGGGCTAAGGCTTGTTGGTAGGCTAGCTCAATGCCTGATGCCATAGCAGTTCCACCACCTGCTTCTAACTGATAAAGAGATTTAAGAATTATATCTTTATGGACAGCTTGAGTAGGAGAAAGCACTAGCTTTATTCCACCAGCATAAGTGCTAATAGCGACTGTATCTGTTGGGCGTAGGTTTTCTACTAATATTCTTAGGCTATCTTTTACTAGACCAATTTTGTCAGGTGATTGCATTGAGCCACTAGTATCAACTAAGAAAGTTAAATGCGCTGTTGGGCGTTGATTTGCTTCAACAGTCCTACCTTTAATCCCAACTCTTAATAAATGTCTCTCTTGGTTAAAAGGAGATGTGGAGGCTTCCATAGTTACTGAAAATGGATGTGCTGTAGCAGGTTGTGGATATTTATATTGAAAGTAATTAATAAATTCTTCTACCCTAACAGCTTGTGCAGGTGGCAAGTACCCTTCATTAAGTTTACGACGAGCAATGGTGTAAGATCCTGTGTCAACATCAATAGAGAAAGTAGAAAATCTGTCTTCCTTTGTCACAGTCATTTTATTAATGCTGTATTTTGTATAGTCTTCTGCGCCCTGAGGATCGGCTGGAGCTATATTAGCGTCAGGATGTCCTACTCTTTCAGCTTTTCTTAATGGTTGAGGAGCAGACAGAGCAGGTTTTGCTGCTAATAAATGTGAAACTGCCGCTGGAGCAGAACTAGCAGGAGCTTTTGTTACTGTTTGTGGGACTGCTACTGGAGAAGAATTAGTAGAAGCAACATAACCTACTGGCGGTGGTGGCGGTGGTGGGTCTGATGCTAGGCCTGAGCCGCCAATAACCCCACCAACTACGCCTCCAGCTACCCCACCGACTACGCCTCCCTCTACCCCTCCAGATACTCCTTCATGGACACTAACGAGTCCTTTAGCTTTGCCCATGGTTGCCACTTTGGAAACGTCTTCCCGATTAAGACGTTGAGTTTCTTCTATATTTTTATTTGCTTTCTCAGATAATTCAGAGGGTTTTGTTTCTGCTTTTTCAGCTTCTGGTTTAGCCTCATTAGCAGGTTGATTACTTGCTGTTTGGTCACTTCTAACTGCTTTTTCATTTACATTAACTGTATGTGTTGGGCTTGATTGACTACAAGCTACCTGTAAAAACACCAAAGTAAGAATCAAGGTGATAATAAAAAACACACGTCTATTTTGGAACATATCTAATTCCTCCAATAAGTTACATTTGTTTGCTGATTTGTAGGGGTTAGACGCTCTAAAAAAATAATGGTTCCCAAAATCTATAAAAAAGTAACTTGCTTGGAAAAATATTTACTCCATAAAATAGACATTTTATTTAATCAA
Source organism: uncultured Clostridia bacterium (assembly GCA_964536575.1). Lineage (GTDB taxonomy): Bacteria > Acidobacteriota > Blastocatellia > Chloracidobacteriales > JADJPF01 > JADJPF01. Next base: position 6,087 of record CAZHXL010000065.1, on the reverse strand, counting down.
TTAAGTAGTCTATTAAATAGACTTAAGTTTTTATACTATTGTCACCTTAAGTCTTATCAATGTTTATCAACTACAACACTTTGGCTAACTACCTCTGTAGGCACATGTTCAACACCATTTACATCACTTAAGATAACATCTGTGAGTCTTAAATTTGCTGTTCCCGCTCCAACACACTGATAATAAATTAAGGCTACTTGGCCTAAAGCTTGCACAGGCACTGCGGTTTTAGGACGGTTAATAATAATTTTCGCATGACCAGCCGACATAATAGGTTTAACTTCTGCTCGTGCTCCCATTAAGCTAAGCAACCCCCCATCTTTTACATCTGTAATTTTAATTATATTAGGATCAAAATATAGATCAAAACTTGCCCCATTAATCTTAAATTGACTATTGTCATTACTTAAAACAACTCCCATCAACCCTATTTGCCCTATTTTTAAGACTGGGTTTAATACTAGTAATTTTGCTGTGATGGATATATTGCGTATGTTTTGTACGGGTTGATTACTAGTACTACCAAATTCAAAGTTACCTTTTGCTCCACTACTTACAGCACCAGAAACACTAAAAAACCCTATTGGACTGTTACTTTGAGAAGCAGGGCTTAATGATGCGCTAGCCGAGTTTGTTATATTAGGGCTATCATCATAATCATGCTCATGCTCTTCATCATCTTCATCATCAAAATCAAATTCATCATTAGATTTATCAATTGCTACTATGCCTAGAACCCCTTTAATAGAACCAGATCTACCAAGCTGACTACCTATTCTTGCTTTCACAGCGTTTACTCCAGATAAATCCCTCTCATTTACTACTCTAGCTTCACTAGTAAATGAATTTGGGTTAACTGTTTTTTTGACACTTTTTATAACAAAACCCCTAGAATTAGGCTTTAAGTTTTGTTCGTTATCAATATTATTTTTCCTAGAGTAACCAGGAAGCCATTTAGGAGAAAGGCTTGCAGAGGGGTTAATATAGGTAACTATGTACTCAGGATCTTTAACTTGTTGTTTTGAATAGTATAAGTAAGAGTTATTAGCAAACCATCCAAATCCGTATATCCCAAAAGTACATAAAGAAACAAGACTGCATAACCAAAGTCCTGTGGCAACTCTCCAGCCTCTATTCCAGTAAGGTCTGTCTTCGGGTTGCCAGAACTCTTTTATTACTCCTAGGGTAAAACCTTTAGGATCAGCCATAAAATCTTGTCTTGCTTGTCCAAGTTCACTAAGACAGTTGAGTAAAATGGGCTTACTTTCTAAAAATGTAAAGCTATAAGCTGTTTCTTCAGTTAATTTTACTTGATGGAGTGCTTGCCTTATTTTTTTCCAATTCGCTCCAGTAATATTACTAGCACATTCAGGGTATTTTTTTAATAATGCTTGGCAGTCCTTACGGCAGTATTCGCAGTTTTGTAGATGTGGGGCTAAGCTGTTGTTAATATCTTCTGTATTTTCAAGTAAATAGGCTTGAAAGTGTTCTATTACAGTTTCACAACGCATAAATTTTCCTATGGAGAATTAATTAAAGACGTGGGCTTAGTTACTAAACATCACATTAGTCAAAAAGTTCAAAAATATTTTTGTAGAAAACCTGGTAGGATAAATTTAATTTGTTTTTTCTTGTTTTTTCTTGTTTTATTCCTTCTTTCTTTCTTATTTTTCTTATTTTTCTTATTTCTTTTTTTCTTCTTTTTGAGCTAATTTACGAATATAAGGAACTAGTGCTGTGATTTGCTCTTTTTCTAAAATCTCGCTGTAAGCTGGCATTCTAGGTTCTTTACCATTTGTAATACTTTTTATAAACTCCTCATCTGTATGACTACTTTGAAATTTAGCATCTGTAAAGTCTGGCACTCCATCTATAGTTGGTACTCCATCAGTTCCATGACAACCAGCACATCGTTTGATATAAATAGTATCTATTTCCATTTCATCAGTTTGTGTACTACCAACATTATTAATATAGGCAGCAACACAAGTAAAAATAACTAAAATTACAGGAAGTAGTTTCCAATATTTTCGCACAACTTTATCTCCAAGTTGAAAACTTTTGCTATTCTTTTGCTATTCTTTTGCTATTCTAAAGGTAACTCGTACCTTTCTTCTGGTTTTGGTATTAAATCTGGATTACGTATAATAATTCGAGCACAAGTATTCCAACGCAAAATAGCATCCTCATTTCCAACAGGATGAATAGTTTCAGCTTTTTCATACCAACTCATAGCTTCTCTTAAACAATCATAAGCTGTAGCTTTAGAACCAGGGTTTCCTTGTTTAAGTACTGCTTTAGCCCTACGTTCATAGATAATCCCAGCATAGTAAAATCTGTTATATTCATTATTAAGACTAGGTAGCAGTTGTCTAGCTTGGTTGATATTTACTCCTTCATCAAATTGGTCAGTTATAGCTAGTAATTGTGTGATAAGAGCTTGTTGATTGTCTGGCTCAATTTGCAAAATATCAAGACAAATACTTTCAGCTTGTCCTGGCTCATTAAGGAGCCTGTAACGCTCAGCTTTCTCTAGCGACCTAGGGATTGCTTCTTTGTCAATTAATTTAAGCTCAAACATTATTTGCCAACTTCCTTTTAATAAACCTATTTTTTTCCTCTAAAAAGGCGAACAAGCTTTTTAAGCGGGTCATAAAACTCGTCTACTACTCTTTCCTTAAGAGGAATTATTGCATTATCAGTAATAGTTATACTTTCAGGGCAAACTTTAGTACAACATTTAGTAATATTACAATAGCCTACTCCTTGAGTTTCCTTTAGGTCTTCAAGTCGGTTTTCAGTATCAAGTGGGTGCATTTCTAAAGCAGCAGTATAGACAAAAAACCTAGGGCCGATAAATTCTTGATGTAAGTGATGATCTCTCAAAACATGGCAAACATCTTGGCATAAAAAACATTCAATGCATTTACGAAATTCTTGTACGCGATCAACGTCTTCTTGAGCCATTCTCCAAGTACCATCGGCTGCATCCGCTTTTCTAGGGTTAAACCTCTTAATTTTTTTCTTTACCCCAAAGTTCCAAGAAACATCTGTTACCAAATCCTTAATAGAGGGAAAGCTCTGCATTGGTTCAACAATAACAGGCATATCTAATGGTATCTCACTTAAGCGAGTCATACACATCAATCGAGGGATACCATTAATTTCAGCCGAACACGATCCACATTTACCAGCTTTACAATTCCAACGTACAGCCAAATCATTAGCTTTTTCAGCCTGAATCTTAAGCACAGCATCTAGGACTACCATACCTTCAGAGATCTCAGCCGTGTAATCTTGAAACTTTCCACCTTCTTTATTACCTCTCCAGATCCTAAAGGTTGCGGTTGCCATTATTTGTTCTCCTCTATAATTTGTTTAAGTTCTGGTGGCATTTCTGGGATTGGTACATTTACAATCTGCATTTTTCCATCAGCACCTTTGCTAGACACAATATTGCACTTACTAAAAACCTCATCCTTTTTAGGGTAATCATCACGAAAATGTCCGCCTCGGCTTTCTTTACGCTCCAGTGCTGAGCGAGTAATTGCTTCAGAAACCATAAGCAGGTTATTTAAGTCTAGTGCTGTATGCCAAGAGGGGTTGTATTCACGGTTGCCAGTAATACTTACTTTTTTGGTTCGCTCTTTCAACTCTTCTATTTTTTCCAGTGCTGTAAGCATCTCTTTTTCTGTTCTTACAATACCTACTAGGTCTTGCATACTTGCTTGAAGATCGCGCTGAATTTGGAATGGGTTTTCTCCGCTACTACGTTCAAAAGGCTCAAGCACTCTTTTAGCTATTTCATCAACTTCCTTTTCATTAATAGCCCCATCGCCATTTTCTTTAGCAAATTTTGCGGCATATTCGCCCGCGCGTTTACCAAAAACTATGATGTCAGATAAAGAGTTACCACCTAAACGATTAGCTCCATTAATACCAGCAGCACATTCACCAGCAGCAAAAAAGCCTGGTAGAGTAGACATTTGGGTATCAGCATTAACACGAATACCCCCCATTACATAATGAGTAGTTGGCCCTATTTCCATTGCTTCTTTAGTAATATCAATATCAGCTAATTGTTTGAATTGATGATACATACTAGGCAGTTTTCGCTTAATATGTTCAGCAGCATTTGGAAGCCTTTCTTTAATCCAAGCTATGTCTAAAAAAACTCCTCCATGTGGGCTACCCCTACCATCTTTGATCTCTCTAACGATACAGCGTGCTACGTGATCACGTGTAAGGAGTTCAGGAGGACGACGAGCATTTTTATCACCTTGAGTGTATTTCCATCCTTCTTCTTCATTATCAGCAGTTTGATTTTTATAAACATCAGGGATGTCATCAAACATAAATCGCTTTCCTTCTTTGTTACGTAGTATTCCACCTTCACCACGTACTCCCTCAGTAACCAAAATTCCTTGGACGCTAGGTGGCCAAACCATCCCTGTAGGGTGAAATTGAATAAACTCCATGTCTATTAGTTCTGCACCAGCTTGATAAGCAAGCGCGTGACCATCGCCTGTAGACTCCCAACTATTACTAGTGATTCTATAAGCTTTACCTATGCCTCCCGTGGCAAAAACAACAGCTTTGGCTTGAAAGAGCTTAAAGCGGCCTTTTTCGCGATCATAACCAAAAACTCCAACAACTCTTTGACCGTCTTTAAGTAAGCTAACAGTAGTAAACTCCATGTGTACATCAATGCCTAAATAAATAGCATGGTCTTGTAGGGTACGAATTATTTCTAGCCCAGTACGATCGCCGACGTGAGCAAGCCTAGGATATTTATGTCCACCAAAATTTCGCTGTAAAATCTTACCATCTTTAGTACGATCAAATACTGCGCCCCAAGCTTCTAATTCACGAACTCTATCAGGGGCTTCTTTAGCATGAAGTTCAGCCATACGCCAATTATTGACATATTGGCCACCACGCATAGTATCTGCAAAATGTACTTTCCAACTATCACGGTCATCTACGTTAGCTAAAGCAGCAGCAACACCACCTTCAGCCATTACCGTATGAGCTTTACCAAGTAAAGACTTACAAATAAGCCCTACCGATACGCCGCTATTAGCCGCTTCAATAGCAGCACGCAGCCCTGCTCCACCAGCACCAATAACTAAAACGTCATGTTTATATCTCTGACACTCAACCATTAGAATATTCTCCAATCTGACCAAACGCCCATTGAACACAACCGAATATAAACATCTGAAAAAGCTACCCAAACTAGGCTCATCCAAGCAAAAACCATATGACGAGTATTAAGGCAAGTAACACAGTTATAAGCTTTTTGGCAAGCAGGAGCATTTGACATTTGATCTAGTCTGCCTCCAACTAAATGCCGCAAAGAATGACAACCCAATGTATAGCCACCCAATAAACACACATTAGTAACTAGCACTAGTGTACCTATGCCTATACCAAAAGAAACTTCTTTTGTAACTGGATCAGTAAACCACATGCCTTTCCAAGCATCATAGGCAAGAAGAAAAATAAAAATAAGTGCTAGATAAAGAAAGTAGCGATGAAGGTTTTGCATAATTAATGGCAGCTTATTTTCTCCACGATATCCATTTCTAAGCTCTCCTACAGCACATGCTGGAGGATCGCCCCAAAAGGATTTGTAATAAGCACCTCGATAATAGTAGCAAGTCAAACGAAAGCCTGCTGGTGCCCATAGGATAAGTAGTGCAGGTGAAACCCAAGCTGGCAACCAACTTGGCCTAGGGCCAAACATACTATGTGGAGAGTCTCCAAAGAGTTCTGGAGAGTAGAAAGGTGAGAGGTATGGCCCCCAATGATAGTGTTCACCTTGAAATGCAGCCCAATTAGCGTAAACAATAAAGGCAGACAAGCCTAAAAATATTGCTAAAGGTTGTATCCACCAACCATCTTGGCGCGTAGTTTGAGCAAATTTACGTCTTTGTAAAGGTATTACTGTGTTGGACATAATTAAATTTGTATTGTTTTCAATAATATTATTTGAATAGACCTAGAGGTCTTGTAGAGTGTATACTCTACCTGAAGTTTGGACATTTTAATCAAAAGGAGGTAGGCGTGAACATAGAAAATACA
>CAZHXL010000064.1:25228-25497 GCA_964536575.1 uncultured Clostridia bacterium | reverse complement strand
TAGATGCTCAAACAAAAATAATTACTCCAGTTGCAGGTAATGATAGCAAATCTGATGAATACTCTGGCGACGGTAGCATAGCATTAAATGCTGGGCTATCAAGGTCTACAGGGCTAATTACTGATAAACAGGGCAATATTTTTATTGTTGTAAATGATTTAATAGCATTTAATTCTGTTCGCTTTGTTAAATTGGCAGCAAAATAGTTATTTTGTAATGAAAATAAGATCCTTTTCTTTCTTCAAAGCGTTTTTCCTCTTACTCTTTCT
>CAZHXL010000064.1:22231-25218 GCA_964536575.1 uncultured Clostridia bacterium | reverse complement strand
ACAGACAATTACTGGTAGTTTAGAAGGAAAAGTTATAGACCAGCAAGAATCTTCTTTATCTGGTGTTTTAGTTCAGCTTTATAACCTTACTACAGGGTTTGATTATGCCAAGCTAACGGATTCTCAAGGACTCTATCGTATTGATTTGTTACTTGCAGGAGAATACCGTATTACAGCCTCAAAAGCTGGTTATCAAACCACTGAGTTACCTAGATGTGTAATTGAAGTAAACCGCCCAAGAGTCATTAAACCTCCTCCAATACGCCTAGTAGCTTTATCTAGTTTGACAACTAATACTACCCAATCAATTCCTACAACAAGTCCGACAAGTCCGACCAGCCCAGTTACTCCAATAATTGCTAGTGATCCATTACAGGTAAATATTGTTGATGCTACGTTAAGAGGAAATTTTGCAGAAACTTTAATTTCTATTTTGCCTCTTCCTGGAATTCGTAGCTTTGATAGTCTGGCTCTACTTTTACCAGGAGTTGTTCCTGCCCCTGCTACTACAGGTGCAAATGGGCCAGGAATTGGTAATGGTGTAGGCACATCAGGGCAGTTTTCTGTTAATGGTCAACGCGCTAGAGCTAATAATTTTACTATTGATGGGTCGGATAATAATGACCAAGACGTAGGTGTACGTCGCCAAGGGTTTACTCCTACTACATCTCAATCTGTTGAATCAGTTAAAGAGTTTCAGATTTCCACTTTGCTCTCTGATGCTGAGTCAGGTCGAAATGCTGGTGGACAAATAAATATTGTCTCAAAAACAGGTGGAAACCTTATTCAAGGCCAGCTTCATAATTATTTTACTGATTCTAGTATTAATGCTCGTGACTTTTTTGACCTAAGTGGTCAAGGTAATCCTAAGAAAAATCCTTTTACTCGTAATCAATTTGGGGGCATATTAGGTTTTCCAATAAAGGAAAACCGCCTACAGTTTTTTAGTTCTTTTGAGTTGCAACACATTGATAAAAAACAAGAAACACACTTTGTCGTTCCTACAGCCTTTGAACGTGAGCAAGCATTTAGGTTTGCTAAAAATAATAGCCGTTTAGGTAAAGATGTTCTTGACCCAGACTTTTACCCTTTACCTAATAATCCTGGAGGGCCTTATCAAAATAATACTTTGACTAGGTTACTATCTGCTAATGGAGAGGGGAAGCTTTTTAGCCTCCGTTTAGATGGAAAAGACACCTTTTGGTCAAAACCTACTACATTTAATACTCGCTATAATTTTACTGATGATGAAACCCTAATCCCAACGGTTGATAATTCGCTTAATTCTAGTATTAAAGCATTTACTCGTACTCAAAATTTGGTTTTAGCCTTAAATTTGTCTTTAGCTGGAAATATTTCTAATCAACTTAGGTTTTCTTACGGTCGCACATCCTTGAATTTTGCTGAAGTAGCAGGAAATCCATTAGTTTTTCAATCTCGTATCAGAAAAAAAGATCGTACAGGCGATGGGTTACCAGATGGTAGCACTGGGCCAATAGGGCGAATTTTATTTGCTCCTTTTAGCCCAATTGGAATTGATCCTGCTATTTTTCCTCAAGGACGAGTAAATAATACCTATCAAATTGCTGACACTGCTATTTTTGATCTAGGACGACATACAATTAAATTTGGTTTAGACATAAGAAGAGTCCAATTAAATAGCTTTCTAGATCGTAACTATCGCACTCAAATTAGTTTTACTAGTGGTTTTATTGAAGGGCTTGGCAGTCAAGCAACTTTTGGCACAGGTATAGACTTTGCTGCGCTTGGGCTACCATCAAGTATTTTTCAAGCCTTGGCTGTAAAGCCAAATTCATCCTTGGCACTACGTTTTACAGAACTAAACTTTTTTATTCATGACCAATTTCGCTTGCATCCTAGAGTAAACCTTTCTTTAGGGTTGCGTTATGAGCGTAATACTGTACCAACAGATGCAACAGGCGATTTGGAACGCTCTTTAACCCTTAAAGATCTAGACTCACTAACTTTTGACCAAACTGTGTTTTCTGATAGATTTTTTGATGCTGTAGCAGCCCAACGTAACTTTTTAGCAGGACGAGAAAAAATTTATAATCCTGATAATAATAACTTTGCTCCTCGTGTAAGTATTGCTTGGGATATACGCGGAAATGGGCGTACTGCACTAAGAGCAGGCTATGGTGTTTTTTATGATCCAATACTAGGATTAGTAGTTAATCAATCTCGAAATGCTTTTCCTAATTTTATTCCTATCAATTTTGGTTCAGCGATACTTTTTCCAGAAATTTTATCTGCTAACCCTGCTTTTTTACGCTTAAGTACTCAAAGCGTTAGTCAGCCAATAATTGTTCCTGGAAGCCTTAATACTTTAAATTTTCCTACTGCACAATTTGTCTCAAGTATTGGCAGACTAATTTCTGTTGGAGGGTTTTTTGTTGGAGCAGGCTTTGGCGCGGGAGTTACTTTACCAGAAAAAAACCTACGCTCGCCCTATACACAGCAGTTTTCTTTGTCCTTAGAGCATGCTTTTCTTAATCGCTATACCATTTCACTTGCTTATGTAGGAACATTAGGCAAAAAACTAATTCGTACCCGTACTCCTAACGGAGGGCAGTTTACTACTGTAGGTGTACGTACTATTCCTGGGACTTTTCCATCCGTTTTAGCTTTGCTAAATCGCCCAAATCTGTCTTTAGACACAGTTACTAGTTTTGAAAGTTCAGCTAACTCTAGTTATCATTCTTTACAAATAGCCATAAACAAAACTTTTAGTAAAAACCTGTTTTTCCAAACCTCCTACACTTATTCCCATACAATAGACGAGATATCAGATATTTTTGACACCGCAGGCAGTTTTAATGCTGCTCAAGATGAGAGAGTTCTAGAAACAGGGTTAAGAGCAGAAAGAGCTAGTGCTAATTTTGATCTTAGGCATCAGTTTACTACAGCCTTTCAGTATGAACTATTTACTGGCTTAGGCAATAATAAACTAGCAAGCTTGCTAAAAG
>CAZHXL010000064.1:16121-22221 GCA_964536575.1 uncultured Clostridia bacterium | reverse complement strand
ACAAACTGGACAGCCTTTTACAGTAAATTCTAGTATAGATGTTAATTTTGATGGCAATTTGTCCGATCGTCTTGATCACTTGGACAATTTAATAATTTCTGAGCAAGGACGTGTTAGATTAAGTTTAGCTCCAAATACATCATCCTTTTCATTACTAGCTTTAGCTGGCAATAATGGATCAGTAGGGAGAAACACTTTTCGTAGCTCAGGGGTTGCTTCACTAGATTTAGCCTTATCACGTCAAATCCAACTGACTCAAAAACAAGCAATTAGTTTACGTATAGAAGCATTTAACGTATTTAATCGTACTCATTTTGGAGTACCAGTAAGGGTTTTAGAATCACCTGGGTTTGGCTCAAGCGTAAACACTGCTTTATCTGCTAGGACATTGCAATTTGCTCTGACTTATAGTTTTGGTAAGGCTAACTGAAAATAAGAGGTCGAACACATAGGTTTGCCCCTACACGATATCTTGTAAATCTAATAAACCTAATACGTAATTTTCTTTATCTAACACAGGCAGAGCATTAACATGACGCTCAGCCATAAGGTTTTTAGCGTCTCGAACTAATATGCCCACTCTTACAAAAAGCCCTGGCTTAGTCATTAATTCACCTACAGGCTTATCACCTATATCGCTATTATTTTCCCAATGTCGTCGAAAATCTCCATCTGTGAAAATTCCTAAATGTTGTCCTGACTCAGTAACTACTACAGCTAAGCCAGCACGAGCACGGCTAATAGTCGCAATAGTGGTTTTTACTGTTGTTTCAGGAAAAACTTTTGGGCAGCGCAGGCCAGTACGCATTAGATCTTCAACTTGGCTAACCAAACGACCAATAGTTCCTCCTGGATGGAGGCGAGCATACTCTTCGCTAGTAAAACCTCTTAGCTCTAAGACTGTTAAAGCTAGTGCATCACCTAAGGCTAATAGGGCAGTAGTTGAGCTAGAAGGTGCAAGTTGAAGGGGGCAGGCTTCAGCTAAAACTCCTATTTCTAGTGCTATTTCTGTGTTACGTCCTAGAGAGGAACTTTTCTGTGCTGTGATAGCAATACGAAAAACCTTACGATTGCGTAAGTGAGGAAGCAGGCGAACTATTTCTTCACTTTCTCCAGAATTAGAAAAAATCAGTGCTACATCACCATCAGCCGCCAGCCCTAAATCACCATGCATTGCTTCAGCAGGATGTAAAAAGAAAGCAGGTATTCCAGTAGACGCAAATGTAGAAGCGACTTTTTGTGCAATCAGTCCAGCTTTGCCCATTCCAGAGCAGATAATTTTGCCTCTACAATTAGCAATTTCTGCTACTGCTTGGGCAAAGTCTCCATTTAGCCTAGACGCTACTTGATAAAGTGCATCTGCTTCTAAAAGGAGGACTTTTTTTCCTAGTTCAATTACTTTGCTTTGTTCTTTGTCTTGTTTGTCTTGTGTCATTACGACAAGCAGATTATTATCTACACTTTAAGATGTCAAGGAGAGCAAGATTTAATGGCAAAAGAAAAGGTTTTAGTTACTGGAGGCGCGGGTTTTATTGGTAGCCACTTAGTAGATGGTTTATTACAAAAAGGTTATCAAGTATGTGTGCTAGATAACTTTTCTACAGGTAAAGAGGAAAACTTGCCTAATCTTTCTGATATAGAGTTGATAAAAGGTGATATTCGCGATGAACAAGCTATAGAGAAAGCTGTTAGAGGAGTGGATTTTGTCCTACATCAAGCGGCTTTAGGCTCTGTTCCTCGTTCGATTGATGATCCACTTACTACGCATGAATGTAATAGCACAGGCACCTTAAAATTATTAGTTGCTGCACGGGATGCTGGGGTAAAACGGCTTATTTATGCCTCTAGTTCTTCAGTTTATGGTAATACTCCTGTTTTACCTAAAGTAGAAACTATGTCTAGCTCTCCACGGTCACCTTACGCGCTTTCTAAGCTTTCAGGAGAGATTTATTGTCAATTATTTACTTCAATTTATGGACTGGAAACAGTTAGTCTTCGTTATTTTAATGTCTTTGGCCCTCGTCAGGATGAACATTCCCAATATGCAGCAGTAATCCCTAGGTTTGCTAGTGCTTTACTAACAGGCCAGCCTATTACCATTTTTGGCGATGGAGAACAAACAAGAGATTTTACTTATATTGAAAATGTTGTTGCAGCCAATTTATTAGCAATGGTTGCAGCACGGCCTGCGGCTGGAGAGGCATTTAACATTGCTTGTGGAGGTCATTACTCAATTCTAGACCTTTCTAAAGAATTAAGTAAAGTATTGGATCGAACTGTAAATATAATGTACTACAATGCCCGCCCTGGAGATGTACAGGATTCTTATGCAGATATTAGCAAAGCTACTAGGTTACTTAACTACCTACCAGAGATAAGTTTTTCAGAAGGTATAGCTAAAACAGCGGAGTGGTTTCAAACCCAGTATCTAAGAGTATTACAACAAAAATAGATACAAAATAGAACAATGTAAAAATAAAAAAGTAGAGTAAAAGGCTAACACAGAGTAAAATATAAAAAATAAGCCGAAAAAGATTGTTAAAAAACAAGGCAAGTAGTTGATTTAATCAACAATGCTATATCTATTTTAGCCAAACTAGAGTTTAGAATTAATTTACTCGGCTATAAACACTTTATAAGGTCAGCTACATAAATGACCCAAGGGCAAATAAATAAAGTAAGTAAGCTAACTTATAGCCTAGTGTTATTAGGGGTTGTAGTAGGGGTTACGGCTACTATACTACCAGCTTATTATCAAACTCAAGGGCAAGTAATACCAGCTTTTTTAATACGAAAAGTCTATTCATTGATTTGTCATCAAAAAGTAGAAAGATCTTTTTGGCTTTGGGGCTATCCATTAGCAGTATGTGCTAGATGCAGTGGAATTTATTTTGGTATATTGTTAGGGAGTTTGCTTTATCCATTGCTAAAAAGCTATAAGCAATCAGAATTACCTCCACGTAATTATTTAATCGTGATGCTGTTGCCAAGTGCAATAGATTTTTTACTTGGTGCGCTTCATGTTTTAGAAAATACGCATTTTTCTCGTGCTTTTACTGGTGTACTGGCTGGTTTTGGCCTAGCCTTTTACATCATTCCAGCAACTATCAATCTATCTTTAGATTTAACTAAAATTCTTGCCAACAAAAAAGGAGTAGTGTTTTATGGATCAAAGTAAGATAAAACCAGCGTTAATTTCTGGGGTCATCTTTGGGGTTATTTCATTAATTCCATTTGTAAATATGCTTAATTGTTGTTGTGGGTGGTTGTTGGTATGTGGTTTGGTCGCAGTAAAAATGTATAGCAGTAATAATCCAAACCCTGTTAGCTCTTCTCAAGGAGCTACTGTTGGGGCAATTTCTGGTGCAATAGCCGCCATTATTATCCAAATGGTGAACATGATTTATAGCGTGTTTAGTTATAAAGGTACATCTACAGAAGAACTAAGAGAAATTTTTAGACGTGAACTAGAAAAACAACCTACCACAGATCCTAAAGTTGTTGAAATGATTATGCAGTGGGCAGACATAGTCTTAAATAATCTTATAGTATTTGCCTTTATAGGAATGATCATAGGTATTGTAATAATGACGGTTTTTGGTGCTTTAGGTGGTCTAATAGGAGTATCTCTATTTGGCAAAGGTAAAACCCCTCCAGCCGCACCACCTTATAACTATGGTGAGTCATTTGGAGAAGGAAAATCTTCTTACCCAGGCCAATAAAATCTATTTAGGAGCTAGCAGATGCAGCGAATAGTTGATGCGTTATTATTTCCTTTACTAGCAGTAATTAGTGCTTTTCTTGTTGGCGCGATTATTGTTTTTTTAGTAGGAGATAATCCAATTAGAGTTTATCAAATCTTTTTTGCTAGCGCATTTGGCACAATTGATGGGATTTCTTACACACTGTTTTATGCTACCCCTTTGATTTGCACAGGACTTGCCGTAGCAATAGCTTTTCGGTGCGGGCTACTTAATATAGGAGCAGAAGGGCAGCTTTATGTTGCTGCCTTTGCTGCTGCTTGGGTAGGTTTTACTCTTGATACTTCTAAATGGATAGTAATTCCTCTTTGTATGATTGCTGCAATGGTTGCAGGAGGGGTTTGGGGTGGTATTCCAGGACTCTTAAAAGCTCGTTTTGGTAGCCACGAAGTTATTAACACTATTATGATGAATTTCATAGCAGTAGGTTTAACCAGCTACCTTACTCAGTATCATTACCGTATTGCTGGAGATCCTATACTGCAAACCAAGCCAATTGTTGCTCAAGCTCATATTCCTCGAATGAGTGCGATGCTCGCACCCTTAGGGATTGATTTTCCTGCTTGGCTGCCGCTTAATTTAGGTTTTGTAATTGCAATTTTAGCTTGTATTGTAGTTTATGTTTTTCTTTGGAAAACCAAATGGGGTTATGAACTACGTGCTGTAGGTGCTAATCCTAGTGCAGCAGAATATGGTGGAATTAATGTTTCCCGTAGTATTGTAATTGCAATGTGTCTTAGTGGTGCATTAGCAGGGCTAGTTGGTATTAATGAAGTGTTAGGCTATCGCTATCGCTATTATGATGGGTTTTCTGCTAACTATGGTTTTACTGGTATTGCAGTAGCATTACTAGGACGTAATCATCCTTTAGGGATCTTTTTAGCTGCTATTCTTTTTGGCGCACTGGTAAGAGGTGGACTGTTTATCAATATTTTTTCTGATAAAATCTCCAAAGATTTAGTACTAGTACTACAGGCAATTATTATTTTGTTTGTTGCTTGTGAAGCAATTTTCCAATTTTTGCAAAAACGAAATACTGTGAGCGGGAAAAATTAATCCATGATAAATTCTGATATTATTAACCTTTCATTAATTGGCTCAACCATTAGGCTTGCTACACCACTGATTTTAGCTTCAACTGGGGGACTTTATTCTGAGCGAGCAGGAGTAATTAACATTGCTCTAGAAGGTATTATGCTTTCAGGTGCTTTTACTGCTGCGGCAGTTACTGCTAAAACAGGTTCTCCTTGGGTTGGTCTTTTTGCTGCCTTGGTTGCAGGGTTATTAGTTGCCGCAATTCATGCAATAGCTTGTATTGAGTATCGTGCCGATCAAGTAGTGATTGGGACAGCAATTAACATCTTATTTTTAGGTGTACCAGCATTATTTTCAAAAGCTTTCTTTGGTTCTTCTGGCTCAACCCCACAATTAGATCTTGAACAACGCTTACCAAATTTTTTAATTTATATTGCTTTTCTTGTTGTTCCGCTTACTTATTTTGTGCTTTTTTATACTCGTTTTGGACTACGCCTTAGAATGGTAGGAGAAAGTCCAGAAGCTGCTGACACCGCTGGAGTTAATGTAGAAAAAATGCGTTATATAGCAGTATTAATTTCTGGGTTATTAGCCGCCGCAGCCGGTGCTTACTTGGCTATAGGGCAAAATTCACTTTTTACTCGTAATATGACAGCAGGACGCGGTTATATCGCATTAGCTGCACTCATTTTTGGCAACTGGCACCCTGTAAAAACCTTGCTAGCATGTTTATTTTTTGGCTTGGCTGAGGCAGTTGCAATTCGTATGGAAGGGGTAGTTAATATCCCTAATCAGTTTATTCAGATGGTTCCTTATATATTGACAATGGTAGTCTTAGCAGGTTTTATCGGTCATGTTCAGCCACCAAAAGCCATTGGCCAGCCTTATGTTAAAGAACGTAGTTAATAACTTAACTTAATAGCTTTATAGCTCTAGGTTAATAGCTCATTAATAGCTTTAATAACTTCTGTTACTGTGATTTGTTTAATACATTCGGGTTCAGGAAATTCTGAACAGGTATAACCAGGACAAGGAATACAAGGTAAATTGGCGCGTAGTAGCCTATAAGGAACGCTTGACCAAGGGTGCCAAACTTGGGAATTTGATGATCCAAAAATTACTACCATAGGCTTCTTAAAAGCAGCAGCAATATGTGCTGGGCCACTATCATTTCCTAGAAATAATTTTGCTTTTGCAATCAAAGCCATTAGCTCTGATAAATCTAAATCAGAAAAAATAATAGGCATTTTGGTTTTTTCTTTTATCTCATTAGCTATATTTACTTCATTCGGTGCAACTGCGAC
>CAZHXL010000064.1:11229-16111 GCA_964536575.1 uncultured Clostridia bacterium | reverse complement strand
CACACAAGGCAGTTGATAAGATTTATAAAGATATTCAATCACTTCAACAAAACGTCGTGTTTCCCATTGTTTAGAAACAAATGCCGCACTAGGATGAATAATAACAAAGTCTCCCTTTACACCAGCCTGAGTTAATTTTTTAGCTATTATTTCTTGAGTAGTAGTAGCAACTTGCAGGCTAAGCCTAGGGGCGTTATTTATTGGCACACCAGACCATTTTAGCAGTGCAAGCTGTTGTTCTACACAATGGATCTCTTCTTTTTGCCAAATTTCTTGTGGACTAGGAGCCGCTAGGGAAAGCAATTTTGAATATCTGCCAGCCTTGTAGCCAATTGTAGTCTTGGCACCAGACAAACGAGTTAAAAACATTGCTGTTGAACCACCATGTAAGTTAAAAGCAATATCATATTGACGTTGGCGTAAAGCTCTAATGATTTGTAATCGCGCTTGTAACTTAGCTACTTGTCCTTTTATGGTTGGTAAAACAAAAAGTTGATCAACTTGGGGGTGAGAGCGCAAAACAGGGGCTGATAAGGACTCGACTAACACATCTATTTCTACATCAGGTCGCCACTCTTTTAAGGCTGTTAAACAAGGGGTTGTTAAAACTGTATCGCCAATAGACCTTAATCTAACGAGTAAAACTCTTTCTACTTGATCCCAAAAATTTTCTACCATTAACGCACATTGTTTGTTTGGACTACATCGTCTAGTTTTTCAATGATTGCCTCATCAGCCCTCATCATAGGGATTTCGTCAATAATTGGATAAGTGCGGTGACATTCTAAGCATCTAAAACCACTCCCATCAGCTTTGATATTGACTTTAATTTTACAAATAGGGCAACACAGTATCTCTAATGATTCTTTTAGAAAACTTTCTAGTGATTCTTTAGTTGGGGTCATTGGTTTCTCCTAGTTAGTATCTAGTTAGTATCTAGTTAATATTAATCTTCAATTTCAATGTTACTTTTAATTGCATCAATAGTTGCTTGGACTTCTGCTAAATGGGTGCGAAAACAAAGTATTGCTATGCGCAGTATTACTTCACCATTAATTGTTGTGCTGGAAATAAAAGTCTTTTGTGTGGCTATAATAAGCTCTAAAAGCTTCTTATTAGCTGTTGTTAGATTTCCTGTTTTAGGTTTGCAGCGGAAAGCTACAACCGAGAGTTGAGGCTCAGCAATAATTTCAATACCAGGAATTTTCTTTAATTCTTCACAAGCCCAAAGTGCTAAGTCTAGTTTCTCGTCTAAATACTGGCGGAAACTTGCTACGCCATAAAGCTTAAGTGGTAGCCAAACTCGCAGACCACGAAAACTCCTAGTTAGTTCTGGAGAGTAATCATTAAAATTCATTCTGTCTTCTGTAAGGTCTAGGTCTTGTAAGTAACTCGCTCCTACTTGATGTGCCTGTTTAAGCAGTTCACCATTGCGAACTAATAAACAGCCTGTTCCATAGGGAAGAAATAACCCTTTATGAGGGTCTAAAGTAATTGAATCTGCCTTGTCAATACCTTTGAAAAGCTTACGCCCACGCTCAGTAAGGACAAAAAAGCCACCATAAGCAGCATCTATGTGTAACCACATATTATTTTCTTTAGCAATATCAACTAAAGTAGAAACAGGGTCGACGGCACCGGTGTTTGTTGTTCCAACACTGCCAACAATTAGGAAAGGTGTTAAATCTGCTTGTTTGTCTTTTTCAATGGCGGTTAATAGTAGAGAAGGGTTTATTCTAAATTGTTTATCAGTTTCAATGACTCGGATATTGGCAGAAGGAAATCCTGCTAGCATTGCGGCTTTTTGTACCGAAGCATGTACTTGATCTGAGGCATAAATAATGCCTGAAAGAAAATTTTCTGGTAGTAAAGCACAACGGGCTGTAACAATAGCAGAAAAATTAGCTAGCGACCCTCCAGAAGTCAAAATACCTCTCGCGCTTTCTGGATACCCAACGCTACTACATAACCAACGAATTACAGATGTCTCTACTTCTACAGCAGCAGGGGCAATACTCCAAACTCCTATATAACGATTGGTTGCGGCGGCAATAAATTCTCCTACTGCTGAGGCAAAAATACCCCCACCAGGAATATAAGCCTGATAAGTCCCGCCAGCAGTGTTAACCGCACATCTAACAACATGTTTATCAATTAAAGGTAGGACTCTATCTAGGTTAAGTCCTTCTTCTGAAATTGGTTTACGGATTTCGGTAAGATGAGAGTCAAGATTAGAGATATTAGACGCAGGTTCATTAGTTATATTTGAGAGGTAATTAATTACTAAGTTAGACGCCTGTTGAATTAATAACTGCATTTCTTCTGCACAAGGCTCTAGTTTGTGCAGACTATTAGGTTCGTTAGTCAGCATAGATAAGCTCTATTTGAGTCTCCTTAATAAAGGTTAATTTTGTTTACAAAAGACTAATGTCTACTACCACGTTTTTGTTCACTACGACGAACTTCATCAATATCATAATCGCGTGTCTTGGCCCGTGTGCCATATTTTTCATCGGCTTCGCTTTTGCCGCCAGCACGTCGTAGGATACGTAAAGAACGGTCTCTAATTTTTTTTACTTCTTTTTTACCGTCTTCAAACTCAATTTCTACAGCAGGAGAACTTGGGTCTGTAATGAGCTTAACAACTGTGCCATAAAACATTCCTTGAGGTGCAGCAAAAGATATTTCATCGCCAACACGATATTCAAAAGTAGGTTGTTGTTGGGTTGGAGCATTAGGTTTATTAGGTGTTTTATTACTAGGAACTTGTGCTTTGTTGGGCTGTTTAGGGTTATTTTTATTGTTCATAGGTTAAAAATTAGTCTCCCTTATTAACATTGGTGATTTGGAGATTTACCCTTATAGTACTATGATTTTGGTGTTTAGGAAAACCCAGCTTGTTTAAATCTTGCTCCTAGTACTTTTAACAGGTACTCAAATAGAAAACATTAGGAACATTTATGAAAGAGAAAAAGGTTTTAGTTGCAATTATAATGGGAAGTAAATCAGACCTAGAGACAATGAAAGAGGCTGCTAAGATTTTAGAGCAATTTGACATTGGTTATGAAATGAAAATAGTTTCTGCGCATCGCACACCTGAGTTGATGTTTGAATATGCTCGTAGTGCCAAATCACGAGGTATTGAGGTAATAATTGCTGGCGCAGGAGGCGCAGCACATTTACCAGGGATGACAGCCTCTTTAACTACATTACCTGTTATTGGTGTACCCGTAGAATCGCGTATATTAAAAGGCATAGATTCTTTACTTTCAATTGTTCAAATGCTAGCAGGTGTACCAGTAGCAACTATGGCAATTGGAAATGGTAAAAATGCTGGCCTAATGGCAGCCAGAATCCTTTCTATAAAAGATGAAACCCTTGCTAATAAGCTGCAAGGGTTTATGGATAAAATAGCTGAGGACGTAAAAAATATTAGTCTTTCCTAAGAAACTATTTATTTTTTACTTCTTTAGTAGGTGTTTCTGGAATGGAATTATCCATGCCAGGTTCATCTGAAGAGATACCATGTAATCCATAATACTTACGACACGCTTTTAGTAATACAGCAATTTCTTCACGAGGCGCGATTTCAATTGCTGCTTGAGAAAAAATCTTCTTTAATCGATCATAGTCATTTAGAAAAGACCGATAAACTGTTACTTCACCTTCATAATTAAGTTGGGCAATTTGTTGAACATTTATGTCTTGTAATGGATGTGTTCGGGCAGTTTTACTATGACGACTAGGCTTAAAGATTTGAATATAAATATTGTTGTCTTCTTCGTGACGATAGGAACGCAAGGCTGTATTAAATTTTTCTAAATAAGTCATTTTTAATGATAATGAGAGCATTTCTAATACACTTAAATTAGTATAATCACTACCAGGAGGAAAAACTGGGGGAACAAAAGGAAAGAAAGTTAAAATAATAGCTGGGGTTTTATGTGAAGGTCTTACGTAGTTGATACGGTCAATTAAGTTTTGTAAGTGTAAACTCTTAATCACACCGCCATCTGTATAGTATTTACCCGTTTGGTGTAGGTAGCCAGGTTTGAAAAATACTGGAATCGCACAAGATATCTCAACACATTTTGAAATAGGAACATCTACAAGGTCATAAGAAAGGTGTTCGCCATGAGTACCAAAAACACGTACTTGGGAAGTGTTTAGTTCTGCGGCATAAAGAAATAGCTCTTTTGTTAAACTCTTAAAACTATCATCATAGGGAGAAAAATCTTCAATAACTTCTTTAATATATTGGCCAATTCCTTCAGGAGTATAAAGGCCACCTTTAATAGTATCTAAAACATTATGAATAACATTATTAACATTTGCTTGTTCAAACGCGCCATAACGTACCAAGCGGGCTAAAACACGTATATCAGAAAAGCTTAACTTTGGCGAATTCTTGCCAGGTAGCCAAATCATAGGTAAATCTAGCTTAATTAGACCATTAATTACCGAAGCAATAGTGCGAAGCACTCCTCTTGATAATTGCTCAACTAAGGTAAAATACATTAGCGGTTGAGTTCCTAGCGTTCCACGAGAAAGAGAAGGAAAAGTGGCAGATTGTTCTAGCATTACATCTCGGATAACATGAGGTGAAAACCCAAGTGCCATTAAGGTAGAAACAATTGCTCCAGCAGAAACGCCTTGGTAGCCAGTTAATAGATCATTAAGTTTTGTCCCATGCTTTTCATCAAGATTAAGAATTCTTTCTAGAGCACATAACCCACCTACCTCAAAGCCTAGTGCTGGCACACCACCACCAGCTAAGGCCAAATAAATAAGCCCCTTTTGTTTATTGCGCTTACTTTTGGGGTGACTATTAATAGGGGTAATATTATTAGTTTTTTAAAGGTATAGGAAAGCCACTGGACAT
>CAZHXL010000064.1:353-11219 GCA_964536575.1 uncultured Clostridia bacterium | reverse complement strand
CCCGTTTTGACGGTTTTTCAGACATAATTACTCGCTTTTGATTGGAGGTTTTTAATGGAGAGAATAAATTACCAGCATTGTACATCACCTATTAGATTCTGTACTATAGCGATGATTTCCTTAATTTGAAGCCCTAGCGATACTCTTAGTTTTTAAGCAAGAAATTTTTAAGGAAGTGGTACGGCTTTAATTGCTTTGTAACAATCAATTAAACCTGCTCCTACAGAGCTTTTGGCTAGGTTAGGGATTTTTTGACAGGTGTTTTTGATAATTTGCTGGATTTCTGGCGGAGTTAGAAAAGGATTTTTTTCTAGCATCAAGGCAGCTAAACCTGCTACTTGAGGAGCAGCACCACTAGTTCCCCACCAATTCTTTGATGAATACTTGCCGTCTCCCCACAGTACTTCTCCGTAAGTTGGTGCTGAGCAATCAGGTTTTTCTGTTTTATTGTCCCAAATTCCGCGACTACTATTAGCGTGCAAAGTGTAACGATTATTTGTTGGTGCAGGCATTTTTAAGTCTTTATCTACAGTACTAACAGTAATAACTTTTGCTAAAGCATTTGCTCCCCAAATAGTGTTAGGAGCCGAGCTAAAATAATTATGTCCGCAATATTCATTATGATTATCTCCTGCTGCAAATACTAGGACTATATTATTTGCAACGGCTTTTTTTACAATATCTAGGAAGGCTTGGGAATGATTACGATAATGGCAACTTTTTATTGCATAGGAGTTGTTGACTACTAGGCGGCCAATTTTTTTGTCCAACACTAGTTGAATCAAAAATTCATAGGCTTGACATAATTCTTGGTCAGAAAATTGATCTATTACTTGTGTAGGCTTACAGGAAATCAACGTAGTATCTGGAGCAACGCCGCTAAATCGGCCTCCTGATTGACTGTTAGCCGCAGCAACACAGGCTATCATTGTGCCGTGTATGTCACTATCTTTCCAAGGATCTATTTCTGGTGAAGAAGACCATTGATGAGGAGATTTTTTCCCTAAAGCACTAAATTCTTTTGCCTCACCTTGAATACCTGTGTCAATAATTGCAATATGAACGCCCTTACCAGTAAAACCCTTTTGCCAAGCCTGATCAGCATTGATTTGTTTTATAATGTCATTAAGTCCAAACTTAATAAGAGTGGTCATAAAAACTGCTAGCAAGCACTAAAGCACTATGTCTAGAGTAAGTTAGGTTTTTTAATCCTAGCTTACTCTAGAAAGTATAATTGACTAAGATATTGGGTTAAAAATTGCTACATAACAGGGTATAGGCCGTGGATAAGCTGGGCTACTTCCATTACAAGTATTTGATGAGCTTGTTGGTATTCGTAAATCATCAGAAGGAAGAGTTTTACCAGAAATTAAATAAAGTAGCTCAAAATCTATATCCATTCCATCAACTTCCAACGCTGAGTTTGCTGCGGAAAATGGAGGAGAGTTTTCCACTAAAATCGTTGTTAATGCTTTTTCTTCTAAATTAAAGGTAAGCCCTACTCCTTTTTTGCCAAGCTCATATTCTTTGTTTTTGGATAAAATCTCTACTTTAGTAACAGACTTAGCTAACTCTACCTTAAAGGATATAGTAGACACATATTTTTTCTCATCTTTCGCGCTACTATAACGAGTAGAGGTAAATACATAAGGGCCAGAAACATTTTTATGACCATCGCCAGGAAATGCCGCAATTTTTGCAGTCGCTTCATTAAAGCTATCTGCTTTTTTCGTCCCATTAAGTCTTAGTCTTGCACAGAGGTTTAACTCCTTAGACTGTCCTTTATACAAATATAGGTTTTCTTGTAGGCTACCTTGATTTACAGGTATGCCATTATGATAAATATCTGGCATATTGGGGATTGATTTATAAAAATCTGTGTAGTCGTCTGAGCTATGAATTCCAACTGAACCTTCTAATTCTGACCAGCCAGTATCTTTATCATAAATCCTAATTACTAGGTCGTCCTCATGTAAAAGCCAACGCCTATTTAATGGCCAATCAGGATCTGTTGGTTCTAGGCCAACATCATCATTGGGTTTGAATTCTTGCACTGTTGGTGTGTAAGATGCTTGGTCGTCTGCTAAATCTTTATCATAGAACCGTAAAGCAGGGATGTGAGATACATGGTTAATTCCTGTAGCACTAGTACCAGGAGCACAACCATTTACCAGCATAACATAAAGATTACTTGCCAGGTATTTATCAGTACTATCTTTCAACTGTGGTACAAAACCGCACAAACTCCGCACCAATATTTCGAAGGTAGGCATAAAGTTTCTCCAATTATTAAAATAAAAATTCTAGTTTTTTGTACTAGCTCCTACTACTAAGAAAGGTGCCCACATAGTAGGGGCATTAACTTTAGTACTAGGATCATTAATTAATGAAAGTTGAGCTAAACGCAAAGCCTCAATGGCATTTTTGCCACTCAAACGACTTTTATGAAAAGCAATAAATAGCTTTGAAGAGGCTTTATCGTTTGCGTTCCATAAACTACCAATAACAGTTGGGACTCCATTAGATAAAAAAGGACGAGCTAGGCTAGCAATCCCTTCTCCAACAATAGACTTACCATTAACAGAATGACAGGCTGCTAAAATGACTAAACGAGTATAAGAAAATTTGTGGTTATATAGTTCATATGCATAAAGCTCTCCTGTATCATCTTTCTCTTGATTGTCTTGATTATCTTTAGCGGCAGCCGGTGCCATTAATAGCTTAGAATACATAGGAGAGTCTAATTCCATAATTGCATGTCCAGCAAAATGAATAATGGTACTAGTCTTAATATTTTCAAAGAAATCTTTCTTGGTAGCCTTTTGTTCTGCAACAAAAATAGAATTTTTATATAGTTTAGTTATTTCTTGAGCCTCTTTTGCAGATAAACTTAGGTTGGGTAAAGAAGGAAATAAATCACGGTTAAAACTAGGGTTTCCAATAGCAAAAATAGAATTATTATCTTTCTTAGCTAATTCTTTGTCTCGTTCTAAACAATGAGTAAAAATTGTTGCACTAGGAGCAACAGCAATGGGATATTCTTGAATTAAGTATTTGTTTGTTTCTGAGTCTGTTAATACAGAAAATGGTAGGAAATGTAAATCCTTATCTGGAATAAAAATTAGGGTTGTTTCTAAAGGTAATAGTGATTTAATCGGGCGAAATATAAGATCAAAAATAGTAGTAGAAAGTGTTTTTGTTTCCAGAGTATTTTTAGGGTTTTCAATAGAGTTTTTCAATAAATTAACTAGTTTAGTAAGAGTATTTTCTTCAATAGGCAGATTAAAAAACTTAATATCATTGTGTTTTATTACCCAAATCAATAAGTAATTATTGAGCATTTTATATTCAATAATAGCAGTATTTTCAGGAAGTTTATCTTGAATTTCTGCTAACTTTAATGGTAGTGAATTGGCTTTGTAGCTTTTATTAAGTTCGCTATTAATGGGATTGAGCAGTTTAGTGCTAAAGGAGTCCAAAAGAGCACGAGCACGAGCATCTTCAGTATAATTAAAAGCTAAAATAGCATTTTTTTGAAAAATGGCTTGCAACTCAATCATTGTTTCATAGGTTTTTTGTGGTTTTTGAAAAAAGGTTATCTTATGTTCTTCGTTGTCAATTATTTTTCTTTCTCTCTCTATTTCTTTAATACTTGTTTCTAAATCTAATTCTGCTTTTTTATACTCACCTAATGATATGTAGGCAAGTGCGCGGGAGTAATAAATGGAGGTAAAATGGTATCTATCTAGAGTATTGCCATTAGTTTCAATAATACTATTAAGCTTTTCTACTACAATTTTAGGGTCTGTTTTTAACTTATAACTGCTTTCTATAATTTCTATTTCTTGGCTTGTTCTTTTTTGATAAATAGGATTGGGTATTAGCTTTAGATACTCTTTAGCTTTATCTAAATCTAAAAGTGCTTCAGTCGTGTTATTAAGCTGATAATTTATTTGGCTTCTATAAAAAAAGCTTGTAGATAAAAACAAATGGTCGTTTGATTCTGTAGCGACTCTTATTTGTTGGTTAATAAAACATAAGGCTGATCTAGTTTCTCCTAACTTACTTAATGAAAGAGTACTACCTAAAAGAATTCTCATTTGTTTAACTGATTTAGGAAACTGAGCAAAAGAAACTAACGCTTGGTATTGATAAAACCATATTTTATTTTTATCTCCAACTCTCTCTAAAATACCAGTTATCAGTATATTAGCCATAGCCATATTTTCAGTATCATCAATTTGTTTTAAGTATTTTAGAGCTGATTTTTGAGATAAAAGGGCTTGGCTTAATTCTAGTTGGTAAAGCTGAATTGTTCCTAAGCTATACCAACAAAGCCCAAGTAAATTAGGATAGTTATTTTTTTCTGCTGTAAGTAGAATTTTATTTAATAGGTCAAAGGCTTTTACATAGTTGAATTGCTCAAGCTGGCAACGTGCTAAAAAAAAGGTTGTTGTCAAATGACTTGAGGTATCATTTAGCTCAGCAAAAATATTTTGTGCTTTAACAAATAAAGACAAGGCTTTTTCTAGCTGGTATTCTCGATAAAACTCGCGCCCATTTTTGCAAAAACTATGTGCTATGGCAAGTTTATGTTGACGATCTGTTAATATTAATAAGTTAGAATTATTTAAGAAACTTACTTCAAGGTTAGCAACTATAGCAGATAAAGAATCTTTAATTTGATGGTCATTATGTATATCAACTAAAGTTAGTCCAATTACTCGTGCAATTTCTAAAAAACGCCAAGCTTCATCAACACGCCCTTCAAGACAAGCATTTGCCCAAGTAGGAAATAAGTCTTCTAATGCATAAATTCTTGCAGGGTGCGGAAAGCGGGAAACAATTTCTTTAGCTAGTTTTTCATTTCCTTGCCAAATAGCCTGATTAAGAGCCTCTTTTTCAGCAGGCCAAAGAGATAAATGCACAGGAGTGTTAGCTATTTCTAAATGTCTATGTGCTTCATCTGCCCAAGGAGAAGAAGGATCGTTTTTTAAGTATTCTTGCCAGTATTCTTTAGCTGGTGGTAGTAGGTGGACTTTCTCTAAAATTAATGCTTGGTTAAATTTTGCTTCAATTAGCGATGGATTAGCATCAATGGCTTCAGCTATTGTAGAAAGAGCGCGAAATAAATAACGAGGTTGATTACTTGAACTTGCGTAAGCTAAATAAGTCACAGCTAAGTCATTTAATAACTCTGCGTTTTTAGGGGATTCTACTAGCTCCTGTTCTAGGCGATCTAGTGATTTATAAAACTCTGCTTGGAAAAGATAAACCAAAGCAACACAACGGGCGGTTTCTAACGAGGGTTTGTCTGCATCAGCATTAAGAAATTCTGCTGCAATAGTTTTAAATTCAATACTTTCTGCAATGTTAGGTCTAAACGCTGGAGGGCTATATAATTCACCACGGTTAACTTCTTGAGCTAAAATAGCATCATTGGCAAAACTATTGTCTTTAGAAATAAGGTTTTGAGGTTTATCCTTTTTGCCAAGAGATGGACTGTGATTTTGTTTTAGTAGATCTTCATAGTTATAAGGGCTATAGCCAAATCCTCCAACAGGTCTAGCTTCTGTTAATCGATTTGTTCCTACTATTTCTACTAATCTAGCTATTGAGGTCGCTTTTGTAAGTCCTTGGGCTTCTTTTGTTACTCTATTTTTTGGATACCAGGTTTTAAATACACCTATGGTAAGACAACCTAACCCAATCAGACTAATAATCAACCACAAATATTTAGCCCGAAAAACTTTCATTTTTTCGTTCTTTTATTATTTTAGAGAATTTAAGTTTTCTTTTGCTTCTTCTGCCCAAGCAGACTTAGCATCAAGCTGTAAATACCTTTCCCAGTCCAATCGAGCGTTATTATAATCTTTAAGCTCTTGATAAATCAAGGCTCTATTAAAAATACCACTCAAATAATTTGAATTAATACTAAGTGCTTTGTTAACTATTAGTAAGGCATTTGTGTAGTCGCTTTTAGCTGCTTCTGCTGCGGCTAGATCAGTCAAAATAGCTAGGTTGTTAGGGTCAAGGCTATCAGCTTGGGAAAGTTGTGTTAGCGCAGCATCATATTGATTGGATATTACTAATGCTTGGCCTAAAACATGGTAATTATTTGCATTAGGGTATTTGCTTGCAGTAGCTTCAAGGGTTAAAAGTATGGCTGATAGTTTTTTTTGTTGATTATTAGCTAGGCTACCACGAGATTCTATTATTGGAGTGTAACTAAGACCACTTAGTCTAAATTCTATAGTTCTACTTTCAGTCAATTGTTGCAGCGTAACCAAGCTTTCTTCTACATTGGGAACATCTGTGCTTAAGCTAGTGCAGGAACTATTTAATAGAACTATTTTGCCAGATAATAATAAAGTAGTTAATGAAGCAGCTAAAACTAGATAATGAGTCTTTTTTCTAAAGCTATTGGTTTTAGTTGAAGAAATAGGTGGTTGAGTATTTTGAACAGACTTAACATTACGTTCTTTTAATGTGTTTTCTATTAATGAGCAGGTGGCTTGTTCTATTTTGGCTAGGTTAGTTTCTAGAAAGGCTTTTTCTTTAAGAGTTTCATTAACATCTGTTAACTTATATAGATGGGCTATTGTTTCACAGCAGACTATACAACTAGCAATATGAGTTTCAGTCTTAGTAATAAGACTATTATTTGTTAGTTGGTTTGCTAAATACTTTAGAGTGTCTTTCTCATATAAACAAGTTT
This sequence comes from uncultured Clostridia bacterium, assembly GCA_964536575.1. Lineage (GTDB taxonomy): Bacteria > Acidobacteriota > Blastocatellia > Chloracidobacteriales > JADJPF01 > JADJPF01. Next base: position 4,501 of record CAZHXL010000064.1, on the reverse strand, counting down.
TATAATACATATTGTTTCCTAGCTTTGAAACTTGGTTTTTTAAAACTAAGTATGGTTTAAGTAAATTAGCTTTTAAGAATATCTCTATTATATAAGTCGTAAAATTTTCGCAAAAACTTACAAATTCCGGAAAAATTCTTTACTTAATATTCCACGTAGCTTTTCCTTGGTACGAGATATTATGGTTTGTACGTTAGCAAAACTAAGAGAAAAGGTGTGTATTTGTGAGATTTCACGAGCACTAAGCCCAGCAACTGCATATAAATAAAAAATAATTGCGTCTCTAGGGGCGTTAGTTCCAGTGAGAACAGATTTTAGAAGTTCTTGGACTTGCTGAGGAGACTGTTTATCTTCAAGACTGTGATCAGGACAACTCTCATTTCCTGCTTCTAATAATTGTGCAAAAGAAACACCATCGTTTACCTTAAGTGGGCTATCTAAAGAAACCACTTTGCCAAACTGTGTTTGCCTTTCTTCCCTTCGTAATAAATTAAGTGTAATGTTATGTGTAATCTTGGATAAATAGGCGATTAGTTCTAGTTCTGTAGTACCACGAAAATCTCGTAAGGTTCGATAGTCATTTGATAAAAGGCTTAAAAAGACCTCTTGGACTATTTCTGCTACATCATTTTCATTTAAGTTTGATTTGTGTGCTTGACGCAAAGCACATAATAAAACGCGACGATGAAAACGTTGGAGAAACTCATCCCAAGCCGCAGTATGATTTCTAACACATAATGCAACAAGCTCAGTGACTGAAATTTTATTAAGTAATTTACTTGGTAACATTTTAGAAACCATAACAACGCATTGAAGGCGTTAAAAAATTCTCAGTGTGTTGCATAGACTATAGTCTAATAACTAGACAGTCAATCGGTATTAATCCCATGTTACTATAAAAAAATCTATTTATATAAATAGATGCTAGAATACCTAGTATAATTTATCTACTTGTATCTTACTTATAATAGTAAATTAAATAAGTGCCTAGCTTAAAAGTGACAAAGTTGTCTTGGCTTGAGGATAAACTTATATTATAAGTACTTCCTAGTTTTTTAGAGCCTATTGAAGGAATTATTTAAGAATTATGTCTAGTGATAATTGCAGTGCGGTTCTTGTTACTGGGGCTAGTGGGTTTTTAGCTGGAGAACTACTCCCAAGATTAGTAGAAAAATATCCAGAGTCAACTATTTATACTTTACTTAGAGCAGAAAATAAGTCCCAATTGGCAGAAAGACGTGAAGCTATACTAAATTTTGTTAATGTCTCGCCTCAAGCAGCCACTCGAATAGTTGCTTTAGCTGGTGATGTAGAAAAACAAGATTTAGGGTTTGGTGATGAGTATAAACGGCTAGCTAGAGAAGTTAGTGAAATTTATCATTCAGCCGCAAACACACGCTTTGACCAACCTTTAGAAAAAGCTCGTCAAATCAATTATGTTGGTACAGAAAACATCTTGAGGTTTGCACAACAAGTGCAAACCTTGGGTAACCTTAATCGCTATCACCATGTCTCTACTGCTTATGTAGCAGGCGATAGAGTAGGGTTAGTAAAGGAAACTGAGCTAGAGTGTGGACAAGGTTTTTTTAATACTTATGAACAGTCCAAATATGAGTCTGAAGTAATATTACAGAAAGCAATGTCAAATATACCTATTACTATTTACCGGCCAAGTATAATTTCAGGTGATTCTATTACTGGGCGCACACCACACTTTTATGTGATTTATGAGCCGATGAAATGGGTATATTTTGGCCATTTAACTTTTTTACCTTGTAACCCAGATGTCAAACTAGACATTGTACCAATTGATTATGTTTGTGATGCAATTGTTGCTATTGGAGGGCAATCTAGCTCTATTGGAAAAACCTACCACTTAACAGCAGGACTAGATAAAAGTATTGACCTAAATGAGCTTATTGATAGCTGCCACAAAGAGTTTAATCAATTTAATGGAGAACAAGGTAAACCCTTGGTTGCTCGTCCAGAAATTATTACTCCAGCGTCTATTCAAGAAATGGAAGGAGAGTCCCGCGAAAAATCAGAAAAATTTTTCCAAAGGGCATGGTCACAAATTCAACGACATATGCCTTATATTGCCTCAGAAAAAGCATTTGACGATAGTGCCACTGCTACAGCACTAAAAAATACAGGTATTGAGTGTCCTTGGTTTCGAGATTATTTACCAGTAGTAGTTGGTTATGCTCTAAAACAACAGTTTCGTTCCTAGGAGAGTAGTTTTAGTGCCTAGGGTATATTAATAGGGCAAAACCAGATCTTCAATTAGGTATAAAGATTTTCAAAACGAGTAAATTGTTTAATAAAAGCAAGCTTTACCGTGTCAATAGGCCCATTTCGTTGTTTACCAATAATAATGTCTGCTTGGCCTTGATTTTCTTCTGTTGGGTTATAAATCTCCTCACGATAAATAAACATAACTACGTCAGCGTCTTGTTCTATCGATCCTGATTCTCTCAAGTCTGCTAAGTGGGGGCGGTGATCAGTCCTAGCTTCTGGGGCGCGGGAAAGCTGGCTAAGGGCTACTAGAGGCACATCTAGCTCTTTAGCCAGTCCTTTTAAGTCACGAGAGATTTGAGAGACTTCTTGTTGACGGTTTTCTATCCTTCCTCGTCCTCTTACTAGTTGTAAATAATCGATAATAAGTAAATCTAAACCATGCTCAGCCTTTAATCGTCGGGCTTTAGCGCGCATTTCTAAAATAGAAATTCCTGCTGTATCATCAATAAAAATCCTAGATTGCGAAATAGTTTGTAGTCCTGCTCCAAGTCTTGCCCACTCTTCGCGATTAAGATAACCTCCTCGTAATCTATGTGCATCTACTTGAGATTCTGAACAAAGCAAACGAGAAACTAAGGCTTCTTTAGTCATTTCTAAGGAAAACACACCAATGACTTTATCTGCTGCTACAGAAGCATTCTGAGCAATACTTAGGCCAAATGCGGTTTTCCCAACTGAAGGACGAGCAGCAATAATTATTAGATCAGATCGCTGTAACCCATTAGTAAGGCTATCTAGCTTTGTAAAGCCTGTTGGGATTCCTGTCATTAATTCAGGACGGTGGGACATTTTTTCTACTAGTTCTAACTGCTGTCTAGCGACTTCTGAAATACTAACAAACCCTGTACGAATACGAGCATCAGCAATCTCAAAAATCATTCTTTCTGCTTCATCAAGGATTTCATAAGGATCATTTTCTTGATCCATACAGGTATGAATGATCTGATTAGAAGCAGTAATTAGACGGCGCATTATACTTTTGCCTTTGATGATTTTGGCATAGCTTTCAATATTAGCCATGCGAATTGCTCCATCTAAAAGGCTAGCTAGATAGGCTACTCCACCAATCTGCTCTAGTTCTGAGGTGCGAGATAATTCTTCTTGTAATGTGATTATGTCAATAGCTTGTGCAGTCTCAGAAAGTATTAGCATTTTTTCATAAATACGACGATGTGACTCAAAGAAAAAATCATCTACTTTAAGCATCTCTATTGCTTGATTACATAAACTACTATCAAGCAAAATCGCTCCTAATATTGCACGTTCTGCTTCTAAATTGTGAGGTAAAGAACGTTCTAAAGTTAGATCTTTACTAGCATTTGTAGAAGATGGCTTAGACGGGTTTACCATTGATATAATATCCTTTAGAGAGTAGAAAGAAACGCATATGATATATCGAGCTAGCTATTAGGAGCAAACTATCTACTGAAAAACTTTTGCAGGTAGCTTTAAGAAAATAGGTAAGACCCACTTGACATTTAAAGCTTTAGAAGAGTACACTCCCGCCTTCCTGATAAATTTGGGCGGTTGGCTCAGTGGTAGAGCATCGGTTTTACACGCCGAGGGTCACTGGTTCGAATCCAGTACCGCCCATCAAATTCCTTAATTATAAAAAGCAGCCTATCAAGCTGCTTTTTTTGTTTTACCTAACTCCTAGCTCTAAACCTTTATTAAATTCCTATTACCTAACTAGCTCAACACTTAAACTCTAAGTTATTATTTAATCTGTTACTTAATTTGGAGGAAACTATGGGAATAATAGATCTCTACTCCTTTCGCGCAAGAATCGCACTAGTGCTTGTACTTACTTTAGTAGTTGCTACTGGAGTGCTGTTTGCGCTAAACCAATG
>CAZHXL010000064.1:0-343 GCA_964536575.1 uncultured Clostridia bacterium | reverse complement strand
AGGCAATAAATGTTGCACAACGCTCGCTAACTAGTAATGAATATGTAAGAACATTTCTTGAACAAGAAAAAATGAGGGATGGTAATGCTTCCTATGTGAAGCGTATTTTAGTAACTAGTGATAGTGGCACTATTTTAGATAGTTCAAACCAAGATGATATTGATAAACACTTTAGTGTGTTGGGTTATGGCACATTTGAACAAGCAATAGATCTTAATCTTAATGTAATGTCGCAAAAAAACCTTCCGTATAAGACTTATACTTTTCCTATTGAAACACAGCCTAGTAGTAATGCTAGCAACTCACCATCTAACCAATATACTTATATTATTATTATTTTTTA
>CAZHXL010000063.1:19564-25827 GCA_964536575.1 uncultured Clostridia bacterium | reverse complement strand
TGATTTTTTCTCCTTTTACCAAAAAAAATTCCTGATAGGTTTTTCTTGAATAATTTTTGGTGGAAATCTTGACGTTAAGGTTGTCTAAGTGTAATTTTAGCTAATTGTTAAAATTAAACTAAAGCGTGGAATTATGTCCTTAGAATTTGGAGTGGAGTTTAGTTGTACTGTTAGACGGCGTTATGGTGAGCAAGCCTTACGTGAGTTAGCGCGTGCTGCATGCATTAATGCTCGTTTTGTTGATCTATGTATTAATTCTGAGCAACCACCAACCGCAGAAATGGTGGGCTTTGTAGAACAATTTAGCGATAAACTCCAAAAAATAGATGAGATTTTGCCTTTTTGTAAACACTGTCCTGCTAACTTAAGTAATAACGAGTACCCTGTTTTAGGTGAAACTATTGGTTGTTTAGGACGGGTGAACTATCCAATTGATGCTCATACTGAGCATTTTTTAGCTAATCGCTTTCAACTAATTATTGATACTGTTCCTTTAGAAGACTGGCCAAGGGCATTACATATTTTTATGGATAGAGAATCGCCTTTTGATGGTGAGGCTACCAAAAATCTAAGACGAATAGTTACCTTGGATGGAATAAGATTTTTTGTTTTACGGGTTGCTATCAAGCTTTGTCGTCGTGCTGCTCATTTAAGTACAGATAATATTTTTGATTTGCTTGCGGGGTTTTCTACTACTGATAATGGGACAAGTAGTTATGCTCGTGAACTACCAGTGATGGCATTAGCAGATTATAATGAATTATTAGAAATAGTTTTTTTTAATAATTGATTGGAAGAAGAAAAAAAACGATTGATTTCAATAAGTCAATCCTTTAATCAATACTTACGCTATGCTGAGGCTATTAAACGTGCTGATGATCTGCAAGTAAGAATGTTGATTGATTAAGTACTAAAAAAATATTAAAGAAGTATTAAACTAAGATTTATTTTTGTTCTAAAAAAGAATCAGAAAATGTAATTAATAATTAAAAATATAGGTTAGATAAATCGAACTAGGAATATAAATATATAGCTTTATCAATATTCTATTTTATCAAATATTAATTATTAAGATTTAGCTCTATCATTCGATTAGTAGCGTCTAATACAGCACGTACAGCTGTTTCTGTTGCTTGATCCTTTAGCTGACAAGCTCCTGTTGCAGCACAAGAAATATCCTCTGTCGTGATATCAATTAATACCATTATTACTTCACGGTTAATTTTCTCTAATAGTTGTCGCTCAATAAAAAGTAGATCCATTTTTACTTTTTCTTGAGTAATTTGATGTAACGCATCAAGTGTGCAAAGTGCTGATAGCATTATTTTATAATCTTGTTCATTTGGGCCAGTACGTTCACCAAAAAACTCTTTGTTTTGCCAAGATAGTTCTACACGAATAGAGCAAGAATTGTCCTCTTTTTCTGTTACCAAAACACTTTTGATTTTTACTAAACGGTTTTGTCCAGGAGATGTGCTAGATAGTTTTGTTTCTAAGTTTTCCATAGGTCGCGATTATGCAGTAATAAGAAAAATTTTTCAATATTTTCTAACCAAGTCAGGGCTTTCAGATTTTTGAAAAATTAAACAACCCTGAACCAAGTACAAACAATAAAAAACAATAAAAAAAGCCAGAGCATTCACTCTGGCTTTTAATCAAAAAGAGAAAATATATTTACTTAACAGAAGCTGTGTCTATACGGAAAGTAGTAATAGCACTACTATCGGTGGTTGTACGGAATTGAACACGTATTGTTTGACCAGCATAAGCTGCTAAGCTAAAGCTCTTGGCTGTACCATAGCTGCCAGCAGTAGCTACTTTATTTAAGTTACTATAAGTAGCTAAGGTAGTTAGTAATGTACCAGCAGAGTTACGAACCTCAACAAATAGTCTGTCATATTGTGTGCTTGTAGTTGTTTCAGCAGAAGTTACATTAAGGAAGAAGCTTAATGTCTTAGTAGAGCCTGCTGGAATTGTAAATTGCTGATAAATTTGGCCACTTACACTGTTAGCACCACCAAAGTAAGGATAACCAGTACCAGCTTGTGGGAAGTTACCATTAGCAGTATATAAAGCACCTGTACCACTTTTTACCCAAGGGCTAAGGCTAGTTTCAAAACCGCCATTGACAAGTAATTCAGCACCAGTTGGAGGAGGAGGTGGTGGTGGTGCAGTACAACTTGTTCCAACGCCAACCATAGTCCAAGCTTGACAAACTGCGTTATAGTTAGTACTACCATTACCATAGATAGCAGCAGCAGCGTTTAATGTTGCAGTGCGAGCACCAGCAAAATTTGTACTAGAAGTCATAAAAGAAGTAAGTGCTCTGTACCAAATAGCAGCAGCAGCATCAGGGCCAATGCCAGTCATTGAACCTGTTAAGTGGTGTGAACCACCTTTAGCAACTAAGTGAAAAGCTTTATTAGCAATACCAGAGTTAATGTGTACACCACCGCTATCAGCAGAACCAGTATAGCGTTCACTATAGTGATCTGGGTCATCATCAGAAGTAAATCCGCCATTACCTGCTAAGTGTGGATTATCCATATAGCGTAGTGCATCACCAGTTCCATTAGCTGGAGTGAAGCATTCTTCACCAATCTTATAGGTATTAGCACTTTCACCTCTAACAAAACGATCAACCATTACGCCAAATACGTCAGACATTGATTCGTTCAAAGCACCAGATTCACCAGCATAGGTTAAATTTGCAGTACGTTCAGTAACACCGTGGGTTAATTCGTGGCCGCAAATATCTACTGTGGTGAGTGAGCTGAAAGTTGAACCATCGCCATCACCGAAGGTCATATATTGACCATTCCAAAATGCATTGTTGTAATTAGTGCTGTAGTGAACTCTAGAACCAATTAAACCAGTAACACCATCAATTGAAGTAGTTGAAGCAGGGCCGCCATTTCCATCAATACCATTGCGACCGTGGACATTTTTGAAGTAATCATAAGTTGCGGCTGTACCATAATGAGCATCAACTATAGCTCTTTGATTAGCAGCATTCCAAACATTATCTGTGTCAGTAGCACGAGAAAGACTATTAGTGGTGTTTTTATAGTCAAATGTACCTACTTTACGAGTAACATCTTCCATATAGAAGGTCGCGCCATTTTGGAAAGCAGTGAAAGATAGGTTGCCATAGTAAGTGGAAGTGCCAGTACCAGTTACACCAGCGGTTTGGAGGTTGTTGTATTCCCAAACTTTTTGGCCAGTGTGAGCATCAATAAAGTAAACGGGCATTGCTGTATCTTGAGTACCATCAATACGTTCAAGTTGAACGCGATATACTAAATGATCTTTACCTTTACGACGTAGAACAAACATATCTACTTTGGGTTCAGCCGTTAAACAATCACTGCAACCATAAATTTCAGTAGCTTTATTTAAGGCTTCTGTGTTAGAAAGAGTTGCTTCTGTCTTAACGCTGACTTTAGAAACTAAAGAATCAGTGATATTAAAGAGTGATCCATCAGAATTAAGGTGGACAATTGTTTCACCACCAAATACTGGTACACCATTAAAAGTTTGTTGCATCCTTGTGTGAGCCATTGAAAGGTCATCAACAAATACGTTGCTGACTTTTAGGTCTTTTGCGCTATCAATGCCATATGGAGAAACATATTTGGCAAGATATTCATAACTCATGCTTTTAGCAACATTTAGCTCTTTTTGAGTGCCTTTATTAAAAGTTTTACGATTTGCTTCAGTTCCAGTGTTTAACGCGAAAATAGCGATGAACAATCCAAAGAAAAATAGTGTTAGATATGTATATCTACGCATTGTAATTTTACTCCTACTTTTTTGAGGTTATTGATAGATTTGATTTGCGTCTTCGCCAAATGCAAAATTTGTGCCACATAGGTTTTTGTATTTGATTTTATAAAACCGCTTACAAATATTGGTTCAATAAATAGTTTATTTTCAATAGATTATATCTAGGCTTTGTGTAATAAGCTCTTCTCCTATAGGTAGAGGGGAAAAAGCTTTATTGCTATTAGTTGTCTGTATACTTAGTATGCATAGTGTAAACATTTTTTGCTAATAAGCTTATTTGAAAGCGATTATATCAATAGTTAAAAATATTTTTGCTGTGAAGGTTTTTTATATATTTACATATGCTCTAGGGTAGATAGTTGAGTGAAAAAGAATCTTAATAAGTTCTAACAGTAAAAAATAGAATTTATTTATATTATTAGCTTTATAGGCTAGCTAAATAACTGTCTAGTTACTTGATAGTATTATAATTTGAAAGAAAAGAAGTTAATTTAGCTAAAGAGGTAAGCTATAGTAATGGTATAAATGCTTGTATAACAAATACTCACTTGGCTATAGCTAGTCAGAAATTAGCCAGAAACTAATCAAACTAAGGTTTATTTGCCATAACTTTTTGCGTCTACATTAGTTGGTGGCTTTAGCTCTAAGCTTTGAGTTTTAATTGTTTTCAACTGGAACAAACATTTGTAGCAAAATTAGATCCCCCATAAAATACTCTGTAAATATTTATTTACCAATATTTTCTAAGGAGCAATTCATGTCATCATCTGAAAATGATTATCGTATTGAGAAAGACTCTTTGGGAGAAGTATCTGTCCCAAACACTGCACTTTATGGCGCACAAACCCAACGTGCAGTAGAGAACTTTCCTATTAGTGGACTACGTTTTCCACGAGAATTTATCCGCGCACTAGGTCTGATAAAATTAGCCGCAGCAGAAGTTAATTTAGCCTTAGGGTTATTAGGGGAAGAACAAGTGACCCCAATTAAATCTGCTGCTCAAGAAGTTGCTGATGGTCGTTGGGATAGAGATTTTCCTATAGATATCTTTCAAACTGGCTCAGGTACTTCTACTAATATGAATGCTAATGAAGTAATTGCTAATCGGGCATTGCAAATTATTGGGGCTGATATGGGATCAAAGAAAATTCATCCTAATGATCATGTAAATATGGGACAATCATCAAATGATGTTATTCCTGCTTGCATCCATTTATCGGCTTATCTAGCTGTAACAGACAACTTACTTCCTGCCCTCAAACATTTACACCAAACCTTAATTAATCGTATGGCTGATTGTGATGATGTAGTAAAAACTGGGCGTACTCACCTAATGGATGCAATGCCAATTCGTTTAAGTCAACAAGTTAGCGGTTGGGCAAGCCAAGTTAAACATGGCATTGAACGTGTAGAAGCAGCACTTCCTAGGCTCTCAGAACTTGCCTTAGGTGGAACAGCAGTAGGAACTGGTATTAATGCACATCCAGATTTTGGCAAGCAAATAGCAGCAGAGTTAGCACGGTTAACCAACTTACCTTTGCGCGAAGCAGAAAACCATTTTGAAGCTCAAGCTGCCCAAGATGCGGCAGTAGAGTTATCAGGACAGCTTAAAACCGTCGCTGTGTCTTTGATGAAAATTGCCAATGACTTACGCTGGATGAATTCTGGCCCGCAGGCAGGATTCTCAGAAATTGTTTTACCCGCCCTTCAACCAGGATCTTCTATTATGCCTGGGAAAATTAATCCTGTAATTTCAGAAGCTACTATTATGGCTTGTGCGCACGTAATTGGTAATGATGCTGCAATTACTTTAGGCGGACAATGGGGTAATTTTGAGCTTAATGTTATGCTTCCTGTAATTGCTTATAATTTGTTACAGTCAATCACTGTGTTAGGCAATGTGTCGCGAGTGCTAGCAGATAAAGCGGTAGCAGGCTTTACCATCAATCGAGTTAATATTGCTGATTTAGTAGAAAAGAATCCAATTATGGTAACAGCCTTAAATCCAGTAATTGGCTATGATCTAGCAGCAAAAATTGCTAAGCGGGCTTATGCAGAAAATCGCAGAGTGCGTGATGTTGCCCAAGAAATGACTGAGCTTAGTGCAGAGGAATTAGCTAAACTACTTGATCCAAGAGAGTTAACTGAGGGTGGTATTAAAGGCGGCAGTACTGGTGGTTAATCATATTTTTTATTTTCATTTGTAGGGGTAGACCTATGTGTCTGTCCTATTTTCATAAAAACAATAGGATCAAATTTTTGAGGTAAAAACATGCGAGTTTACGCGCTAATTAGTTTTCTTTTAATTTTATTTTTTAGTGTAGGTGTAAGTGCTCAAAATAGCTTTTCTGGCCGTTGGTATGCTACTTTGCAAGCTCCAGCAGGAGAAATGCCATTTGAATTAAGCTTTAAAAAAATAGGTAAGAAATATAGTGGTGAGCTTTGGGATGGGCACCATAGAGTTAAGCTCCAAGACT
>CAZHXL010000063.1:9635-19554 GCA_964536575.1 uncultured Clostridia bacterium | reverse complement strand
GCTTGAGGATAATCGACTGTCTTTTGGTATAGATGATGCAAGAGTTAGATTTGAGGTTGAAAGACAAAATAGTGATTTAATCGGTAGTTGGACTCGTGGCGGTACTTCAGTAACAAAACTAGCTGTAGTTGCTAAAAAAACACCTCCTCAGATTAATAACACTACCAGTAAAGAACTAAAGGCATTTACTGGCGAGTGGTATTGTATAGACAAAAGCGAAAATGGCAAAGAAACCCCTGTTACTTTAATAATTCGTACTAAAAAAAATGGGACTATTGAAGGCACAGGAATTGATCCTACAGGTGATTTTGGTGTTATGGTAGGGCATTTCCAAGCTGATAAACTAGTGCTAAGCCGTTTTGATGGACAATCGCTTTCCCTAGTAGTAGCAAAGCTTGATGGAGAGGGCTTGCAAGCTGCTGTGAGTACCAGCCCTCGATCACAATTTACTATTTCTGGTGCAAGAAAAGGGGTTACTTTACCTGATCCTACTAAAGTAGCAAAAATAAATCCTGGATTGCGATTTAGTTTTAATGATCTTCAGGGTAAAACAGTTAATTTTCCTAGCGAAGAGTTTAAGGGTAAAGTTGTAATTGTTAATGTAATGGGGACTTGGTGCCATAATTGCCACGATGAAACGCCTTTTTTACTAGAGCTTTATGCAAAATATCATTCAAAAGGTTTAGAAATTGTAAGCCTATGTTTTGAAGCCCAAGAGACAGAAGAACAAGACTTAAAAGCAATTGCCCGATATAAAAATAGTCGCAAAATCCCTTATACAATGCTATATGCGGGCAAATTAGAAGATGGCGCACCAGCAAAGAAAATTACTGGAATAGAAAACTTTGGTGGGTATCCTACTAATATTTTTGTTGCTCGTAATGGAAAAATAGAAGCTACTCACACAGGTTTTTGGGGCCCTGCTACAGGAGAAAAACACACTCAAATTAAAAAAGAATTTGAGGACACGATTAACCAACTTTTAAGTAAATAAATTTTATTTCGGTAATGTTCCGAGATACAAGAATGTTGATATATAGGTAAAACCTTAAGAGTTGCTCATAGCTTAAAATAGCAACACTAACAAAACCGAAACATTACCGACTTTTAATGGTGCAGATCATTTGTGTAGAAAATAGATAAATTTTTGCTTGGAAATATAACAAAATAAGCCACTTTTAGCAAAAAATAGCTAATAATGTTCTTTAACCAAAAGCCTTTAACTAAATGCTAATAGGTAGGTTACTAAAAATAGCCCAAGTAGTCTAGAAATAAAGAGCTTGCCAAAGTTCTTTATTTCTGAATAATTAAGCGAGTGTAAGCCTAGCAAAAAAATCATACCTTAAAAATAGAATAAAAACATAAGTAAGGAGTAACTTTTTGTTCATGAAACAACAGGGTAAAAATCTGAGTTACTATTTAGCTAGTGTCGCAGGATTTGCTATTGGTTTTGCTGGTATTATTTCTCCTTTTGCTTATTATCAAGTAGTAAAAGCAAATGAGGTTATTTACCAAAATTCTCGTAAGTTTACTCTTCCTAGTAGTTTGAACTTGATGTCAGCAGTAGTTAAACTGCCTGTAAAAGAAGAGAAAATACATATTCCAAATCAAAATGTCGCTAGCAATATTGCAGTAGAAAATAAGCTACCAGAACTAAAAATAATAGATAGTCCTGAAGCTTTGCCGAAATCAGATATAAAACTAGAGCTAGATAAAAAGTTACTAAGTAAAGGATTACTAGAAAAAGAGTTAACAGAAGAATCTCCTAGAGATGTTAATAGGTTTGCTAACCGTCTACGTGATGGTAAAAAAGTTAAAATGGTAGCCACAGCCTATTGTTTAAATGGGCGTACTGCTTCGGGGGTTTTTAGTAAGTATGGCATTATTGCTGCTGACCCTAAATACTTACCAATTGGCTCAATTGTACGTATCCGAGGCGGAGAATATACTGGCTTTTATAGTGTTTTAGATACTGGGGGAAAGATTAAAGGAAGAAAAATAGATATTTATCTTGCGTCTGGCAAAGAAGCTGCTCAGTTTGGTCGCCGAGATGTAACCCTAGAAGTATTACGTTATGGTTGGAACCCCCAAATTTGTAACGATATGATTTTAGAGGAACAAAAAACTTTCAATGTATCGATTAGATAATGTGGCGTTAGCCCTTTATAAATAACCTCGAGTTCTAGGCCAAGCAACCTGCTTGGCCTTTTTTGTTTTTACTGATTGGCCCTTAATAATTCTGCTTTTAAGCTCTCAAAGCCTCGTGCCATTGCCCAATGATGGTTCCAGGAAAAAATCGGCTTAGCAATAAATGAAAAATAACGTAGTAAAGGCTTTTCTGCCAGTATATGCCAATCAAATTGGACTTTTGTTAAAGCTCCTGTTTGAGAAAGTGTCCAAATTCCAGTGCCAATAAAATCCCCTGTCGCTTTGATTTCCATATGGTTAGGCACGTTTAGTGAAATAACTTCTGCTGTCCAATGTAGGGTGTAGGGAAGCCAACCTTTGGTTTGAAAGTGAATTTTATCTCCAATACGATCTAAGCGTCCTATTTTTTCTGCTTTTGCTGATAGATAAACCTCTGGCCACCAACGAGGCAAGTCAGACCCGTTTTCTATAAGCTTAAAAACTTCTTCAATAGAAGCATTAAATTCCCATTTAGTGATAAAGTGATATTGATTAGTTGACATTAGAAAATTAATTAATAGGAGCTTTATAATAAGTAGTGTGTAAGCCAAAGAGTATTCCACGAACTTGATCAATCAAAGTTCTAAGTTCATAAAAAGTATCCCGATTAGGAAAATTGCTATTTTCCAACCCTTCTTGAGCAAGTGTTAATAAGCTGTTTAGGTCTTTAATATTTTTTAATAGTTCTTGAAAAAGATTATTTACCACTAGCTGAACATCTTCTGATTCTATAGTGCCAACAGATACACTAGTTGAGTTTGTTTCTAACTGGCCTGTAGTAAAACGAGAAATGGACGAAGAGACATCTACAGATCTACCGGGGTCAGAAGTAAGTAGCAGTGCTGCTTCTAGATCGTATTCAGAGGCTTCCATAAAAACCTTTTTTAGCTCTTGTTCTGTTACTGCTTTTATTGCGGCTTCTAGTTCTTCTGCAAGTTCTTTTACTGTTTGAGGGCGATCAGCAGGTTTTTTAGAAAGAGCATGCATTACTACCCCATTTACTATTGCTGGAAGCTCAGCTTTGAATTGGTAAATAGGCTTAGGTTTTTCAGAGATATGCTTCATTACAATAATACTAGCTTTTTTACCATCAAAGGGTAATACTCCTGTTAGCATACGATAAATAATGATGCCTAAAGAATATATATCAGAACGTGTGTCAACATCAAACCCACCACATTGTTCAGGGGACATATAAAAGGGTGTTCCAACCACAAAACCTGCTTGAGTTAGTCGGCTAACCTCTTCTTCATCTTCTACATTACCTAAATATCTAGCAATACCAAAGTCTACTAATTTAACAACCTCTTGGTCTTCGTCTTTATGGAAAAAAATATTATCTGGTTTAAGGTCACGATGAACAATTTGATGGACATGTGCTACTTTTAATGCTTCACAAATTTGTTGAATAATTTTATTAGTTTCTTGAAGGGAAAAAGCTCCGTGGCTTACTAATTTTTCTTCTAAAGTCATACCCTGAAGTAATTCCATTACAACATAGACGCTATTGACTTCAACATTATTTAATTTAATATCACCAATATTACTGTTAGGTAGAATAAATTTAGTCGTGCCAAAATCCATAATGGCAATAGCATTAGTATGGCGTATTTTCATAGTCATTAGTGCTTCGCGGCGAAAACGCTCTACAGCTTTTGGGTCACTGGCTAAATGAGGATGGATAATTTTTATTGCTACAGGGGTATTTAGTTGAATATGAGCAGCTTTATAGACCATCCCTGTGCCACCACGAGCAATTTTAGACTCAATACGGTATTTATTATCTATTACTAAACCTATACAAGGATCCTCTGGCTCAGCAAGGACTAATCTTTGGCCATCAAAAACACAAAAGCTATTAGAATCTTCATAGGCTCGTTTACACTCTATACATTGCTTCATTTTGTAAATAAACTAAACCCTAGGGGGCACTTATATTTATTATAAAGTCATTGAATTGGTTAGACTAAAACTGTTTATATTGATGAAATGGCTGATTATATTCTTAAAAGCAACATTGTCAAAGAGTTACTAGTAAAGAAGCTATAAAAGATTCTAGCTTATTAGCCTTATAATCCTGATTAAAAATACTAGATTTTTCACTTTGCATATCATAAGGGCTTTCTATTTCACGTACACAAAAATCAGTAGGGTTGTTTTGATTAATAAAGATCTTAAAATTTGTCGCATTTCGACTATAGACTATGTTATACCAAACACTTTCTTTACGCAGTAAAATAATTTTGGCCCGGCCTGTTAGCAGCCTGCGTATTGTAATATCAAAAAAACAAAAACTCTCATTAGTATAATCTGTTGATGTAATACTATCTTCATATTCACAATTTAGATCTGTATTAAGAAAAATATAAAAAGCTAATAAATTATTAGTCTGATAAGAATCGCTAAAGCTACTAGGCTTTTCTTTACTAATATGAGAAACAGTAATAATTTCTCTTATAAAAAAGTCAGTAGCATTATTTTCATGTGCAAAAAGTCGAAATAATCTATTGTCTTTGCTAAAAACTAAGTTGTACCAACAAGCTTCTTTTTTTAGTAGTAGAATTTCTGCTCTACCTACCATAGCTTGGCGAATATTAATATTTATTAAACCATAGGTACTATTATATCTAGCATATTCAGGTATTAGATTTTCTTCAGAAAACTTAGTGGTTTGAACAGCTTTTATTGCTTGAGTAGGTGCAGTTGATACTACTAGGTTTGCTCCTGATTCTAATGATTCAATAAATTTTTCTATTGTTGGAGTACGTTCTTCACGGTTGCGAGCTAGAGCAGACATTATAGCTGTCTCTACATCTTTAGGCAATACTACGCTAGGATTAACAAGACTAGGTGGTTGTGGATTATGCATTAACCGGCTAATCATAGTGGTGCGAGAGCTTTCTACAGGGAATGGCAATGCGCCTACTAGCATTTGATAAACAATTAAAGCAAAGCTATAAACATCTGAACGTACATCCAATTTATCCCCGCTAACTTGTTCAGGGGACATATAAGCGGGAGTTCCCATAACTAAGCCAGCTTTGGTGAGATCTTGTTCTTCATTAAAAAACTTAGCAATCCCAAAATCTAGTACTTCTACCCAGTCTTGACCATTTCTATTAGAAATCATTATATTATCTGGTTTTAGATCACGATGGATAATTTTTTGACTATGAGCATCGGCTAAAGCAGCACCAGCTTGTTTGCAAATCTCAATAACCCTAGATAAGGGCATTTGCCCATTGCGACGCAATATACTTGAGATGGTTTCCCCATCAACAAATTCCATAACTAGATAAAACATTCCGTCTGTAGTTTTACCAAAGTCATAGACTCCAATTGCATGAGGATCTTTTAATAGACCAGATAATTTAGCTTCATATTCAAACCTGTCTAGTACTTCAGCACTTTGCGATAGATCAGGAGGAACTACTTTAATAGCACAAAGCCGTCCCATTCTAACATGCTCAGCTTTGTAGACTGCTCCCATACCCCCTTGGCCTAGCTTACTTAGGATTTTAAATTTAGCATCTAACCAAGTTCCTATTAGTGAATCTGCTGAACTTGTATTACTTTTAGAAAGAGAGTTTAAGCGGCTACCATCTTGGCCACAAAAAGTAGCATTGTCATTAAATTGTATTTGGCATTGGGGACAAACCTTCATAATAAAAAGTCTTTTACACCATCAAGAGCTATGTGAAATTTATGCGATCTTAGAGAGAGAGATTTTTTCTCGATGTTTTAATGCTTCTAAAAGGAAATTCTCAAAAATAATACGACCATCGCGGCTATCATTACGATGTTCCCAACGAGTAGGTAACTTATTCCAATCTTCAAAAGATTTTTCTAAGTGGTATTGAACAGTATAAACAAGCTGATCCTCTGTTCGATAAACCATCATTTGATAAGGACATAAATAGCTTTTGGCTAAATTAACAAAACCTTCTGGAATTCTATCTATCATTAACCCATGATTTTGCCAAACACGTAAAACATGTTGGTGGCTTCCTGCTTGCCAAAAACGCGAGTTAGTATCGTCTAGACCCTTAAATATAGGATCATTAGGCTTAGTGACTCTTACATAATGATATTCATACTCTCGAATACGGCCACTGCGTTTTTCTCTAGGATCTATTCCATCAAGAGTGACAATTTTAGCACCAAAACACATTCCAATTAGTTGATGTCCCCCACAAATACCTAGCACAGGAATACGTAGGCGTTGAAGAGTGCGAGCAAAGTTATTAAGTAGAGTAGGGCTATAAAGATCAAAATCCCTTAGTGAGCCACTAATAATGATGGCATCAGGGTTAAACATTTCAATATTATTTTCATTAAAATCAGACAGGTGAATAATTTTAGTTCTACTATTTTTTATTAGTGTGAGTACATTACGAGTAATATTTTCCAGTGCTAGTCCTGCAATATGACGTTCTTCCCTAAGCCATTTAAGTGGGTTAAAATCGGGTTCTTGTACCGCCGTAGAAGAGATATCGGATTCAGACTTCAATAGATTGTCAACAATCATTATATTCATTGACTCTATTTTGGGTTTAAATGGCTCAAAATCACAATAGTTTTTTATTTGTACAGGCATAAACTCACCTCCACAATTTGATAGTAGAAACAGTTTTTTAGGGTAACGGAAAAAGATATAAGCTCTAATCTTACTTGATTAATTTTTCGACGCAAGCATTTATTCGCTCAATACCGCGTTTTAGAGTATCTAAAGAAGTTGCGTAAGAAATTCGTAGATAGCCTTCACTACCAAAAGCTGAGCCAGCAGTTAGCGCGATATGAGCTTGATCAAGTAAGTATTCTGCTAGCTGTTCTGATGTCTTTATCGTAGAATTACTCTGCAAAATTTTCTTTATATTTGGAAAAGCATAAAATGCTCCTTCTGGCTCAACACACTCAATACCAAATATAGAATTTAATGCTGGGATCAGATAATCACGGCGTTTATTATACTCTGTTAACATTTCTTTTACAGAGTCTTGTGGGCTAGATAATGCTGCGATTGCTGCTCGTTGAGCGATAGAGGAGGGATTAGAAGTAGAATGGCTTTGTACTTTTACCATTTCTGAGATCCATTCTTTTGCTCCTAAAGCATAACCCAAACGCCAACCTGTCATAGCATAAGTTTTAGAAAGTGAACCACAAATCAATATGTTAGCACGTAATTCTTTGGGTAAACTTGCGGCGGAAAACGGTATGTAAGGAGGATAAACAAACTGATAGTAGCATTCGTCAGAAAGTAGCCAAAAATTGTTTTCTAGAGCTATTTGTGCAATACGTTCAAATTCTGTTGGAGAAATAATTCTTCCTGATGGGTTAGAGGGGGAATTTAAGATTAATAGCCTTGTACGTGGACTAATATGAGCTTTTACTTGTTCTGCTGTGAGTTGAAAATTAGTAGGT
This sequence comes from uncultured Clostridia bacterium, assembly GCA_964536575.1. GTDB lineage: Bacteria > Acidobacteriota > Blastocatellia > Chloracidobacteriales > JADJPF01 > JADJPF01. The sequence continues at coordinate 11,946 of CAZHXL010000063.1, read as the reverse complement.
TCAGTATCAATAATTACAGACTTGCCCTCAGCTAAAGTAACTATTTCTGGAAAAGTAACCCAATAAGGGGCAGGTATTAATACTTCATCACCTGGGTTAATTAAAGTGAGGATAGCGTTAAAAATAGTTTGCTTGCCTCCAGCAGAAGCCACTACTTCTGAGGCTTCATAGCGGGCTGAGGTTTGATGGGCAATATAGTTAATAATGGCGTCTTTTATTTCTTTAGTTCCAGCAGTTGGTGTGTAGCGAGTAAAATTTTCATCTATTGCCAAGTGAGCAGCTTGTTTAATATGCTCAGGGGTATTAAAGTCTGGTTCACCTGCTCCTAGATCAATCACATCATACCCTGCACGGCGCAAATTATCTGCTTTTTGTATTACTGCTAAGGTGGAAGACGCTGACATTTCTGCTACTCTTTGAGCAGGAGCAAACTTAGAAATAACTTTTGACATAATTATTAACCTTTCTTATATATGAGTAGACGTATTTGCCCATTAGCATCAAGTTAAAGACATAAAATATGGAAAAACAAGCTTTTTCTGATTTCAGTGAAAATTTAGTAACTAAACAAAAGTACTGTTTTCAAAGAGTTGGGGTTCAAAAACTGAACACCACACTTTCAATTGTTAAACAATGAATAGATTTTTTATAAGTATTTTATTCATAATTATTTAACTAGCTTAACTTGATGCCTATGGGGGTTACCCACTAATGCTAAAGAGTATATATTAGTATTTTTTTTCATATGTTTGAACCCTCTTTGGCGAGCGCAATCCTCTACCCTTGAGAGGCAGGTTAGCGAGCAATCAACCGGCGAGGTGATAATAAAGCGAAGAAGATGAGAAAAATAAGCATATACAGACAAAAATAAAATAATAGCTTGGTATTATAACTACAGCTTAAAAAGAAGTGTAAAGAGCTAATGCTGGTTGCGCTACTGCATCTATTTAGTGCTTGGTGTTGGTGTTACTTTTGGTATTGTAGGAAAATATTGACTATATAACTCTTGTATTGCTTGATATTCCAACCCAATAATAATCAAAATTAATCCAACAACCATTACTAAAGCATAGTTATTTAGAAAACCTGTTTGAAAAGTACGTACTAACACTGAACCAGCACGAGTAAACCAACCTGTAAGATTTACTAGTAAATCAAGTCCATAACGATCCATTGATCCAGACAAAATGCTTACACCACGAGTAATTAAAGCTGAACCATTAGGAATAGCATCTACACCATGTTTATCTGCTTCGCCTAATAAATCATTGAATTTATTTATTAATGAAGCTAGTTTTACATCTAGTAAATCATCCCAGTACCATTTATTTGTACTAAGTTGATAGAAAGGTTTTAGTTTGATAGCTAAGTCTTCTGCAATGTGCGGATTTTTTACATAAATATGATAAGCAGCATAAGCCATTGCTCCTGACCAAGCCATTGTTACAAGAGCTAAAATAATATCTACTGTACCAAAAGCATGAAGCGTAAGTGAATTAATAACAGGGCTTAGCCAAGTTTCAATCCAATTGTAATCAACTGGTAAGCCAATAAATCCAGCTACAGCAGCAAAAAAAGCTAGCACAATTAATGGTAGAGTCATTATAGACGGAGATTCTTTTGGATCAGCAACTAGGGCACTAACAACAGGAGGGTTTAAATTAATTCTATCTGCTTTATCCTTAGATTCTTCTATATTAAAAGATCCTATGTTGTTGGTAGTAGCTTCTGTGGTGTTTGAAATAGCTTCTGTGTTTGTTGTACTAGGAGTTACAGCGCGGATCTTAAAACTGCCTCCATCATTTTTCTGATCAATATTTTTGTTAGCTTCTTGATTACTTTCCTCTTCGCCACCATCACTTGCTGTTTGTCCAAGGAATTTTTGCTCTGACCAAAAAGTTAATGCCATCAGTCTAGTCATATAGAAAGCAGTAATACCAGCAGTAAGAAACCCTAAAAACCATAACATTTTACCTATTGCAGGATGAAAAAGCGTGGTAGAAAAAGTTTTTGCTAAAATCTCATCTTTACTCCAAAAGCCTGCCAAAGGTGCAATACCACAAATCGCAAGCCAAGAGACTACCATTGTCTTATGTGTAATAGGGAGATATTTCTTCAAGCCTCCCATTCGGGTAATGTCTTGTTCGTTATTCATTGCATGAATTACACTGCCAGCACCGAGAAAAAGCTGTGCCTTAAAAAAAGCGTGTGTGATAACGTGAAAAACCCCTGCAACAAAAGCACCTACACCACAGCCTAAAAACATAAAACCTAGCTGGGAAATAGTTGAATAAGCTAAAATTTTCTTAAT
>CAZHXL010000063.1:8625-9625 GCA_964536575.1 uncultured Clostridia bacterium | reverse complement strand
CGCAGGAAGTTCCGTCCATTTTTTCTGATAATCAGCTAAAATTTTCTTAATATCTTTTTGAGTAATTGCAATAGTAGCGGCAACAAAAGCCGTTAAACTGCCAATAATGGCAATAATTAACATCATGATGAGTGAACGTTGAAAGACAAAGTTCATTCTTGCAAGTAGGTAAACGCCTGCTGTGACCATAGTAGCAGCGTGAATTAGAGCAGAAACTGGTGTTGGGCCTGCCATTGCATCTGGCAGCCAAATATAGAGCGGGAATTGGGCACTTTTTCCTGTTGCTCCAATAAATAAACCTAGGGCAATAAATGACATTATTCCAAAAGTACCTAATGCTTCTACCGGGTAATTTTGTACTAGTCTAGCAATTTCTTGATACTCTAATGTGCCAAAGGTCGAAAACACCCCAATTATAGCTAAAATAAACCCTAAATCGCCGATCCTATTGATAATAAAGGCTTTTTTACTAGCTTCTGCGGCTTCTTTACGTGTCATATAAAAGCCTATTAACAAATAGGAACAAAGTCCTACCCCTTCCCAACCTACAAAAGTCATCAAGAGGTTTGACCCTAAAACTAGAGTCAACATCATAAACATAAACAAGTTAAGATAGGCAAAGAAGCGGGCAAATCCTGTTTGACCGTGCATATAGCCAATAGCAAAAATATGTATTAACAGGCCAACAAAGGTAACAAATAAAGCATAGAGCACTGAAAGATGATCAATTTGATAAGCCCACTGAACTTTTAGATCTACTAGGCTATTTTCAGAGGTTGTTGAAGTAGTATTTGAGCTAATAAAAGCTTTACCACCAGAAATCCAAGTGTAGTTAAGAGTTTTAGAAATATAGGGTTTAGCTTGATTTTCTGGCTGTTTTGACCAAGCGGAATAATTAACAAAAGCTGTTATAGAAAGCACAAAGGCTAAAAACACCGTTGCTACAGCCACACCTCCCACGAGCTTTTCGGAAAAGTTAAAGCGTCGTGCTAGCAGGCCA
>CAZHXL010000063.1:3123-8615 GCA_964536575.1 uncultured Clostridia bacterium | reverse complement strand
TAAAAATCCTAATAATGGCAGTATTGGAATTAACCAGATTAAATCCATAGAGTTACCATTTCATTAAGTCGATTTCATCTACAGCAACAGTTTCTTTATTTCGATAAAAAGCAATAATAATACCTAGTCCAACCACAGCTTCAGCCGCCGCAACAACAATAACAAAAATTGTAAATATTTCTCCCATATAGGCGTTCTTGCCTTCGCTTTGTAAAAACCAATAGCGGGAAAAAGCAACTAAGTTGATATTTACAGCATTAAGAATCAACTCAATAGACATAAAAATCACAATCACATTACGACGTGTTAAAACGCCTGCTACACCTATGACAAAAAGCAGTCCACTAAGGACTAAAAAGTTATTAATATTGACATTAAAAATACCTTCGAGTAGCCTCTCCTTGACCCCTGATGGAGACACGACTTGAGCTTGTAATAAAATTGGTATGATATTAAATAGATTAATCATAAATTTTTTCTTGTTTACGCTCGCGAGCTAAACGTACTGCTCCAATAATTGCAACTAAAAGTACAAGTGAGGCGATTTCAAAAGGAAGCACTGTTTTAGTATAAAGCTCTTGGCCTATTTTAATGGTATTTTGAGAAATATTATGACTAGGAGAAAGGTTTGGGTTATTTTGAGCCTGTTCTATTTTTGGTGGTGCTGGAGAAGCTAGAGTAAAAAAGTTACCCTTTTGTGTTTGTAAAAGTATTGCAATAATCCCTAAGCCAAGAAAAAATGTTAATGTCCCTGCAATTAAAAGTTGGCGGGTAAACATTTTGGTATCTTCTTCTTTTGCATTTACTAGCATAATTACAAAAATAAATAGTACTAAAACTCCACCAACATAAATTAGGATTTGTACTCCAGCAACAAACTCTGCATGCACTAAGAGATAGAGTCCCGCAGTAGCAACTAAGGTTGAAATTAAAAGTAGTGCGCTATGTACTGCACTGCGAGCAGTAATCATAAAAATAGCAAATAATATTGCTACTAGAGCAAGCAAATAAAAAAGCACTGCTTCTAAACCAACCAATTTCATAAATCACCTATTTATTTATCGTGCGATTCATTGGCAACGGTTGAACTTCACGTAAATTAAAATCTCGTGAATTTTTATTAATTTGACCTAGCATTATCCAAGTTAGAGGCACTGTGACAATAAATGCTGTACTAATTAAAAACACGTAACCTAAAGTAGAAATCTCTAGCATATTGTTTTGAGAAACAATTAAGCCTAGCTCTTGACCTAAAACTAAAAATGTAGCCGTTAGCATTATATTTGCTAAAGCAGCAGGAATCATCCATTTCCAACTTAATTCCATTAATTGATCATAGCGATAACGCGGTAAACTCCAACGTAGCCAGAAAAATAGGTAAAGTAGTGCCAGAGTTTTTAGCCCAAATACTCCTATAGAGGCTAAAACAAACAATGTTGAACCAGGAGTAAACAAATAGCTTAACCCTGGTAAATACCAGCCACCTAAAAAAACTGTTACGGCAATTGCTGAGACAATTAGCATGTTGGCATATTCGGCGATAAAAAAGAGTGAAAACCTAAACCCGCTATATTCAGTGTGATAACCCGCTACTAGTTCTGATTCTGCTTCTGGCAAATCAAATGGAGCGCGGTTAGTTTCTGCAATCCCGCTAATAAAGTAAATTAAAAAGCCTAAAGGTTGAAACAAAATATTCCAAATATGTAGGCGTTCTTGGGTGATTACCATATCTTGCAAGGCAAGGGTTTTAGTAAACATCAATGCCCCAATTAAGGCTAAACCCATTGCAACTTCATAGCTAACCATTTGTGCGGCTGAACGAAGTGCACCTAATAACGAATACTTACTATTAGAAGCCCAGCCTCCTAAAATAATACCTAATACTCCTAGAGAGGAAACTGCAAGGATAAAGAGTAGGCCAATATCAATATTTGAAATGGTTGCCCAAGCTGCTCCCCAAGGAATTACGGCTAAAGCCACTAAAGCAGCAACCATTGCAATTATTGGAGCAATAATAAAAACTTCTCTATCTGCCTTAAGCGGGATAAGATCTTCTTTGAGTAAAAGTTTAATTCCATCTGCAAGCGGCTGTAGAAGCCCTTCAGGGCCAACACGGTTAGGGCCAATTCTTACTTGAATCCAAGCACTAATTTTTCTTTCCGCTAAAGTTAAGTAAGCAACTAAAGTAAGGACAACAAATAGTAACAACCCTATTTGTACCAGTGGCCAAACTAAATAGTCCAAAACCATTGGATCAAGATAATCCTTAAGTATTGGCAAGCTGCTAAACCAAGTTGGCGGAGTAAGAAAAAATAGATATCTCAATATAATTACCTATCAATTTCACCTAATACAATATCTAGTGTACCAATAATTGCTACAACATCAGCAACTAAATGGCCTATAGACATTTGACGTAGTGCTTGTAAATTAATAAAAGAAGGTGGCCTTATTCTTAATCTTGTTGGTTGAGTAGAACCATCACTAACCAAATAAATTCCTAGTTCTCCTTTTGGACTTTCAATTGAATGATAATATTCGCCTATTGAAGGTTTGACCACTTTAGGGGCTTTAGGTGCCATTACTGGGCCATCAGGAAGCTTTTCTAGAGCTTGTAGGATAATTCGCCGTGATTGTCGCATCTCTTCCATTCTTACTAGGTAACGATCATAAGTATCGCCATTCTCACCATAAGGAATATCAAATTCTAGATCAGCGTAACATTCATAAGGATGTGCTTTACGAATATCCCATTCAACACCTGATCCTCGCAAAGGTGGCCCAGTTAGCCCAATATCTATTGCCGCATCAGCAGAAATAATTCCTATACCAACTGTGCGACTTAACCAAATCCGATTTGTATTAAGAAGCGTCTCATATTCTTCAAGGCGTTTAGGAAAACGGTCACAAAAGTCTTTTACTTCAGCTTGAAAACCTTCATAAGCATCATAGGTCATACCTCCAATACGAAAAGCATGACAGGTAAGGCGAGCACCAAAAAAATTCTCAAAAATCTTTAAAAGCTCTTCTCTTTCACGAAATGCCCATAAAAAAACTGTTACTGCTCCAATATCCAAAGCATGAGTTGCTAGCCAAAGCAAATGGCTAGAAAGCCTATTAAGTTCTGTTAGTATTACTCGTAGGTATTGTGCTCTTAGAGGAATTTCTAGTGCTAAAGCTTTTTCTATTGTTTCTACATAGCACAGCCCATTTGATACAGCAGCAATATAATCTGTGCGATCAAAATAAGGAGCAATCATTTGATAATTGCGGTGTTCACAAATTTTTTCTACCCCACGATGTAAATAACCTATATCACAGTCTAGGTCTGTAACTACTTCCCCATCAAGTTTTAGGGCTACTCTTAGCACACCATGCGTAGAAGGGTGCTGAGGCCCCATATTTAATATCATTTCATTAGTACCAATTTCTGAATGGGTAATGTCAGTTATTTCTGCCATATCTTTAATCTAGCACTATCAAATGTCACGTAGTGACATTGCTTGTTGTGTAAATTATTGAAAAATAAATAACTCTTAATCTTAATGTCGCGTTAGCGACATCTGATATTAGCCCAGTCCTTTAGGGCTGGGTGTTAATTTAATTATTCAAATTTTCCTGTAAAATCGCCTTCAGTGGGTAGTGCTCGGATTTGTAGATTTTCCTCTACCCATGCATTATCTTGATATTCAAGTTTATATTCTTTTCTAAGCGGATGACCTACCCAACCAGTAGGTAAAAGTATTCGTCTTAAGTCGGGATGCTCATCAAAACGAATCCCAAATAAATCATAAACTTCTCGTTCTAGCCAGTTAGCTGTGCCCCAAATACTAGTAACTGTTTGGATTGTTTCATCTTCTGCAAGCCTAGTTTTAATACGTAACCGTCGTTTAGCTGCTATTGAATAAAGCTGATAAACTATTTCAAAAGGTTGATCGGGTTGATCAGGGAAATGAACAGCAGTTAAATCTGTAAGCATATTAAAAGCTGGTATAGCATTATCTCTTAGATAAAGTAACACTGCGGCTAAACCTGCTTTTTCTATTTGTAATACTTGCTGAGAGTTTATTTCATTTGCTGATAAGATAGTTTTACCAAATTTTTCTTGTAAAGCTTTAATCAGAAGATCGTCCTTAATTTCAACTACAGGCATTGCACCAGCAGCACGGCGAGGAAGTTTTTTTACAGGAGTCTCACTAGCAGACTTAGCAATTGGGTTTATCTCTTGAGGTTTATTATCTTCTTCTGCCATAGCTTGATCACATACTCCTGTAATAATGCACCTAGAAAAATTTGCTAATTTGCTAACTTATTGTTTTGACTGGTATTTTAATTGTTTGCTAGGAAATAGTAAAAAATCTTATAAAGGTTTGTATCACAATAAATTACGCTTTGTCAATTTATAGCTGTGTCTCTTGTGTGTCTCTAGTTATTTACCTAACATATTAACTTAGCTAAATAATAACTTAGCCCACCATTTAGGATTTTGAAAAATCTAAACTGGTGGTATTTATTATAAAAAGAGTCGAGAGGAAAATAATAATGAGTTATCAAAGCCAGGTTTTGACTTTTAGCCATACAGATAGTGTAACGGAAGCAAAATTTTCTCCTGATAGTAACTATATTGTTACTACTAGTAATGATAGTACTGCTAAAGTATGGTCAAGTAAGTCTGGGAAATTTTTAGTGAGCTTAAAGCACACGGCTAGAGTAGTTACAGCAAATTTCTCAGATGACAGTGCTCGCATTGTTACTAGTAGTGAAGATAAAACGGCTAAGCTTTGGGGAGTAAAAGCAGGGCAATTAATTGCAGTATTAAGGCATAAAGACTCAGTTTATTCAGCAAAGTTTTCTCCTGATAAAAATCGTATTGTTACAGTTAGTGATGATAAAACGGCTAAATTATGGAGTGCTAAATCTGGCCAACTCCTCGTTACGCTTGAGCATGATCGGATTGTTAATGATGGGAATTTTTCTTCTGATAGTAACTATCTCATTACTGCTAGTGGAAATATTTATAGTGGTAAAGCTGTGGCTACACTTTGGGATGTAAAGACAGGGAAACAAGTGCGTACTTTTGAGCATGAAGATAAAGTCCATAAAGCAAAGTTTTCATCAGATGATAGCCTAGTTCTTACTGCTAGCCAGGATAAAACTGCTAAGCTTTGGGAGACAAAATCTGGTCAAATGCTTTTTGATTTTGAACATGAGGCTTATGTAAACCAAGCTGGATTTTCAGTTGATAATAGTAAAATCATTACAGCTAGTTATGATAAAACTGTTAAGCTTTGGGAAATAAAAACTGGTAAACTGCTTGCTACTTTTCCTCATGAGACGATTGTTAATGCAGCAAAATTCTTTTTAGACGACAAATATATTCTTACTGGCTGCGATGATAAAACTGCTAAGTTGTGGGAAATAAAGACAGCTAAAACGATTGCGACTCTTACACATGATGATATTATTCGTGATGTAAGTTTCTCTTTGGACAA
>CAZHXL010000063.1:0-3113 GCA_964536575.1 uncultured Clostridia bacterium | reverse complement strand
ACAATAGTTTTATTCTTACTGCTAGTGCTGATAAAACCGCTAGGCTTTGGGAAACAAAACAAATTGTTAAGAATTAAAAATCAATGTATAGGGCAGCTAGGGCGAACTGTTCGCCCCTACATTAACTTATGATTGATACTAGCTACGAAAAAACACTAAACCTAGCATTTAAGATGGTTGGGCGACAAGCGCGTAGTGTAGGGCAACTGCGCGAAAAGCTAGAGGAGAAAAGCGGTGCTAGTAGTGAGGTTATTGAGCAAGTAATTAAACGGCTTTTAGAATTAAACTACCTAAATGATGAAAGTTTTGCCCACCAGTATGCTACTAACAAATTGAATATAAAAGCTTTAGGACGAAGCCGCCTACAACGTACTCTGACACAAAAACAAGTGCCTTCTGAAGTAGCAAAAAAAGCCCTAAATGATGTGTTTGCCGAACAAGACGAAGCAGAACTTTGTAACAGGGCTTTGTCTAAATACATTCGCGTTCATGGAAAACCTACAGATATTAAAGAAAATAAAAAAATATTTAGCTATTTAATTCGTTTAGGTTTTCCTTACGATTTAGTAATAAAACAAATTCGTGCTGTTGGTGAAATTGATATAGATGAGGAATAATTTTTAATGGCGACTTTTGATGAAATGATTCTAACCCACCGTCTTTTTATGCGGGGCTATCCTTTTTCACGTTATAAAATCAACCCTATGCCCTGTAGTCCTTTAACTAAACCGCTTTCACAAGCAAAAATAGCTTTAATTACTACAGCAGGTTTATATCAAGAAGGACAAAATAAATTTGATTCATCAATAAAATTAGGTGATAGTTCTTTTCGTGAAATTTCTGGTAGTATTGACACACAAAGCTTAAAAGAAGGTCACCGTAGTAGTGCTTTTGATCACAGAGGGGTTAGAGATGACAAAAATCTAGTACTTCCTCTAGATAGATTTCGTGAAATGGTGGCAGATAAAGAAATAGGATCGCTTAATCATCGTCATTTTAGTTTTATGGGTTCAATTATTGGCCCAGGAGATTTAATTAGTAAAACTGCTCCTGAAATGGCTAATTTACTTAAGGCTGATAAAGTAGATGTAGCTTTTCTTACTCCAGTTTGACCAATGTGTAATCAGATCGTAGGTCTGATACAAGCAGCAATTGAACGAGTAGGGATTACAACAGTCTCAATTACTTTATTAAAAGAAGTTACAGAAACAATTCAACCACCTAGGGCAATGTTTGTGCCTTATCGCTTAGGTTATCCATTAGGTCAACCTAATAACCCTGAGCTACAAAAACGTGTAATAAAAACAGCACTTTCTTTATTAAGCCGCAATGATTTACCTATAATGACAGAATTTGAGGAGTAGTTATGGGAATTTACTCGAAATATATTTTTCCTCGTATAATGGATTTAGCCCTTTCAGGAAAGGTGATTGCTGGTTATAGACAAAACTTGCTCACCCAAGCTCAAGGAAATATTTTAGAAATAGGTTTTGGTACAGGGTTAAACTTACCTAATTATCCTGAAACAGTAAAAAAAATTGCTACTGTAGATGTTAACCCAGGTATGAGTTCATTAGCACAAGCTCGTATAAAAACTACAGGGATAGAAGTAGCTCAACACTTATTAACTGCGGAAAAAATGCCTTTTGAGGAAAATAGTTTTGATACAATAGTAAGCACTTGGACATTATGTAGTATTGCTGATGTTGAACAAGCTTTAAGCGAAGTGTATCGTGTATTAAAACCTGGAGGACAATTTCTTTTTTTAGAACATGGTTTGAGTAATGAAAGCAAAGTCCAGTTTTGGCAAAACCGCCTTAATAGACTGCAAAATATACTAGGAGATGGTTGCCATCTTAATCGCAGTATTACTAAACTAGTAGAAAAACAACCTTGGCAAATTACTCAAGAACAACAATTCTATATCAAAGATATGCCCAAAGCCGTTTCTTATATGTACCAAGGCACAGCCATAAAAACATAGCAAAATTTTATTTAACTGGAAGGATAATTTATGGAAGAACTTGCTTTATTAGACGCAATTGCTCAAGCCCAATTAGTACGAAAAGGAGAAGTTAAACCAATAGAACTAGTAGAAGCTGCTATTAGCAGAATTGAAAAAGTCAACCCTGCTATTAATGCTGTTGTAACAGAAATGTATGACATAGCAAGAGATGCAGCATCAAAAGAAGTCCCTCAAGGCACTTTTACAGGCGTACCATATTTGCTTAAAGACCTATTTCCATCCTATGCAGGAGTTAAACTTTCTTCTGGGTCATCTTTCTTAAAAGATTATATGCCAACTTATGATAGCGAACTCGTCACCCGTTATAAAAAGGCTGGATTAATAATAGTAGGTAAAACTAACACACCAGAATTTGGTTTACTTCCTACAACAGAGCCTGCGCTTTTTGGTGCTTGTCATAACCCTTGGGACACAAGCCGAACTCCAGGAGGGTCAAGCGGTGGTTCAGCCGCAGCAGTAGCCTCAGGTATGGTTCCAATGGCACATGCTAATGATGGTGGTGGCTCAATTCGTATTCCTGCTTCTTGTTGTGGACTATTTGGTCTTAAGCCTACTAGAGGACGTAATCCAATGGGCCCAGATGTTGGTGAAACACCAGGCGGACTAGTTGTAGAACATGCTGTTACTCGTTCAGTACGTGATAGTGCTGCCCTGTTAGACGTTACCTCAGGTGCTGACCTAGGCGATCCTTATTATGCTACTGCTCCCTCACGACCTTTTTTGTCTGAAGTAGGACAGGATCCAGGTAAATTACGCATTGCTTTTAGTGCTAAAACCCTTTCAGGAGTAGAGATTGACCCAGATTGTATTAAAGCTATGGAAGATGCTGCAAAACTTTGTGCAGATCTTGGTCACCATGTTGAAGAAGCCTCCCCAGCCGATGGAATAAATGGCGAGTTACTTAACCATGCATTTTTTGCTGTTTGGTCAGGGGTTTGTAGCGCGGTGCTTAACGGTTGGTCACGTCGTACAGGTAAGGCTCTAGATAGCGGTCATTTTGAGCCGCTAACCTGGGCACTATATGAAATGGGTAGCGGTATTACTGCTTCAGATTTAATTATGTCCATATTTCATTTCCAACAAGTTT
>CAZHXL010000062.1:20578-26508 GCA_964536575.1 uncultured Clostridia bacterium | reverse complement strand
TTTATGCATAAATAGTAGCCCTAAAAATTTTTTCTTATATAGACTTGTTATACAGATTTGTGTTGAGTTAACCAACCAGTTAACTCAGAGATACTAGCAAAATCTAGTAGTGCTTCTGTTAACTCCTCTAATCCGTCTAAACTGAGGTGCTCTAGTTGATTACTAACGTCTATAGCACCAAACTTATGAGCTAACAGACGTTTTATCATTATTAGTATTTCTTGCTTTCTTCCTTGTTGTAATCCTTGTTGTAATCCTTGTTGTAATCCTTGTTGTAATCCTTGTTGTAATCCTCTCTCAATAGCATCACGTTCTATACTCGTAATATAAGGCATAGATCCTCCTTTTTCATATGCAAGTAAAACAGCGTTTATTCTTTCTGAAAGTTCTTTAGGTAAAGTCATAAGCCAATCAATAAAGCGAAACAATTCTAAGATGTTCTCTTTACTATAACCTTTCTCATATAACATTCTGATTAATTTTAACTTAGCTTGATAACGGGCTTGGTTATTTTGTTGTGTCGACATTGTTTGTAGTTGCGCTAGTATAACTATAGCAAAAGGGTTATCACTCATTTCCAATTCTGAAAGGTGTTTTTTATAATCTAGTAGCTTTACTGTGACAAAATCTAGTCTGTGCCTACTTCCCCAAAGCTCATATTCAAAGTTAGTGGGTCGCCAACTTTTGTTGCTATCTATCAAAACTGCAAAACTAGCCACAGGTTGTTTATATCGGTCAAAAATTCGGTAATTATAAACAAATATTCTTTCTGGAAATTCTTCGTCTTTTTGCGCTTGTATTTCTATATGTATCAAGACCCACTGTTCTTTACCATTTTTTCGCCACACTTTTACTAGTTTATCTACTCTGCGTGTACCTACTTCTGCATCTCTAACTACTTGTTGAAGCTCGTTATCTAAAGATTCCCAGCCTTTTTCCCAGTCTATATCTTTGTAAACATGAGGGAATAGCAACGCAATAAACTCTGGAAAATATTTCTCTATTGCCTCTTTCCAAGGATTGTCTTGTTCAAATCGTTCTTCTGTCACAATTGCTCCTCATATAACTAACTATTATTTGGTTGTCCTCTTACTTTTGCCCTCTTGATCAATTGGGCCAACAACTATAAGAGTCATATTATCTGGATCAAGATATTCTTTTGCAACTCTTTGCACATCCTCAACCTTAACAGCACGAATATGCTCTGGATAATCAGTAAGAAAGTTAAATCCTAGCTTAAAAACTTCGGCTTCAACTAAAAAGCCTGCTATTTGAGCGTTTGTTTCAAAATTAAAAACAAAACTGCCTGTCAAATAGTCTATAGCATCTTTTATCTCGCTTGCCATCACAGGTTCTTCTCTAATTCGGCAGATTTCTTTCATTATTCCTGTAAGTGCAAGTTCCATATTCTCTGGTGAAGTGCCAATGTAGGCAATAAACCGACCTGGATCAAGCCCAGATGAGCCAGCAATATTACTAAAAGTTGTATAAGCTAGCCCTTGTTCATCACGCAAGAGCCTAGGAATACGAGAAGTAAATCCTGGTGAACTACCTAAGATTGTATCCATTACTACTAAAGCATAATGGTCTGGATTATTACGTGCTACTCCTAAATGCCCAAGGTAAAGGTTTATTTGTTCTTTATCTTTGGTAATAAATTGTTTTATTGGTTCAGTTTGTCGTTTAATTTTAGGAACTTCTGGTAGCTTAAAGTCTGGAACTGTTTGCCAGTTACCAAAAACTTCCTGAATCTTTCTTTTAATTTCCGCTTTATCAATACTGCCAACAATCGCTATAGTAGTGTTATTAGGGATAAAGTAATGCCTATAGAAGTTAACCAAATCTTCTTGCGTTAAAGCTGCAATTGTATGTTCATAGCCAACTCTAGGTTTATGGGCTGGATGGCCTTTATAAACAATTTCATTAAAGCTATCCGAAGCTACTACACGAGGGTCATCATTACGGCTTTTAATTTGTGCTAAGCGGCGATCTCGCTGCTGTTCAAAGCGATCTGCTGGAATAATGCTATTTATCAGCACATCAGCAACCAATTCTAGTCCTAGGTCTAAGTCTGGTGATAGTACTGTTACTGATGCTCCGCTTTGTCCATAACCTCCAAAAGTTTGTAGATGTCCTCCTACTTGCTCAATCATTTCCGCTAGCTGTTGAGCTGTTTTAGTAGTCGTTCCTTCATCTAGCATATCTCCTAAGAGTGAGGCTAAACCCGTTTTATCATCAGATTCATAACGAGCACCTGTGCCTACTACAGCATTAATTGAAATTGCTGGAATAGTGTGATTTTCTCCTAGTAACAATATTATTCCATTAGGTAAAACAACACGCTCAATATCTAAAGTAGGGGCACAGTTTTTTTCTATAGTATCAGTACGTTTAGCTAGTTGTTGTAACAGTTCAAATCTATCACTGTGTGAATCCCCACGAAAAGAAACATGTTTAAAAATACTAGGCAATAAATTTTTTGCGTAGTTTTGCTGTATTACTTTTTCAGCCGCACCAGGCATATGAGCCATAATGGCTGCTCCATCTGTTGGGACATGATCGTGTGTTGTACCTTCTTCGGTGGATTCATCGATATTCAAAGCCTTTTCCTCTTTGCCATTATCAGCTATTAAATGTCCAACAGTGCGATTTTTTTCTATAAAATACTCTTTAGCAACTCTTTGAATATCTAAAGCTGTAACCTCATTAATATGCCCTAAATAACGCGCTAAGTATTTATAGCCTCGTTCCTCTTCTGAGAGCTTGTCATGACAAGCAACAGTTTCAAATTGCCCAAGCAAAGTAGCTTGATTTAGCACATCTTCATTACCCAAAATAAAGTTAGATTGAATTTGACGGCGTGCTTTAGCCATTTCACTATCGCTTACCAGATTATTTTTTAAGTCATCAATAACAGTTAAAATACTAGCCTCTACTTCGGCTAATTTATGGCCTGGTTTCACTTCAGCCTGAAAATAAAATAGTGTTGGATCAATATGATCGTTATAACTACACCTAGCATAAGTAACAGAGCGGTCTTCTTCTTGTAGTTTTTGGTAAAGACGTGATCGACGGCCAGCAGATAAAATCATTGACATAACTTGTAAGGCGTAAGAATCTGGGTGACCGATTTCTGGTGCGTGATAGCCAATCATTAAGCGTTCAACTGGCGTAGGTTTTGCGATAACAACACGTTTTTCTCCCTTTTGAGGAGGCTCAACTATTTTTTTACGTTTCCCTTCAGGCCCAGCAGGGATTGCTCCAAAAAGTGCTTCTATGTTTTTCACTGCTTGCTCGGTTTGAAAATCTCCTACTAAAACAACCGTTGCATTACGCGGGTGATACCATTTATCATAGTAAGACTTCATATCATCAACAGTCGCATCTAAAAGATCTTCCACCCAGCCTACAGTAGGGTTATGGTAAGGATGTTGACGAAAAGCCGATGCCCAAACCTCTTCTTCTAAAGAATCCCAAGGGCCATCCTGACCAATTTGTAATTCCTCAATTACTACTTGTTTTTCAGAAGTAAATTCTTCTGGAGCAAAGAGTGTGTCACGAATACGAGATGCTTCAATTTCTAGGGCAATTTCCCAGCGATCGCTAGCAAAAGTAAAATAATAAGCAGTAAAGTCCAACCATGTAAAAGCGTTGTTACGTCCACCATTTTGCATTGTAATTAAGTCTATGTCGCCTTTTTTGTACTTATTTGTACCTTTAAACAACATATGTTCAAGAAAATGTGATTTACCAGTTTGTCCTAGTTCTTCGTCGCGTGCTCCTACGCGATACCAAATCATTGCAGCAACAATAGGACGAGTATGAACTTCTTTTGTTAAAATAGTTAACCCATTAGCTAATTTTGTACGCTTTACATTCTCTGTAAGTCCATTTGCTAACAACGTAGATGTCATTGATTGCCCCTATTCTATTTACAAAACTATTCATTTACTAAAATTCTTTTAAGCTTACCTTACTTATTTATTCTCTTCCATGTCTATAACCTCATATTTTCCTAAAACACTCAATTAAAAGCAGGATTTACCACAGATAATGTTAGACTTATTAGAAAATATTTGATGGCTAATTTGATGGTTAATCAGTTAAAAAAGTGTCATAACCATTTCTATTAGTTAAGTTCATTCTATACTAGGCTTGGCATATTATAAGGAGAAAAATTATGTCTACATCAAAAACATGTATCCTCTGTCATAATCCATTAGCTGAGCCATTAGAAAAAGATTCTCCCTCTCAAGAAACAATTAAAGAAAACCTAGCCCAAGAAATAAACTCCATAGATTATTTGCTAAGAGAAGTTCCTGCTTGGCGTGCTAATAATTTAATTCATCCCAATACAGAACAAGAACTTTTCCGTTTTTATGGTTCACGTCGCTATAATTTAGTACAAAACCTTTTACCACAGAATAATCAAAAATTGGCTAAGCCTATATCTATTCCTACTACTACAAATAGTAGCCCTGTTGTTACACCTACAATAAATAGTATATTTGTTGTCAAACCGACAAACAAATCTGAAGATAACCTAACTCTTGATATAAATTTAACAGCAACCTTACAAACCCCCTCACAGCCGTTTGTAGAAGCCTCTCCAAGAACATCAAGACCTTATACTCCGACTCCTACTCCACCACTTACTCCACCACCTACGTTTCTACTTACCCATCCAACTACACCACAAAAACCTTTAGGAGAGTTAGTTTCTGAAAATATCAACTATATTTTTGCTGCTTGTGCAGCACTTTTTGTTGGTGGTGTCGCGCTTTATTATCGTAATGAGTTGTACCATGGATTAAGTCAACCTATTACCCAAGCTGCGATTTTACTAGTAGTTACATTAGGTTTTTTAGTAGCAGGTATCTTTCTAGTTCGAGAAACTACCCAAACTCTTGCTGGTCGCACACTTACTTTAGTAGGAGCATTGCTTGTACCAATAAACCCTTGGTTTTTAGTACGTTCACATTTAATTGCTAATACTGGCAGAGGTTGGGTGCTAGGCATAGCTTGCACCTTGCTATATGCCTCGCTTACATATTTCCTAAAAGATCCTCTGTTTGTTTACTTAAGCTTAGTAACAGGAATGATTACCACTTGGGTAGGCATTTATCATTTTTCTAACAATGTTGTTCACTTAAGTTTATATGCTACGGCTTTAATGGCCTACTCGGTTTTATCTTTGCTAGCTGAGCAAATTTTTAAGCTTAAGCAAGAAGATGCCACTATAAATACACTTAGACGACCTCTTTTTCATTTTGCTCAAATAGGAGTCGCTTTAACACTGCTTTTCTATACTCCACTAGTTGCATTCCTTCCTAGAGAGTTTGTTGCTACAAAGATGTATTTTGATCCTAGCTACAATGGCCTAGTAACCGTTTGGCTAGCTTTAGTAGCGTCTTTTGCTTATGGATACTCTAGTGTAACTCGTCGTGCTAGTTATTTTGTTTATCTTTCAATAGGAGCACTTTATTGGTCAGAAATTTCTTTGTTTATTCACCTAAAATCTAACTCTGGACAAGCAGTGTTAGCAATAGCGATTACTACTTTGTTACTTGCTGTTGTAGGACAAAAATCTAGCCTAGAAAAGCTTTATCGTGAGCCTATGGTTTTAGTTGCAACAGTGATTGGAAACATCTTTGTTGCTGTAGCGGTAATTTCCTTAGCTCTAGGGCTAACACCTAGTTGGTGGTTTATTCTTGCTTTCCTAATTATCGCTATTATGTTTCAAGCAAACCTTCTTGAGCAAAGTTTAATTCAGCAAAACAAAGAGGTTATTCCTTATCAAGTTGGTTTACTATCATTAACAGTTTATATCTTATCTTTAACTAAACTAGCTTTGGACAAAGACTTTTTCTTACTCCTACTACCACTACCAAGCATTGCAGCCTTAGGAGTAAGTTATTTAATGGCTAAAG
>CAZHXL010000062.1:20225-20568 GCA_964536575.1 uncultured Clostridia bacterium | reverse complement strand
ACTAATTCTTGGCAAAATGTTTCTTTAATTTGCTTGGCAATAGCCGTTTACAAATTAACTCAACTGTCTTTTAACAAAGACTTTTCCTACCCAACATTAGCAATTTTCTGGCTAGAAACCTCCCTTGGGCTTGCTGCTTTTAGTTATCTGGTTAAAAAAGAAGCCCCTGCACTTCTTACAGCTATTTTATCTAGTGGCCTTTTAGTAGTTTCTTACAGTTTGGGCTTAGGGCATTTTGATTATTTACAAGGTAGAGAAGCAATTTTTGCCTACGCTATTTTAGCGTTTGCCTATTATGCTATCTCACAAACTAACCTGTTTTGGGAAGCAATGAAACAGGCTT
>CAZHXL010000062.1:11610-20215 GCA_964536575.1 uncultured Clostridia bacterium | reverse complement strand
GTCTTATTTGTCTACTGTCTTAACTGGGCTTTTACTACTTGTTTCTTCTGCCGTATTAATAGAGATAAACTTAAAAAGATACTTAAACAGTCAAATTGTTTCTAAAAGCTCCTTTGTAGTACTGGCCTTAGTTTTAATATGTATTAAAGAGTTTTGGCACTTATGGAAAGAGCGCAGTGTACTACACACAGCTTTATTTGGTATTAATCTAGTAATTCTCCTTCCATTAGCTCTAGGCTTGACTAATATCTTTAGCCAAGAACACTTATTCTTAGCAGAAATTATATTAGCTATTGGGTATTTAGTACTCGCTTATAAACTAGCTCAAGAAAAAGTTAGTCAACAAGTTTGTATTACTTTTGAAGTCCTAGCAAATGCAACTGTAGTAATTAGTGCTATAGGGCTTTTAATAGTTGGGTATAGCTCAAGTATCTATTTTTCCCTATTAACCTGCTTAGGCTATTTTGCTGTAGCTTTTTTCTATTTTTTAGCTACAGAGTTAACAGAAAATCCAAAATTAGTAAAAGGTTATGCTTATACTGCTTTTACTGTAATGTTACAAGTAGCCTGTTTAGTTGGATATCACTTTGGACTACGAACTTGGGCAGATTTAGCCGCAATTCTTATCCCAATATTAATTGGTTATCTATTTATTGACCGTGCGTTACAAAACACTAAATTTTCTAATGCTAGTATAGTAGTAGCTCAAGTAGCACAACCAATAGTAGTTATATTTGGGGTTATTTCTGGACTATCTCGTTTTAATCCTCCTATAGGTGGAGCGATTTTCTTTGCTGAAATCGCCATTTTTTATTTTTGCTTAGGGCTATTAAGAACACAAGGTTATGCTTTGTATATTGGAATAGTTACTTCAATGGTTTCTCTGTTCAAGCTCCTAGATCACTTTGACATAGAGTATAGTTACTTGACCATCTTCTACGCCTGTTATGGACTAGCCTTGCTCTATATTGCTGGTAAAGATAAAGGTAAATATGAGTGGAGCACTGATGTTGTTTATAATGCAGCACATGGGCTATTGGCACTTTCTGCTATAACGCTTGTATTACAAACTCTTGCGTCATTAAACCTAAGCGACGATCAAATCATACCCTATTTTGTTTCTCTAGTAATAATGACTAGTATTTTTAGCTGGGCTAGTGTAATGCTAAAAGATGAAACGCTTAAGGGTATTTATAAAAACTGTGCTTTTCTATTAAGCGGTGTAGCGTATTTGTCTGCTGGCACTTGGCTAGGATTTAGTTTCTTAATACAAACTGAATTCTACAGTCTTCCACTAGCAATATTTTTGTTATGGAATGGCTATAGAGCTATGCTTAAAAAAGATGATTCATCAACTTTTTGGTTTAGCTTTGGCAGCGTGCTTTGTGTGCTACCTACACTACTACACGTAATGCAATGTAGGTTTATTAGTGGTGAGTCTTCTGCTAGCTATGATTTTATTTTAATATTTGTTTCTTTAGCGTTAATGCTATCAGGTATGTTACTACAAGTAAAACCTGCTGCTAAAATTGGTCAAGCGGCTTTTGTCATAGAACTAGCAATCATTGTGTTTAGTGCTGTAAATTGGGAGCAACAAGGATTATCAATACTGATGATTCTACTAGCAGTAGGTGTTTTTATTGCTGCTTGGGCAATACACAACCGTTATAAAAACCAACAACAAATAGAAACACAAAATAAGAGGTATTGACCATATTTATGTGTATGCCCTTACAGCAACTTTATGTATATCAAATTATTAGCGGATTTTTAATCTTATAAGTTGTGTGTTCTAGTGTATTTTAATAAAATAATTATCCTCACAATAGTCTTTGGTAACAAGAAATTAGAAAGTAAAAAATCTGCAATATTATGAAAAAACAAGACAAACAAATAGAGAAAAACTTAAGGCATAGTGAAAAAAACCTTGACAACGCTCAAACAGTATCTCATACAGGGATTGGTACTGATCAAGGTATTACTGATCTCAAACAAACAGAGATGAGAATGCAACAGTTTTTAAGGTTTTTTCTAATGTCTCCTGATTTAAAGTATATTGCTGATAAAAATGGTTATTTGAAAGAATCAAACCCTGCTTTTACAAAAACATTGGGCTTTTCTAAAAGTGAGCTTCTGTCACGGCCTTTTATCGAATTTATTCTTCCAGAAGATAGGCAATCAACACTAAATGAACTAGCTAAACTGTTAGAATATGGAATAGTAACTAAGGTTGAAAACCGCTATATGTGCAAAGATGGATCACATAGGTGGTTTTCTTGGAACGTTGTAACAGATAAACATGGTTTTTTGTATGCTACAGGATGCGACATCACTCAGTCTAAACAAACAGCAGAAGATTTATATGCAATTAATAAGAAACTCCTAATTGCAATGGATATGGCCAAGTTAGGTTGTTGGGAACTTGATGTAGAAAAAGCGCGCTTTACCTTTGATGAAAACCTTTTCAAAATCTATGGCACAACATCTGAGCAAGAAGGCAGTTTCTTTATATCAGTAGAAGATTATGTCAATAGATTTCTTCCTAAAGAAGAAGCCAACAAAGTTGCCCAAGAAGTTGAAAAAGCTATTGCTACTACTGATCCTAATTTTTCCCAGCAACTTGAACACCAAATTATCCGTGTAGATGGCTCAAAGGGTTATGTAACGGTTCGTTATGCAATAGTTAAAGACACTAAAGGTCGTACTGTCAAAACATATGGAGTTAATCAGGATGTCACTGAGCGTAAACTTGTAGAAACAATGATAGAACAACAACGACGCCAATCAAATGCCATTATCAAATCAGCATCTGATGGAATCATAAGTGTTGATGAAAATCAGCATATTATTATGTTTAATCCTGCGGCAGAAAAGATATTTGGCTGTTCATCTGAGAAAGCTATTGGTCAATTAATAGATACATTTATTCCTATAAGTTTTCGCACCAAACATAAAGAATATATTCATCAATTTGGGCACACTGGTCTTTCTAACCGAGTGATGGGACAGTTTGGTGCAGTTTCAGGATTGCGCCAAAGCGGTGAAGAGTTTCTAATGGAAGCATCCATCTCCCAAAGCGAATTGGATGGACGTAAACTCTTTACTGTAACCTGCCGTGATGTTACCGAGCGTAAACGAGCAGAAGAAGCACTGCGCAATAGTGAGGCTTATCTTCGTGCTATCGTTGAGCATGAACCTGAGTGTGTAAAAGCCGTGGATGAAAAAGGCTATCTTATTAATATGAACCCCGCAGGGCTTGCTATGATTGAAGCAGATTCTTTTGAACAAGTGCGAGGCTGTTATGTTATTGATCTGATAGCACCTGAATATCAAGACATCTTTCGTAAGGGAATAGCAGAGGTTTTTTCTGGAGAAAGTACTCAACAAGAGTTTGAAATTATTGGACTTAAAGGTACACGTCGTTGGGTAGAACAACACGCTGTACCCTTATGGGATTTCAATAACTCAAAGTCTGTGAAACAGTTCCTAGCAGTAACACGAGATACTACTCAACGTAAACAAACTGAAGCAGCCTTGCATGAGAGTGAGGAACGTAATAGTGCTATAATTGCCGCACTAGCAGAAGGGATAGTGCTTCAAGATGCTAGTGGTAAAATTATTAAGCTTAATCCTAGTGCTGAACAAATCCTTGGATTTCCCTATGATCAACTAATAGGACGTACTTCCCTTGATCCTAGATGGCAGACAATATACGAAGATGGCTCGCCATTTGGGGGGGAAAGCCATCCTGCAATGGAGACTTTGCGCACAGGAAAGCCTTGTTCAGGAGTAATAATGGGTATCTATAAGCCAAATGGTGCATTGTCTTGGATTTCTATTAATACACAACCATTGATAAATCCTGGTCAAACAAAACCTTATGGAGTAGTAAGTTCCTTTCACGATATCACTAAACGTAGACAAGCCGAGGAAGATTTGCGTGAGAGCGAAGCACAGTTACGTGAAGCACAACAAATTGCTCGTATTGGAAGCTGGAGTATTGAACTTAGTACTAATACCTTACGTTGGTCTGATGAAACATACAAAATCTTTGAAGCTGATCCAAAACAGTTTGACCGCTCTAAAACAGCTTTTATGGCTATGATCCACCCAGAAGATCGCGATATGGTAGATAAAACCTTTTCTGATTCGCTAGTAAATAAATTCCCTTTCCAAGTTATACATAGAATTTTGTTACCAAACCAACGTGTCAAGTTTTTACAAACACAAGGAATTCATTATCATGATAATAATGATCAACCATTGCGCTCAGTTGGTACGGTACAAGACATTACAGAACGTGTGATAGCAAACCAAAAAATAATTGCTTCATTAAGAGAAAAAGAGGCAATGTTAAAAGAAATTCATCATCGAGTAAAAAATAACTTACAAATTATTAATAGTCTGCTCAATTTGCAAAGTGCTCATATTAAAGACCCTATAGTAACAGCAGCTTTTACAGAAACCAAAAATCGTGTGCGTTCTATGTCTTTACTTCATGAGACCCTTTACAAATCAGAGAATTTTGCTCGTATTGACCTTTTTAGTTATGTAAATAGCTTGTGTGCTCATTTATGCCGTTCTTATGGTACTAATAATAAGACTAAGGTCTTAATTGATATTGCAGAAATCGAATTAGATCTTGAACATACTATTCCTATTGGTCTAATTATTAATGAACTAGTTTCTAATGCTCTCAAATATGCATTTGTAGACAAGGATTATGGAATAATCAATGTAAAACTGATGAAGTCAGATGACAAATTGATTTTAATCGTTAGCGATAATGGTAAGGGGTTGTCTAAAGAAGTTGATTTTCAACATACTTTAGGGCTTAGTCTGGTAAGTGATCTCACTAGTCAGTTAAGAGGCACAATAAAACTTGACAATAATAATGGGACAGTTTTTAATATTTCTTTCCCTCACTAAAATTTCTACTTAGAGTCTCAAACTAATGCCAGAAAAAATTTTTGTAGTCGAAGACGAGTTTTTAGTAGTACGTGATTTAAAAAATCAGCTTATTTCTCTTGGATATGAAGTAGTAGGAAGTACTCCATTAGCAGAAGAAGCCTTAGCTTTAACAAAAACATTAAAACCTAACCTAGTACTTATGGATATTAGGTTACAAGGAACAATGGATGGTATTACAGCAGCAGAAAATATTCGTAAAACCTGTAAACTACCTGTGGTATACCTAACAGCTAATGCTGATGATGCAACACTAAAACGTGCATTAGTGACAGAACCTTTTGGTTATATCTTAAAGCCATTTGAAGAGCGGGAACTAAAGACTGTAATTGAAATGGCATTGTATAAACATAGATCTGAGTGCCGTTTACAAGAAAGTGAGCGTCGTTTTGCTACTACATTAAACAGTATTGGTGATGCAGTAATTGCCACAGATGAAAAAGGTATTATTACTTTTCTTAACCCTGTTGCTTGCTCTTTAACCGAATGGCCTCTATCCGAAGCACTAGGTAAACCTCTAGCAGAAGTATTTCATATTATTAATCATTTTACTCGTCAGCCAGTAGATAACCCTGCAACTCTAGTACTACGTTATGGCCAAAAGGTAGGACTAGCCAATAACACCATTTTAGTAAGTCACAATGGCCAAGAAATCCCTATAGATGATTGTGCCTCCCCAATCCATGATGATGAAGGAAATTGTACTGGAGTAGTATTAGTCTTTCGTGATGTAACAGAAAAGAAAAAAGCTGAAGAACAAATACAAAAAAGTGAAGCCCGGTTTCGTCAATTAGCAAATGCAGCACCTGTTATGATGTGGTTAACTAATACAGAACAACAGCACATTTTTTTTAGCAAACCTTGGTTAGATTTTACTGGTCGAACAATAGCTCAAGAATGCCAGCAAGGATGGTGTGTTGGTGTACGACAAGAAGATCAAGAAAGACTATTTACCATTTATGATAATGCTTTTTTACAACGTAAACCGTTTCAAATGGAATACCAACATAAAAGACATGATGGGATATACCGTTGGTTATTGCTAACTGGTGTGCCAATTTTTACTAGTAATAATGATTTCGATGGATTTATTGGTTCATGTATTGACGTTACAGAACATAAGCATTTGGAAGAAAAAGTACAACAAATCCAAAAAATGGAAAGTATTGGACAATTAGCTAGTGGGGTTGCACATGATTTTAATAACCTACTAATGGTGATTAATGGCTATAGTAGTTTACTAATCAGAAATATCCCTAAAAAACATACTTGGCATACAGCAGCAAAAGAAATTTTACTTGCTGGGGAACGCGCCGCAGAACTTACTCGCCAATTGCTTATTTTTAGTAGTAAGCAAATGATACAGATGAAACCGCTTCAACTTAATAAAGTTATCAACAATATGGAAAAAATGTTGCGCCGGTTAATTCCAGAAAATATTGCTTTGCAAACCTCACTAGCAAAAAATTTACATATAATTGAAGCTGATGTTAGCCAAATTGAACAAGTATTGATTAACTTAGTAGTTAATGCCCGGGATGCTTTACCAGAAGGGGGAGCGATAACAATAAAAACGTCCAATTACTATGTTGATCACAAATTCTTAGGAATTCGCACAGAATTACCTATAGGCAATTATGTGCAACTAAGTGTTACAGATAATGGAACTGGTATTGAAGGAAATATTAAAGATCGGGTTTTTGAACCTTTTTTTACAACCAAAGAAGTTGGTAAAGGCACAGGACTTGGATTAGCAACCGTTTATGGTATTGTTCGTCAATGTAATGGGGCAATTGATTTAGAGAGTAAACCAGGAGTAGGAACAACATTAACCATTTTCTTACCTTTATCGGAAAGAAAAAATTTTAACAATATAACTCCAGAAGAATCTAGACAAATGAGTGTTGAGCAAAAAACTGTCCTAGTTGTCGAAGACGAAGATGCAGTGCGTAAAGTAATTTCTAGTGTGATTGAAGAAGAAGGTTATAAAGTGTTGGAAGCACAAAATGGGGCTGAAGCATTGCAAATCATTTTAGAAAAAGGTGTAGAAATAGCAGTTGTTATTACTGATATTATAATGCCTAAAATGAGCGGGCAAAAACTAGCGGAATATATTGCTGCTGTTTATCCACAGATAAAAATACTTTATATGTCTGGTTATATGGAAGATGACGTACTACATAAAGTTATAACTGATGGAGTATTTTTCCTACAAAAACCTTTTTCAGTTGATCAAATTATTGACAAAATGAATAGTATTATGAAAAGCAAATAAAATGTCTAATTATAATATTTGCTGATTACGCTTTGCCAAGCGTCTTGGGCTTTTAGGATAAACTCAATTACTTCACGTACTGCTCCTTTGCCCCCCTTACGTAATGTTTTTAGGTGAGCAATAGTTTTTATTTCATAAGCCGCATTTTTAACAGCTATGGCTAAGCCTACCTTTTGCATTATAGACAAATCTGGTAAATCGTCTCCAATAAAGGCTACTTGGTGATGATTTAATTTGAGGTCTGTAATTAAAGTGTTATATACGTTAAGCTTATTGTTTACTTTATCTAAGAGGAAATCTATTTTTAGTTCTTCACAACGTCTAGTTAAAACTTTAGAACGACGTCCAGAAATAACCCCTACTTTTAACCCAGCATCTTTAGCTAAGGAAATACCTTGGCCATCTAAGACATGGAAATTTTTTATTTCTTCACCATCAGGGAGTAAAACAATTTGCCCATCTGTTAAAACCCCGTCGCAATCCATTAAAACAAGCTGGATGGCTTTAGCGCGTAAAGTAGCTTCTTTAAGGTCTATTTTAGTGTTTTTTTTCATTAGAAAGTTTTTTTTGAACTGGTAGGATAAAATGGAAGGTAGACCCTTTGCCTACGTCACTCTCAACCCAAATACGCCCGCCATGTGCTTCAATAAAGGCGCGGCAGATGTAAAGCCCTAGTCCAGTGCCAGCAATTTGACGTTGGCGTGCACTATCTAGGCGGCTAAACTTTTGAAATAGCCTAGGTAAATCTGATGACGCAATCCCCATACCTTTATCAGCAATAGATACCTGTACTCCGTCGTTAATTTTATTAATATTAACACGTATAAATGCTCCATCTGGAGAATACTTAATTGCATTACCAACTAGATTATCAATAACTTCATAAACACGCCGACTATCTCCAGATATTTCAATATCTTCTTCTGGAATTTCAAATTTAAGATCAATATTTGTATCCGTTGAGCGAGCTTCCATTAATGAAACCACTAACTCATTCATTCTAAAAATCTTAAAATCTAGAGGAAAGTTTCCTGACTCTAACCTAGACATAGTTAGAGTATCTGCAGCTAGAGAAGCTAGGTGTTTAGACTGACGGTTTATAATTGCTAGATATTTTTTTATGCCCTCATCTGCAACACGATCTTGTAACAGTTCACTAAAAGCTTGAATAGATGTTAAGGGTGAGCGAAAGTCATGTGCGACCATTGAAACTAGTTCATCTTTTAGCCTAATGGCTTCTTTAAGCTGTTCATTAGCTGCAATAATTTTGGCGTAAAGCTCAGCATTTTCTATAGCGATTGAAACCTGAGAGGTTAGGTTATGTAACAAGTCTAAATCTACTTGTGTAAAGGGGCGATTACG
>CAZHXL010000062.1:10082-11600 GCA_964536575.1 uncultured Clostridia bacterium | reverse complement strand
TTACGTTTGGCATCGCGAGAAGCACAAAAAGTTCCTAGTAATTTTCTTTGTGCAGAAGAACGATCTTTAACAAAAATTGGAAAACTAATTAATGAAGCGTCATTACTAATATCTTGTCCTAGTTCTTCTTGTTGGAAATTATCTTCATGAATAAATTTAGATAAATTAATCGCACGAGATTGATCATCTAAACTCCATTCTGCCATAGTATCCATTTTTTTGTTCTGTTTATCAGAAAATACTATGGAAACTAGTGTGTGTTCTGCGTCTAAGAGTTTACCAGCATTCTCTGCAATAGAAGCGAGTAAAGGGCTAATCTCTAAATGAGAACTAATAGTTTTACCTACTTCAAAAAGAGCACTCATTTGTCGTGCTAGGCGTTGAGACTTTTCATAAAGGATTGCACTTTCAATAGCTATAGCGATCTGTGAGCCAATACCAGTTAATAATCTTTGATCTTCAGTAGAAAAATTTCTGTGAGAGCTAGAAGTCAGTAACATTATTCCTATAGTAGCATTGCGACTACGCAAAGGAATAGTAACGAGTGTGCGTATTCCAGCACTTTGAGAAACATTAGCTAGTTCTTGTAAGTTTTCTTGTGCTTGGTCAGAGTAAAAAACCTGAAGTGCATCAGGTAGTTGTGTTTCAAAAAAAAGATTAGAAAAAACCCTACAAGCACTTTCAGCAAACTCACTTTTAAGGCCACTATTAAAATCTAGGTAAAAGTTTTTATCCTCATCTAAAAGCAGGATAACAACGGCTTCTAAGTCTGCGACTTCTACCGCGCTTAACACACCTTGATAAATCTCTTTTGTATCAAGAGAGCGACTGATTAACTCTTGCATTCTATTAAGTAATGCTAGTTCGCTATTAGTCAAGGCAAGTTGATAAAGAGTAGACTCCATTTCTTGGGCAATACGCTCATATTCTCCTGGCGCACGATTAAGATTAAATGTAACTTTTTCTAAAACCCGTACTAAGCAAGCCTCTCTTTGTAGAGGAGTAACTATTATTTTGTCTATTTCTGATAAATTATTGATAAGCTTTTCTTGATCTATTTCTGATAATTTACTAGTTAACCAAATTAAACTATTTTTTATTATTTCACGATCATAGGAAACTAGTACTGGGATTTCTGCTGCTTCTAGTTCAGCATTTGTTTTGATTAATAATAAATAGGCAATTTCTGGAGCATAAACAATAAAAAACCAGTCTGCAAGTAAAGGGTGTTCTTCTGATAAGAATATTCCCTTGTTTTTTTCAGAAATTACTGGAAATTCTTGGTTATATAAAATAAAAGTTCTTTTCGTATTTTCTAAAGCTGGATGGCATTTATTTAGCAAAGGGTTTTTATCTGTATAATTTCCTGTTCCAAGGATTATAACGGGAGTTAGCTGAAATTCTGGCACAATTTCTGAAAGTATTTCACAACTATTACTAAGAGTCTTCCCTGTATAACTGCGAAATTGAACTCTATCTTGATATTCAGACAGAATAAAACTTGATAGAGATAGTGCC
>CAZHXL010000062.1:0-10072 GCA_964536575.1 uncultured Clostridia bacterium | reverse complement strand
AATTTTGCTAAGCTTAGTTACTATTACTACTTGTAAAAACAGACACATGCAATATTAAGGACTTACCTAGGAAGTTTCAAGCCGATCAAGCTTTCTTAATCAAAAATAGTATTTCCCTTAGAAACCTCTATATTTTCTTAAGCTTAACTATCAATTTATAAATAAAATTTTATTTTAACTTATATTAAAATTTTTATTTTGTTGATAGTAAAACTATCAACCTTAAACTATCCACGATATTTAACTTAGCCATAATTCATTAAAGCTTATTAAAGTTTATTAAAACTATTAGAAAAACCTTTATAGTTTCAGCTATAATCTTCGTTTCGCTTAATTATATTTTTATTAAAGCATCAATTTTATTAAAGCCGTAATATCCATAAGACAACAAAATAGTTAGCTAGTAAATGAGGGCTTAATGTCTATTAATCCAAAATTTAATCAAAATGACGAAATAAAACAACCTCAAAGGCTTTTAGTAGATTCTGAGCGTTTTGCACAAGAAACTATCAATGCTTTAACTGCTCATATAGCAGTACTTGATGAAAAAGGTATTATTTTAACGGTTAATGAAGCTTGGCAAAAGTTTGCCATAGATAATGAAGAAGCCCCAGAAAGATTTGGAGTAGGAAGTAATTATTTATCAGTATGGAGAAATACTAGTAAGACCACCGACAACCTACGCGGTGAACTCTTAACAAGAGGAATTGAGAGTGTAATTAAAGGCGAACTTCCTGTTTATGAAATGCTCCATCCTAGTTATTGTGGTAAAGAAAAATGTTGGTTTAATTTGCGAATCTCTCGTTTTAGCGGACAAATACCTATAAGAGTAGTTGTAGCTCGTGAAAATGTTACTCAACAAATATTAGCAACAGAAAAGCAAGCTTTTTTAGCTTCAATAGTAACCTCTTCAAAAGATGCCATTATGAGCCAAACTACTGATGGCATTATTACAAGTTGGAACAAAGGAGCAGAAAACCTTTTTGGTTATACTCCAGAAGAAGCTATTGGACAATCTAGTAACATTTTACTTCCTGATAGCAATAAACCGGAAATAGACCTAAGTAAGGTTAAGAGCGCAGTTACCTATGAATGTTATCGTAAAACCAAAGATAATCGTTTAATTCCTTTGTCTCTTACTCTTTCGCCTATTTATAGTTTATCTGGAAATATAATTAGTTTTTCTAAAGTTGCGCGTGATATTTCTGAACATAAAACTCAAATTATCCAACTAGAACAAATTCAAGAACAGTTAAGTAAAGCCAAAGAAATGGCAGAAAATGCAAGCCATGCCAAAGGTGAATTTTTGGCTAATATGAGCCATGAAATTCGCACCCCTATGAATGCCGTTATTGGGTTAACAGACCTTTTATCAGAGACACAACTTTCTCAGGAACAACGGTTTTATTTAAATAATTTAAGCTCCTCTGCAAATATGCTCTTAGAAATTATTAATGACATTCTAGATTTTTCTAAAATTGAAGCAGGTAAGTTACGATTGCAAGAAGCACCTCTTGAGTTGCGTAGTTTTCAAGGAGATATACTTAAAGCCTTGGCTGAGCGTGCACATAAAAAAGGCTTAGAGCTAATTAATATAGTTGACCCTTATTTACCTGATAAATTAATGGCTGTACCTATTCGCCTACAACAAGTAATGGTTAATTTAGTAAGTAATGCAATTAAATTTACTGATCAAGGAAGTGTGACAGTCTCAGTTACATCTTGGCAGCAAGTCCCTGTATCAATGCTTAGGGCCGAACATATATTTTACCTACATTTCTCTATACAAGACACAGGAATTGGTATTGCTGAAGATAAACAACAACTTATTTTTGCTCCTTTTGAACAAGCTGATTCTTCTAATACAAGACGCTATGGAGGAACAGGTTTAGGTTTAGCTATTTCTCATCGACTAGTAAAACTAATGCAAGGAAAAATCTGGCTAGAAAGCCTACCTAACCAAGGTAGCACTTTTCATTTTATCGTTCCTTGTAAAGTAGTAGAAAAGGGAGTTTCTTTTTCTTTTCCTACAAATAACTTACAAAAAAGACCTGTTTTTATTGTTACAAAAAATGTTGCACATGGTGATTTTTTATCTGCTTTATTTAAACAATGGGAAACCCCCCACTCTTTAACCTCAGACTTAGAAACTGCGATTAACCTTAAATTAAGTAAAACCCAAACTAACATTTTGTTATTAGATCATCAAATAGCAGATTTTTCTGATATTTCTTTAATTAACAAAGCAAAAGAGGTTTTCCTTCCACAACATATAATATTAATGGCACCCTTTACACATTGGAAAAATGCCTTTAGATACAAGCCTTTAGGAATAAATAAACTCTTAGGCAAACCTTTTAAGGAAGAAGAACTTTTAGATAGACTTCAGCAATTTGCCACTATACAGATGGCACCTCTAAAGTTGCCCGAAGATCAAATAAAACCTCTTAATATCCTTCTTACAGAAGATGATGAAATGAATCAAATGGTTTTTGTTCGGCAATTGACTAAAAAAGGCCATAGAGTAAAGCTAGCCAATAATGGGTTAGAAGCACTAAAAGCAATTCAAGAAGAAGATTTTGACTTAATCTTAATGGACTTGCAAATGCCAGTAATGGATGGGCTAGAAGCAACAGAAAACATTCGTAAATTTGAAGAAAAGACTAACACCCACCTCCCTATTATTATGCTTACAGCTTCAGTAAGAAAAGAAGATGAGGAAAAAGGGCTTGCAGTTGGAGTAGATGCTTATCTAAATAAACCTCTTAATATAGAACTACTAACAAAAACGATGCAGAAAATAATGCTACAAAATACTGAACCCCCAGCTAAAACAAGCACTACAAGAATCATTGTACCAATTATAGATATAGAAGAACTTAAAGAAATATATGGAGAGGATAAAGAGATAATGAGTGTTGCAGTAAATGGCTTTCTTAATAATATTCCTAGATTTCTTTCAGAAATTGTTTCATCAATTACTAAGCAAGACAAAACATTACTAGTTATTACTACACATAAATTTAAAAATATATGTTTACAGCTTGCTGCAAAAGAATTAACTAATGTAATAAAAGATCTAGAAAACCTAGCTCATAAATCAGCCTTTAACGACGCTAAAGCATTATTTCCTAAGCTTGAAACAACAGTAGAAAAAACTAAGCAAGAAGTTAAAAACTTAAACCTAGTTTAAGTTTAACTAGGAAATTTGCCTTTAGAGTTTGGTTGTTGCTTTAGTAATCAGTCCTAGATTATTAGCAGACTTAAACACTGCTCGACCAACTAATGCTCCCATAGCTACGCTTAAATAAAAAAAAGCCGCTCCACAAGTTAAACCTATAAAAGCTATTATTAATAATATTGATAGAACATCAGGAACTTTAAGTCCTTCTTTTTCTATCATAGGAACTTCTGGAAGCATAAAAAACAAAATAATTAATGGTATTTCTAGCAGCAAGAAGTAAGCTAATAACCTTTGAGAAAGTTTACCCATCTGCTTAAGTGCTTGAAACCCTATTGGAAGTTTGACAACTGAGGCAAAACTTTCTGTAAATCCTGCTACTAGTATCGCTATAGGGCAATAAAACATACCCCAAATAAATGCGATTGGTTTTAGAAGAGCAAAAACCTTTAGATTACCAACCACTAGTGCTAAATATGGTGCTGTAATGATTAAAATAGCCCCTAGCCCAGCAAGTAAAGGCCCAGTAAATGTGCTTAAAAAAGATGTATAGTCCATTTCTCTAGCTTCATGCTCGCCTGCTGAAGCATCTTTAACAGCACAAATAACAGTGCTAGAAAGAATAGAAATTGCTGCTAGAACAGTAAAACCAGCACCGCCTAGCCCCATTAAAACTGTAAAAATAATTATTGGTGTTAGGCTTAAACCTTTTGGAAACTGCAATGCTATTTTTAGGTCAGCCCATCCAAATTCGGCTTTTTGTTCTCCTAGGGCTAAAAGCTTTTCCTTTATTTCTAAATAAGACCTACATAATGCACCACATAGCGGGCATTCTGAAGCTTTGTTATAACTTCCTCCTACATGACTAGCTTTAGCACAATGCTTACAAAACGCTGCACCACACTCAGGGCAAAGAACCTCTGGAGGTAGTTCAGGGTGATGTTGGCACGCTATTTTTAGATATTTCTCCCAGTTTTCTTCATGATAAAAAATTGGCTCAAGAATTGTAACTTTCCTACTTACAGCCTCTTCTTCAATATCTTTTTCAGCTTTTTCTTTAACATCTTCTTTAACACCTTCTTTAACATCTTCTTTAACATTATTAGCAATTACAGTAAGAATTTGAGCTTTTTCTAGCTCTACTAACCCTGTTGAAGATTTTTCACTTTTAATATTAGAAGGCTGAAGTTTTACTATTTTGGTAATTTCTACCCAATCTTGGTCTTGCCTACGTACCTTATCTGTAGGTTTAACTCTTCCTTCAATAAGCCAATATTTTAGGGTGTCTTCATCAGCTTGATAAATTTGGTTATTGATTTCTACTTCCCATAATTTGTTATTAGCTTGACTCATCTGTCAAACTCCTTAAAGAAGACCCAGTACTAAACTGGGTCTTTAGATTAGTGCTAAAAAATCAACTTTAAGCCAAATTGGATTACTCTTGGTGAACCACTAGCAATTTTAGGTGAACCGCTAGCTACATCAGGAGTACGGGAAAATTGTCCAAAAGTAGGAGAACTTAAATTATTGTCTGGCAAGGCAAAAGATGGACGGTTAAAAAGATTAAAAAACTCAGCACGAAATTCTAGTGCTATAGTATCAGTAAAAACCGTGCGTTTAGTAAGCGAAAAGTCAAAGTTTTTATACTTTGGCCCTTTAAAAGTATTGCGTCCTAATGAACCAAACTGCCCAGCAGCAGGAAACACCCCTGATGCTTGTAAAGCACTAATATTAGGTGAACCATCTCTATTAACAAAATTTTGTGAAAGCACCACTCTTCCATCATCTGTCTGTACAAACACTCCAGGAACATTATTAGGGCGTTGTTCGCCAAAAATATTTCCTGTTAATGCTTGGTCTATGCCTAAAAATATGGTGAATGGTTGACCACTTTGCAGGGTGACAATACCGTTCATTTGCCAGTTTGAAAGTAGTTTATCTGCTAAATTTCCTACATTGCCAAAAAGTTTCTTTCCTTTACCAAAAGGAAGTTCATAAGTATAACTAAGTGTAAAACGTTGACGAATATCAAAAGGAGAAAAACCCCGCTCAGCACTTAAATTATTAGAATCTTGTGGAATTGCAGCACTACCCTTAAAACCAAAAATATCTGAGAGATTATCAATAGAAGTAGAGTAGGTATAAGCAGTTAAAAAGCTTAAACCTGAGTTAAAGCGTTTAGAAACCTTTAGTTGTAAAGAATTATAAATTGATGAACCAATAGTTTCTTGTTCTTGGACTATATCAGCACCGCCTACACCAAAACCTTGCCCAGCAAGTTGAGTAGGGCGACGATCAAAAATATCATCTCCACTAGCACCAGGAAAAAATGTTGCTTGATTGATGTCACGAGCACCTATTAACTTAAGTCCTCGTGTTCCAACATAGCCAAGCTCTAAAGCAATCCTACCTGGCAATTCTTGCTGTAAGGTTAAATTATATTGAAGGCTATAGGGGTTACGAAAATTAGGATCAATTGTAACAAAAGCTGGGCCAGAAGGATCTAGGCTAGTATCACTAAAAACACGCCCTAGTCTACCTGGCTCGAATGGGCCAAAATTAAAGAGCATTGTTGTAGTAGGAGGATTAAAAGTTAAGTTAAAAGTAACATTTTGGAAAGGTAGGTCATAGAAAACACCAAACCCTCCTCTTAAAACTGTTTTGTTATTACTCCCAAACGGAGTAAAAGCAAAACCAATACGAGGAGCAAAATTGTTATGGTCTCCTTTATAAAGCGATTCGCCAAAAATCCCACGACTAGGGGTAAAGTTAAACAATTTATTAGAAGCACTTGGCACAGTGTTTAACTCATAACGAATACCTGCATTAATTGTTAAGCGGTTACTATACTTAAAGTCGTCTTGAAAGTAGAAATAATAGTTAGACAAGCGAATTTTAGGTGATGTAAAGCCTCGACCAATAAAAGCACTTTGCGGAGTACCTTGAACAAAATCGGCTAAAGCACTAATACCTGTTTGAGCACCATCAAAAATGATGGTACCAGCAAAACTTAAATCCTCTGAGCCATCAACATGGAGTTTTCGTATATCAAAGCCTGTCTTAAAGTTATGTCTACCTCGTGAAAATGAGAGGTTATCTAAAATTTGATAGGTTTGTAGGTTATCAGTAAAAGGAAACAGGTTAGAATTGCCTATGCCAGAAACCCCAGAAATAGCAATTTGAGGAAGCCCTTTGCCCAACACAGACATATTATCGTTAGCTAGCCCTATAGTAGATGGATCACTAGTATCTATTCCTAGTTGTATGTCTACAAATCGGTTATAGCCAAAACGAAACTCATTAATTGCACTATTAGAAAAAATATGTGTCTCAGAAACAGACAAGTTTTGTACTCGTGCTTGTACTGTAGTACCAAAGCCTGGAACTTGAGCAGATGATTGCGAGTTACCAGAAGCCGATAACACAGGAGTAAGAGTATCTCTGTCATTAACCAAATAGCGAACACTAAGTTGATCAGTCGCGCTAAGTTTTTGATCAATCTTTGCTACAGCATTATCACGACGCAGACGAATTACATCTGAAGAAACAAAATTACCAAATTGACTATTAGCATTAGGAGAAGGGAAAAAGCTAAGTAGTTGCGCGCTAACTGGATCAACTGGCACTCTAACCTGGCGGCCAGTATTTGGATCAGTAAAGATACCTTGGCGTTCAAGTGCTGTTGGGATAGTAGTAAAAATTGTATTTCCTACCCTAGTACGTTGACCTTCATAGTTAATAAAGTAAAAGGTTTTGTCTTTAATAATTGGGCCACCCAGAGTAAAACCAAATTGATTATTACGGAATTTAGGTTTTGGCTGACCAGCAGCATTATCAAAAATATTGCTAGCATCAAATTTATCATTACGCAAAAACTCAAAGAGCGTGCCATGAAGTTGATTTGTGCCAGACTTAGTTACTACATTAACTACTGCACCCGAGTTACGGCCATACTCAGCACCAAAAGTACTAGTAAGAATGGTAAACTCTTGGATTGCATCCACACTAGCTGTAGCAGCCGTGTTGTTATTAATAACTTGGTTATTATCTGTGCCATCAATATAAAAATTAGCCGCTCGATCTCTTTGACCACCAACAGAAAAAGCCCCTGCTTCAGTAGCACCTTCAGCACCACCACCACCCACAGCAGCAGCAACCCCAGGAATTAAGCTTCCTAACTGCAAGAAGTTACGCCCATTAAGTGGTAGATCAACAATTTTCTTGTTATCAATTACTGTAGATTGCGTAGAACTATCAGCAGTAATAATCGCTTCTGCACCATTAACCTCTATTATTTCGCCGGCCAAAGCCGCTATTGTTAGATTAAAATCTGTGCGTACAACCTGGTTAATTTGCAAAATCACTTTGGTTTGTACTTTGTTAAACCCTTCTACTTCAATAGTAATCTCATATTCGCCTACTGGAAGGAGGGCGACTTGGAAAACGCCTGCCTCTGAAGTTATGGTTTCACGCGTAAGATTAGTCCCTGTATTACGCACCACTACTCGTGCCCCGCCAATTGCAGCACCTTCAGAATCGTTTACTATCCCTGTAATTGTTCCCGTAGTATCAAAAGCCCAAACTAGGGCTGGGGAAAGGAAAAAAATTGCTAAAAAAAACCATATACCTACAGATGGCAAGCTAATTGCCTTCATTTAGTGTACCTCCTTGTTGCAGAATATTTTTATGTGTGGGTAACCATTAGACGCGGGTAGAGATTGTAGCAGATTTAGACCTTCACGCTAATATAAAAATTCTTCAAATTAGCAGCTTTTACTAGTAGGGTTAACTCTTTGATTTCATTAAAGATTGCAATATACTAGTAGAGACTTTTCTATCTATTGCAAATTAACTGTTTCTAGCAATATTCCCCTGTACTGTAACTGATAGTTTTGGGATAATTAGATTATCTTTTAAGCTTCAAACCAATCAAATAATCAATAGGAGGTAGCCATGCAGAGGCTCGTAGTGTCTCGATTAGCAAAAATATTAGCATCTAGCTCAGTTTTATTACTAGTATTAGTTTTTTTTGTCCCTTTGGCCGTTGCTCAACAACTTGGTCATACACTACGTGGTAAAATCTACTTACCAGGTAATAATACCACTGCCCCTAATTCACCAGTACGAGTACAGCTACTATCCAAAGGCTCGCCACAAGCAGAGACTTTTACTGATTCTAGCGGGGCTTATACCTTTAGCCCTGTAGTTAATGGTAACTACCAACTTATAGTTCAAACTGATGGAACAACCTTTTCTACTACTATAGTAGACGTACAGATCTTTTTTATGTCTGGTAATCGTGTACCTCAGATAGTTACTCAAGATATTTCACTCACGCCTAAAACCAGTGGTATTATGACTAGCCCAAATGCTACTCTAGCAGATCGTCAACTAGATGCATCTATCCCCAAAGAAGCCAAAAAAGCTTATGAAAAAGGCAGTAAAAGTGCTAAAAAGGGTAATATGTCAGAAGCTTTGGAGCATTTAAATCAAGCCATTCAGCTTCATCCTAGCTACTTTGACGCACATATGGCTTTAGGTGAGTTACATGCTAAAGCCAAAGATTTAAGCGCGGCACAAACGGCATTTACCCAAGCAGCAGAAATAAAACCTAAGTCGGCTGAAGCACAATTTCACCTTGGAGTCATTTTAATTAAAAGCCATAAGTCTAGCGAAGCTGTAGAAAAACTACGTCAAGCAATGGAATTAGGTGACACTAGTGCTAATACTCATCTATTTTTAGGTGTTGCATTAATGAATATGACAAAATATGAAGAATCAGAAAAAATGTTCCTTAAAGCTCTAGACATTAGTGGTAACATCCAACCTGGAATTAGGATTTATCTAGCAGATTGTTATGAACGTTGGGGTAAAAAAGATAAAACCATTGAGCAATTAGAAGCCTATGTGCGTCAAGCTCCTACAGCACCAAATGCAGCAGATATAGAGAGAGCAATTAAACAACTTCGGGAGAAAAAATAAAGCCTGTGAAATCTATTTCAAAAATCCCTCGTGGAGTTCGTTATTTTTTTGGCGAAGAAGTAAAAAAACGCCGTGCTATTGAACGCCTTATTTTATCAGTGTTTGAAGGTTGGTCTTATCAAGAAATTATTCTACCAATTTTTGATTATCATAACTTGTTTGCCTTAGGAATTGGTCAAGAAGCAGCAGAACACACCTACCGATTTTTAGATAGCGATGGAGAATTACTAGCTCTAAGACCTGATTTAACTTCGCTGGTAGCTCGAACGGTTGCAACTCGTTTTGCTAATACTACTCGCCCTATTAGGCTTTGCTACAATGGTGAAGTGTTTCGCTATAAAGAAGCCCAAGAACAACGCCCACATGATTTTCACCAACTAGGGCTAGAACATATAGGTAATGACCGTCTAGAAGCTGACGTAGAAGTGCTACTAGTTGCATTAGAAGCCTTATCTAGCTTGGGATTATCAGACTTTGTTATTACATTAGGCCATGTTAATTTCTTTAATGGCATTACCAAATATTTAAGACTCACTCAAACCGAGACAGAAGAATTTCGTCTTTTAGTAGATAATAAAAATAGCAATAAATTAAATTATTTTTTGGCTGAGCGCACCCCTAAAACAGAGGCAGCAAGCCTATGCGAGCTTTTTAGAAATACAGGTGGATTATCTTTTCTTGAAAAAGCGAACACTTTTGCTGGCCATAACGAGATTATTGCTAATGCTTTAGCTGATTTAACAGGAATTTTAGAAATTACTCAAAGCCTAGATATTACCAAATATCTTACCATCGATTTAGGCGATGTTAATGGTCTAGATTATTATACAGCAATGACATTTAAGATTTATGTTAATGGAGTTGGGGCAGCTATTGCTAGTGGAGGACGCTACGACAACTTACTAAAAA
>CAZHXL010000061.1:25154-26692 GCA_964536575.1 uncultured Clostridia bacterium | reverse complement strand
TGTTAGCTCGGGCAAAATGAAGAGCAGACTAGTGAAGCATGACAAAACTACCGACAAGGAAAGCGATACACCTTCCAGATTGCAAGGTTTTTACTTGCTATTATGCCCAATAATTAAACCAAAATTAAATTGACAAAGAACAGAAAAATTAAAACCAAACGACAAAAAAACTAAATTTATCTACCAACCTTCTGACGACTATGTTGCATACGTAAAGCTAAAATATGTTCACAAGGGCCACGGAATAACTTGTTTTGTTGGTGCCAATTACAGTCACAAAGCGCACGAACAATTCGCTCATCTTTATCAATGGCTACCATATTATTATAAGTTTTGTTTTTATCTTTTACCGTCCCTAAAACGTTTAATGTACCAGTTGGGTCTTGTTCAAGATTAGTTACTTTAACAGTATTTTGAGTTAAGAAACTAGTAGCACTTTCTTCACGAGGGTTAGCAAAGCGAAGTTTGTCCATTGGTAGGGCTTCGCGGCTAAGTTCTCGTACACGGTAAACGTCTTTGTTTAAATCATAAATTGCGCGGCCTGCTTGGGTATAAGCCCCTAAAGCACCTAGTACGATACTGCGATCCATACCAAGACGCTTGGCTAGAGAATCAGGTTTTTCAGCCCAGGTTTCTTTTAAGGCTGCAAACACCCGTTGCCTAGTAAAATTATCTACATCAGCACGAGGTGCCATTAAGTCAAAATTACCTGAAGTAGACCAATCATTTGCTGTCCAACCAGATAAGCCCAAAGTAAAAGACATATTACCTAGATCAGCAACATAAAATGAAGGCAATCCTGTACCAAGTAAATGAACAGTAAATCTTTTGGCTACAGGAATTAATCTTTCTAGAATAAGTATTCTACGTCTGCCCCAAACCCGAACAGTGCTTGCAGTGTTACCCTGATAAATTGAGCGAGGGCATGCTACTTCTATTTCCCAAGGTTCAAAAACTACTTTGATGGGTTCACCAGGTTTTAAGATATAACGTAGGCTCCTTGGGCCAAGGATTTCTTTATGTTGGCGCAAAACAAAACACATATTATAAACATCCATTGGATCAAGGGTAAAAGATGTTGTTGGTAAAGACATGGCAGAGCTTACTTGGAGAAAGCCCCTGACCCAGCTATCAGGTAAATCAATTTTGACTTCTTTATAATCATCTTGTCCTTCGGTTTTGACTTCAAACCCTGATGGATCGACTTCAAAACGAGTAGTTTTATAGCTACGAATCTTTTGGAATTCATTATAAAGTGCAGAAGAATAGTCAATATTTGTTGTACCACAGGAAAATTCATTAATATTCTTAAAAACTTCATAACTTGTACCTAAACGACCATAGGAGGCTTCATCTTGGCTAAAACATTCAAAAAAAACCTCATCAGGGTGAATTGTAATTACTGGATCAAGTACAAACCAAACATCTCGTTCTTTTTCATATAGGTAACTGTAAAGGCGTTGACGAGCGTTATTAAAAGGGGTGTGACGCTCAGATTGTCGTTTATGAAGTGTGTTCATTTCTGCTTGTAATATTTT
>CAZHXL010000061.1:23998-25144 GCA_964536575.1 uncultured Clostridia bacterium | reverse complement strand
GTTTTACCTAGTTCTGTGACTTTGAAAGCAAGTTGCTTGTAATATTTTAATTTGGTCAGAAACCTCTTTACGTTGGGTGGCAAGAAGCTGTAAGTCTACCTTATCACGTTCTGCTGCCCATTCTTTATAAGCAGTTTTATCTTTAGGCTTAAACCTTAAATCAGAAACTACTA
Organism: uncultured Clostridia bacterium; assembly: GCA_964536575.1. Lineage (GTDB taxonomy): Bacteria > Acidobacteriota > Blastocatellia > Chloracidobacteriales > JADJPF01 > JADJPF01. Next base: position 24,971 of record CAZHXL010000061.1, on the reverse strand, counting down.
CATTATGTAAAGCACTAATAGCTTCACGAAATTCAACATTTTTTCCTAGCTCTCCTTTAAAAAAGGTTGGTTCGCGTTTTGTATCAGGGGAAAAAGACATTTTTGTCTGATTAGCTTGACTATTAACTTGGGAATTATTTTTATATGAGTAATTAAATTCCACGACGAACCTCCAAAGGCTTAACTTGAATAGGTAGTGTTACTTCTGGATAGACACGATGAATTTGTAGCATTGTTTCAATGCTACGTGCCTTATCACTAATAGCTATAGTAACAGACTGTCGGGAAAGAATTTCTGCTACTGTTTGTGCTGCACTAAGATTTTTTTGTGCTTCTGTTGCTAAGAAGTGAAAGACTCGTTCTTTGGCAAAACGAGTTTTGTTAATTCTTGCCAACACAGTAATAAAGTAAGGAGCTAATTCTTTCAATCGTTGAGGGTTATTAGCTGCATAATCTTCTAGATAGTTAGTAACAAATAGTTGCATATTATGCGATGGGTGCTCACTTAATTTCATTAGATAATCAGAGCCAGATTCACTTGTAAAGTATTTTAGAATCATATCTCGACCAAATTTTTGTACATCTAAACGAGTACTATCACAGATACTAACCAAAATTACTGGGCTAAAATGCTCTTCTGTAAAAGAGCTTTCAAAAATCTTAAACCAAATTTGTCTTTCTTCATCCCATTTGCAGTCAAGAAAACGTACTGACATAGCCATTTCTTCAGGGTTGTTTTGGAAACGAGGAAGTGCATTATTAAAAAGCTTTTGAGCCGCAATTCGTACTGCTTGAAGTTCGCTATTGGAAAGCTGAATAAGTTCCTCTGTAGTGTAATTACTTGCCCACTGAGGGTTAGCTTGCAAGATTACTCCAGCCATTTCTTGTGCTACTGCCGAGGGAGATTTGGCTAGTTTTAATACTAGATCCCAACTAAGAGTTTGTAGTACAACACTAAGTTCATTTTTTAATA
>CAZHXL010000061.1:22615-23988 GCA_964536575.1 uncultured Clostridia bacterium | reverse complement strand
TGAAGCTTAGGTGTGGTTTCAGGTGTAAATAGTTTATCTATTAAAGTTAAACCTATTTTTTGACCAAAGCTACTGTTGGCAAGAGCTAGGCGACCAATTATAGGCCGAATAGTGTTACGAATATCTTGCAAAGTGTGAGTACAAAGAGAAAGTAATAAAGTATCTTTTGCAAGTAAAAGTTCGTCTGATAACTGACCAAGTAATTTAACTCCAATGCCTCGCATAGGTTCATAAGGAGAATTCATAAGCGAGAAAATTATATCTTGAGGTAGATCATTAGCTTTAAGGTGATGATTTAACAATATATTACCGCCTAGCTCTTGAACCTCTAGCATTGGATGAGCAAGTAGGTTAAGCACAATATTTAAGTCTGTAGATGCTAGTAAATAAGCAAAATTCTTAAATAGTGTATCAGCAACATCTTTAGCTTCTTCTACTAAGCTTGGATTTGTAGGATCGGTTTGAAAGGAAAGCAAATAGTTAATCAAACGGGTGGTTATATCTTGGGCTACAGAGTCACTAAACACACAAGAACGTAAGAGATTACGAGCAAAAGCACGAGTTTCTGTTTGAGAGCTGGTTATTAGAGAAACAATAAAACTTTTATCTTTTACAAAATGGGGGCGGTTTTCATCAATCCATTGGTAGGCTTGAGCGCGTGCTGGTTGAAATGAGCATTGGGCTAGAGCTAAGACCAATTGGTTATCAGGGTTAGCTGGGTTATAGCGTTCTTTTGCTAGGTCAAAACCTAATTCTGCTGTTATTGGATAGGGCCTAGACAGAAGCATCAAAACTACTTCTATATCAAGTTCTGAGCAGAATTGTCTGCAAGAACGCAGTGCTTTAACAGCAAATTGGTGTACAGGGAGGCAGTTACTTTCTGAGAGTAAGTGAAGTAGCCCAGCAGGGACATTTTCCCAAAGCCTAGGAAAGGATTCTTCACGAATATTTGGTTCTGGATCTCCAGGTTTATAGGTGGGTCTGCAACGCCAATTCTCCCCTGCTGGTGAAGGCATATAGCGAGTACTATTACCATAAAGAATATAATTAAAAGCTAAATAATTGGCGTAACTATCGTAGCGAATGTTTTTATAACTCCTAGTTTGCCAATCATAAGTGCTAGTTTCACGAGTAGCTTTAGCATCTTTATCAGAAAATGCTAGTAATACACCTACAGCCATTTTTATATAATCAGAATGCTCTAGCTCACCTATTCTCTTTAAGGTTCTGCAAATACGCTTACGGAAATATCTACGGGTATTTTGGCTATAAGCAATTTTTGAATCTTTGCTGCTTAAAGTACTTTTTTTAACACTAACAGTTTGATTATCAACTGTAATATAGACGGTTTTAGCCGCTTTATAGGTGGTGAA
>CAZHXL010000061.1:20536-22605 GCA_964536575.1 uncultured Clostridia bacterium | reverse complement strand
GTGGTGAACATTTCAGTTTCTTTTTCAAAACGATAAGCAATTAACCCAAATACTTCAGCATCGCGCCGGTATTCAGCAGCCTTAAAAATATGTCGCAACCGTTGAAAATAATTAGGCTTTAAGGGGGCACTACGTAAAATTTCTAGTAAAGCAGGACGAACATGTTCATTATCAATTAAGTAAATTGTGTCTAAGACCTCAAAGCGAGAAAAGTCATCTTTTTTAAGATAATTTTTTAGTTGTTGAGAAAATTTTTGTGCTGAGCCGCTACGAGCCAAATTTCGGAGTTCTACTGGCAAACGTTCAATCATGTCATTACGAAATTCTTTTTGAGTTCCTTCATCAGAAAGTTTTAGTAAGGCTTCAGCAGCAATTCGGCGCACTGCATCATTACTACCTGAATCGCTATAGAATCGTCCTAAGGAAGATACGGCAGTTTCATCACCACACCAGCCTAATGACCAAGCGATACAATAGTCTCTTAAGTTATTACCATTACCAATTAAGTTAATTAAAAGCGGAGTGGCTTCACGGATTTTAAGCTCTCCAGCACGCCAAACAACACGTTCTATTGGCCATTTAGGTTTTTTACTAGAGCGAGACGTAAAGCTAGCTAAATGATTTAAGATGGTTTGAGTGCGAGGATCACTAGAAGTAGGAGCTGAAATATTACTTGTAGTAGGTGCGACCAAAGGGTTTTGCCTAGGAGTAACAGCACCTTGGGGAGCAACTTCGCTATAACCTTTTTTGACTTTCTCATTAACTAGTTCTGAAAAGAGACGTTGAGCTTGGGTTAAAGGTACTGTGGTGGTGGTTTTTGAGCCTTCTTTTAGAGCGGCACCACGACGACCATAGCGAAAATTAACTAAATAACGGCCAGGGCTAACTTCACAAAGGTCTACCTCATAAACCTTGTCAGAACTGCCTTCACGATAATAGAGGGTTGTTTGTTTAATTAATTTCATGTTAGCTGCTCAACTTTCTAATATTGCCAAAAGCTCTATAAAAACCACCGTTTTGTGATTGACGGACTTCATCAACTAAGTAGCGTGCGCCTTCTTCACGAATCCCTTTTGGGAATTGACAATTCCAATCACGATTATAACCAGTAGAAATAACACGAACTCTTAAGTCTTTGCCTTCGCGGAAACATTCAACCATTACACCAGTGCTTTGATCAGAGGTTGTTTCTAAGCCTATTGCAGAGATTTCGCTTACAGCAGGAGCAGTAATAGCAACTGTTTTAGGTAGATTGCCTATTTGAGCGGCAGTAATTGCGGTTTCGCTAACATCTACACAAGCTAAAAAACCATGATGGGTAACAATATAAAGTCGGTCTTGATAAAATTGCATTGATTGTGGAGCACCACAATTAGTAGCTAATTTCCACAGCCTTTTACCCTCTTCATTAAAACAATAAATGGAATTTAAGTCTCCAGCAAAAACATATTTTCCATTTTCTGCTGTAGCACAAGCATAGATAGTACGATCACAAGTGTAAGTATGCAAAAGTTCGCCTTTTTTACTAAAGGCATAGATTTTACCAGTGTCTGTACAAGCATATACACTAGATTCTTCTTGCCAGCCAAAATTTACCATTCCATTAGTTGGTTTTTCCCAAATAAACTTACCATCTTCCCAGTCATACATTGTTACGCCTTTGCTATGGCCGTGATAGATGCCAATATCATCACAACGTACCATCCAACCTCGATAGCCACTACTTTTCTTTGTCCATTGTGATTCATCTTCGTGATTAACTGCTGTGACATTTCCATTAGCATCAGAAACAGTCAAAATAGCATCCCAAATATCTATCCAATAGATGTCTACATCTTCGGCTATTTCATAAGCAATTCTAGGGGTTTTACCGCTAAGGTCATAAACATTACCATCGTCACATCCAGCATAAAGCCAGTCATTATCAGCAACAATACATTTTACACCTTCGGGTAATTTAAATTTGGAATGCACTTCACCTTTATGATTGAGGGCAAAAATTTTACCTGCTTCATTACCTACCCAACATAGCGAAGCGTTAACAAAAATGCCTAAGGTGCTAGCTCCTG
>CAZHXL010000061.1:18962-20526 GCA_964536575.1 uncultured Clostridia bacterium | reverse complement strand
AATTGTTTTGAACTACTACGCTAGGAGCAGCAATAACATTAACTGAGGGAGTAGCCCCACGTTTTTTGCTGCTAGTGGTGGTACTAGGAGTTGAATCTTCTTCTATAACTCTACGAGTAACAGTGCGTTTTTTGCGTACTCCTTGAGTGGCTTGTTCATAACCTTTTTTTAGCTTTTCATTAATTTTCTTTTGTGCTTCTGCACGAGCTTTTTCTGGTGTAGGAAAGCTAGAGGTTTGGGTTTGACCTGTATCACCAATGCGCCCATAACGCACAAAAAGTTGTGTATCATTAAGAGTTACCTCATAAAATTTATGAGACTTTTCTTCTGAAAGCTCTAAATAGGTTTTTTCTTCGGCCATGGTGTTTCCCAGAGTAAAATGAATTAATTGAAAAATAGAAATTTATTTTAGGTAAAACACTTTTATATCATCAAGGCGAAGCAAAGTATAGCGAAATATGAACGAACAGTCAAGAATTTTTTTCGAATTTTAAGTGAAATAGGGTAGAAGGCCGATCTAAGAGAACATATCGAATAGAACAGAGAGCAAAGAGGGTGAACCAACAGTAAAGAGGGCGAACGAATAGTAAAGAGGGCGAACACATAGGTTCGCCCCTACTTAAAATTAATGTATGGGTTCGAAGCTGCTACTATTAAACTTAGATATCAAGTAACGCAGTGCTAGCATATCAATATTAGAAGGAGGTGTTTGAGAATAGTTCATTATACCTTCTTTCATTGTTTCTGCTGCTTTACTATCAATTTTGTCCAATAATAATAGGGTGAAAAAGGTTTCATCAGTAACAGTAGCCTTCCAGTTAAATTTGCTTAACTTTTCTTGCAAGGCTTTTGTTTGTTCTGATGAAGGTTTATTTCCAGCCCATAGTCTTATTAGCAAACTTTCAATAGAAATTAAGCTATTAGTTTTACTTCTTTTATTTTCTAGAGCTTTTGCTGATTTAATAGCTTTTTCTTGTTCTAACCCTAGGGCTATTAGTGACCAAGTGGTGGCAGAAAGGCTTTCTTGACCTTGTTCTTGGTCATACCATAATCCAGATTCACTACGTAATAATAATAGGCGTTGCTTTAGTAAGTCTAAAAATTCTTTCTTACCCAAAACAAGTTTTGGTTTTGTTAGAGAAAGTAATTTTAAGGCTTGTAGTACTTGTGCATGGATTTCTGTTTCTTGTTGATGCCCAGCGGCTTCAAATAAACGCCCAAATCCATCAATATTTGAGAATAAATAATCGCTAGCTAAGAAGAGTTCGACATTATAAAGCTCTTCTTGTTTTGTTGATTTGATCTCTTCTAGCATTGCCAGCATTGCTAATGAGGTGTTTCTTAGGATTAATGCTTGTGTATCAGCAGGCCATTCTCCAGTGGGCAATTGTTTTTTAACAATGTAATTAAGCAATGCTTTAGGGTTTTTAATATCAAACCCATAATCAAATACTGGGGTTATGGGATTTGATTTAGATGGGAACTTAGGCAGTAAAGAAGACGGGTTCTTGCTGCTAGGATCAAACCCTAAATTATCAAATTTACTGCTAGGTTTTGTCCGTTT
>CAZHXL010000061.1:0-18952 GCA_964536575.1 uncultured Clostridia bacterium | reverse complement strand
TTGATCATATGGTTTACTAGAAGATTTACCAATAGATTTAGATGGTTTAGCAGTGAATTTTCTAGGTGCTTGTAATTGTTTACGAGGAGATGAAAGATTAGCAGTAAGTAACATTTTGCCTGCTTGCCAACCTTCAGGAACTAATACTGGAACAGTGATGCGACGAGTTAAGCCTGAAGTTGAAGTTAGAGAGCTTGAGTCAACAGCAACAAAAGAAGTTACTGGGCTAAGTAGTTTGTGTTTCAATGCCAAATCAAGTACTTGTTGTTGAATCTGTTGATTGTTTGGATCTTCTATTAGCATATCAGTAAAATCTTCTAAACGAGCGCGTGCCCATAGAGCAGAGAGGATTTCTAACTTAACATCAGACACATTAGTATCAATGTTTAGAGGAATGCTTTTCTTTGAATTTTTAGCTGATTTAGCTTTTAGTATAGGGGTTCCTGAAATACCACCATTAAACCTTCCTGTAAGAAATATTGGCTGATTAAGGTAAAGATCTGGGATTGGGGAAGGAGAAAGGTCAAATATGTCAACACCAGGCCATTTAATAGATATATCAACCAATACTGGGCTAGAAACGCGTTTTTGAAAGCGCGTAACATAAGGCAGAATATTTTCTTCTTTGTCAGGCACAAATTCTACTGTCCCACGACCTATTTGAGCTAATTTTCTGATAAAGTATTCATTAACCGCAGGGCCCATACCAAAAGTAAAAATTCTTGCTTTACCAAGATGTTTTTTTGCTTGTGATAAAACTTCTTCTTCATTTCCAATACCACCATCTGAAAAAACAACGACAACTGGTAATCTTTTAAGGCGTTTTCCTTTAGCAATTCTTGCTTGAGCCGTTTTTTCATGTTCTTTTAGTACGTGAACTAGTGGTGCTAAAATTTCTGTCCCTCCAGTTGCAGACAAGCCTTTAACAAGTTGGATTGCATTAGCAATATTTTCAGGTGTAACAGGTAAAGTGTTTTCAAAAAAAGGCTTAAAAGAACTTTCAAAAGGTACAATATTAAAAGTGTCTTGTGGGTTAAGCATTTCTAAACATTTAATTAACCCTTCTTTAGCTTGTTCTAGCGGTTTTCCATTCATTGATCCAGATATGTCTATGACTAGCATAACATCTTTTGGATAGGCTGTTGGCAAGCTAGTAGGTGGAACTGCCATTAACAAAAAATAACCTTGTCCTGTTTCATCAATTGCTTGAAATAGTGCCCCTTTAGGCTCATCACCCTCTAGTTTATATTCCAAGACAAAGTCTTTGTTAGGGAGCATTCCACCTTCTGCTAATTTTATTTCATAGCGGTTTGCTTCTAGGTTGCCTGAAATAACTTCATGCGATAGTGACGTGATATCTTTAATCGGTATACCAGGCATAAGATCTATAGTTAAAGAAACATTACCTGCCCTACTCTCCTCTGATAATCTTGGTGGATTGATACGGGAATTGTTTCGAGTCCAACGACTATAGGAGCTACTTACTTTATCGGTGTTACTAATAGGTGTGCCAGGTACATAGCGAGGCATAACTACCATAGGAAATGAAAGGCGAAAGACACCTTCATCATAAAATAAGCGTTGAGTGTAATGGATACGGACAGTAATTTCATTTGCAGGCTCTATATTCGCAACAGTGATGGCAAAGATATTTTGTCTTTCTTGTTCAAGCAATGCTGCATTTTTTCCTTGGCTACTAGCTTCCTTAAACTCTGCTTGTGCTTCTTCACGAGTGGCAATTTCGCCTTTGATTACTCTATCTCCAACTACCATTTCTAGGTTGTCTACAGCAGATGTAGACGGTAATGGGAAAATATAAGTTGCTTCTATTTTTTCGCTATGAGGATTGGTAAATATTTGTTCTACATCTACAGAAGCAACAAAGCCAACTATAGACATTTTTACATTGGTATGTTTTAAGGGGATAGCTTCTCGAAGATCTCCTTCTCGAATCAATGTCCCTTGACCAGGATTATCAAAGCGATCATGTGAAGTTTGTGCATAAGTATTATCAACAGAAAGAAAAAACATCAAAAACAATGCCCAAACACAGACACATATATAAGCAGTTTTAGTCTGCATAAGTACCTCCGTTCTATTGGGAAAAATGGATGTGGGCTTCACTATATTATACATGCGGAAAAGGTAATATGGATTGGAGAAAATTATTGATAATTGCAGATTCTTGGAAAAACTTTTAATGGTTAGTTAGAATAGTTTATTAAACAAGAGTTTTAAACAAGAGTTTTTTTTGCTTTTGAACTTGAGGCGAAATAAATAAAAATACTCAGCACAAAAATGCTGAGTATTTTATTGATTATTTAAGTAGTTATAAAGGGTTAAGAATTAAGGGGTTATTACTTTCTCCATTCGTCAATTAGAGAAGCAATTAAACCTGTCCAACCTGTTTGATGAGCGGCACCTAACCCTTCGCCAGTGTCTCCATGGAAATATTCGTAAAAGTGTAGATAGTCTCGCCAATGAGGATCATTTTGGAATTTAGCAATCTTGCCATAGATTTGACGATTACCTTTTTCATCACGAGTAAACATTCTAATCATTCGATTAGCAATTTCTTCTGCCATTTTATCTAGGGTAAGATCTGTTCCATCTGGGCCCTTTACAGTAAAGTTTTCTCCGTAAGCTTTTCCAAGTTTGCGTAAAGATTCGATCAATAGGAAAGAAGTAGGAAACCAAATTGGGCCACGCCAATTGGAATTACCGCCTTTAATTTTGCAATCTGCTTCAGCCGGGTCATAACGAACTTCGCTCTTACCAAAGATAAAAGGATGCTCTTCATGGAATTTAGAAAGACTACGGATACCCCAATCGGATAAAAATTCATTTGGATCTAGAATACGTTCTAATAAGCCTCGCAACTGATCTTCATTAACAATGGCTAAAATATGCACATCTTTACCATCACGATTAACTGTATAACAGCAACGTTGGACTACATCTTGACGATTTTCTAAGAACCAGTTTAGGTTAGTATTAAATTCCTTAAATGGTTCAACCCAATCTACTTCTATGCGTTCAATGGCATAAATAGGGATTACTCCTACAAGTGAGCGAACACGAAATTTATGGAATGAGCCATCAGGATAGCGCAAAACATCATAGAAGAAACCATCTTTTTCATCCCAAAGTGAGTAGCTGCGACCACCCATTTTTTTCATTGCAGCACCAACATAAATGTAATGTTGGAAGAATTTGGTTGCTAGGCTTTCATAGACATTGTTTTCTTTTGCAAGCTCTAAAGCAATTCGCATTAGGTTTAAGCAATACATTCCCATCCAACCAGTTGCATCAGATTGTTCTAGTACTACGCCACCAGAGAGTTTTTCGCTACGATCAATCACAGTAATATTATCTAAGCCAAGGAAACCGCCTTCAAAGACATTGTTACCTTCTGAGTCAACTTTGTTTATCCACCAAGCAAAGTTAATGAGTAGTTTATGGAAACATTTTTCTAAGAAAGCACGGTCGGCTTGACCAGTTCTAATGCGTTCCATGTTGTAAACACGCCAGCAAGCCCAAGCCATTACAGGGGGGTTTAAGTCAGAAAACTCCCACTCATAAGCAGGAATTTGACCATTAGGATGTTGGAATTGCTCAAAGAGCATAAACCAAAGCTGTTCTTTAGCAAAAGCTACATCTACTAATGCCAATGCTACACAATGAAAAGCCAAGTCCCAAGCAGCAAACCAAGGGTATTCCCATTTATCAGGCATTGAAAGGATACGCATTGAATTTAGGTGTAACCAATGTTGGTTGCGTATTTTCCAACGAGAATCTGGTGGCGGATTATTTGAGTTATCGCCTTCTAGCCAGCGTCGAATATCGATCAGGTAAATTTGCTTAGTCCAAAGCATGCCAGCTAATGCTTGTCGTTGTACTCGTTTTTCATCTTCAGAAGCATTACGAGGATGGACAGTAGTATAAAATTCGTCGGCTTCGACTTTACGTTGATTAACTAGTTTATCGAAGTTTTCCAGGGGGTTATCTGATTTTTGTGGGCTAAGACGTAAGCGTAGCACTACAGATTTGCCAGCAGGGACAATTTTTTTATAATGAAAACAACTTTTAGTCCCAGTTTTATTAGGGTTAATGGCCGTTTCATTACCATAAACAATATATTCATTGAAACCATCTTTAAAATATTTTCTTTCTGTATGTGAAGATGGGCCATAAACTCTATTCATATTGGTTTCATTATCAGTAAAGAGTGCTTGGGCTTCAGTATCAACATACAAATAACGTGGGCCAAGACTATAGGTAAAAGGTAAGTTTTTAACCATTTGCGCCAAAGAATCATCGGCAACAATCGAGGTAAAACCATTACCAGAATGGCCTATTTGAATAGTAGGTTCTTCATTATAAGTTTCTCCCCAAGCCCAAGTGTTGCGAAACCATAAATGCGGCAAGATATGAAGTGGGGCATCTTCTGACCCACGATTAAAGGCTTCAATACGAATATAGATGTCCTCTTTGTCAACTTTGGCATATTCAACAAAAACATCAAAATATTTATTTTCATCAAAAATGCCTGTATCTAAAAGCTCATATTCTGGGCCTCTTCCACCTCGTTGTTGATTTTCCTGAATTAATTCCAAATAAGGGTAAGTGGCTTGAGGATATTTATATAAGTATTTCATGTAAGAGTGTGTAGGTGTGCTATCTAGGTAAAAGTAGTATTCCTTTACATCTTCGCCATGATTACCTTCACTTGGTACAACACCATAAGCACGTTCTTTTAGTATAGGATCTTGTCCATTCCAAAGAGCAAGAGCAAAAATCAGTAACTGATAACGGTCACAAATACCTGCTAGGCCATCTTCGCCCCATCTATAAGCTTTGCTACGTGCTTTATCATGAGGTAAATATTCCCAAGCGTTACCATCAGGGCTATAGTCTTCTCTGACTGTACCCCAAGCGCGTTCGCTCACATATGGCCCCCAGCGTCGCCAAGATGACTGGCCTTCGGGTTTTGCTTTTAATCTATTATGTTCAGCAGTTGTTGACATAGTGGTTTGGCCTCATTAATGTGGAAGTTCCCAGATTGGATTTGGGTGGGCGCGAGATATGCGCACAATGGCCTAATATAAGGTAGTGTAACTTTTATCGCAAGTAGGTAAGGCAATCTTCTGAAAGAAGTTTTTAATTTATTGAAAAGAAAAGGGTTAATGGAAAGTGCTCATAGATAAATTAATGAGCTACTCTTAGATACCCTTACAGGACATGTAGGGGCAGACACATAGGTCTGCCCTTCTTTAGAATCAATAATTTAGGGTAGCAAATTTTTTCTATATATCTAAATTTAATTATAAGCTAGTGCTGCTAGCCCTGCGGCGGCAGCAACTTGGTTAAATTGAAAATTAGCATCAGTAACATTTAGTGCAATTTCTGTTGGTTTAATAACATTAAACTTAACGTCTGTTAAAGCATCAGCAAATGTTCTAGTAGTAAGTTCAATTTGATTAGGGTCGCCAATTACTAATAAATTTAGTGGGTTTGTATTATTGGCAAGTAAGATTTTTTCTTGGTAATAAGTAGCTAGGCGATAAATTTCGCTTTCTAGGTCTTCTGGCCCACATTCTCGCAAACGTATCATTAAAGGTTCTTCTTTTCGTAAAGCAACAGAGGAAAAGCCCCAACTATTATGACTAACAAGTAGTTTATCTCCTAGCATTTTACTACGCGTTAACCAAGAAGCTTCGCATATATGTCTAGGTAGAATTAAACCAGCATGCCATCCTAGTTGCTCAAATATTGATTCATACTCTTTCATTACCCCTTCTTCTACTACAGTTACTAAACAACGAGGCAAGCCAGTACTAGGGATCTGTTGATGGACTACTCTTAAGCGTGAAGTAGGGAGTCCAACAATCCTTTCCACTTTCCAGGAAAGCATTTGGGTTAATTCATCTTGGGTTTGGGGTTTAGTATCTAGATTAACTACTACTGTGCGAGCTACTTCTTCTGGTAATGCTATTGACCAACGCTTTTGGCCTCCTAAGCCAGCGCGGGTAATGGTTTGTTGTAGTAAGCTTATCATCGAACTAGCTTCAGCAATATTTGGTGAGCTAAAGTCTGGTCTAAATAGGGCTTTAGGAAGAAAGGCACTAGCAACTCGCTCAACTTGAAATTGTCCACGTCTTTTTTTTAGTTTAAGTAAAATTGCTTGGCTATCAATAAAGGCTAAAGCTACTTTGGGTAAACGTGGTTGAGTGAGAAATTGCCAAATAGAAGATAATATAAACATAATAAACCTTTCTAAAATAAGCTATTTATACCTAGATGTGTAAATATGGATAAATGATTACTATTTACTTAGCAGGTTAGAAGTCTTTATAAGCTACACCAGTACTTGCTGCTCCAGGTGCACCAGAAAAAACGTTTTTAATTCCTTTTCTTCCACTACGACTAATAGGCTGTTCTTCTAGTTCTATTTCCCAGTCTTTTCCACCAGTAATAGGATCTATTGGCACTTCACGAATATATTGAGCTTTGACTAAATCGTCTAACGATTGAGGAGCTTCTTCTTTATCTAAAGTATATTTATCAACAGAATCACGTAACTTAAAAAGAGTATCCTTAAGAGTAACTTCTTTAGCATTACGCATAGTAGTTTGAAAAACAGGTACTACTAAAGTCGCTAGAATTAATATAATAGAAATCACAACTACTAATTCTATTAAGGTAAAACCAGATTTATTTTTTGAGTTTTGATTAAACTTAATTGCTAATAATTGCCACATAACCTTTTTACCAATCTCGGTATTTAGTTCCGTTTAGACCAACTTCAGAGCTTTTAGAATATACATCAAAGACATCTTCGTCATTAGTTGATGAAGTGTCTGGATCATCTGTAGAAGACTTAGTACCCCATTCTGCTAGACCTGAAGTTGGATCAACAGGAATACGTCGTAGAAAACGTAGTTTTTTATCATCTACACGATTAGCAGGAGTAAAACCTTTAGAGAGAATCTCTAAGCTTTTTGGAAATCCTGAAGGCGTACGTTCTTGAATTGGCACCAACTGTCCTGGAGGAACAGTTGAATCGCTATAACGTTTATAAGCGTCTATTGCTGTACGTAGTTCGCGTAAAGAGCGACGTAGTTCAATTTCACGATTGCGTTTAACTGTGTTATAAGCTAAAGGTAGAGAGGTAGAAACTAGTATTGCTAAGATTGCTAGTGTGATAATCAACTCCAGTAGGCTTAATCCACTAGTTTTACGCAAATTTTTACTTAAAAAAAATCTAGATAATCTATTCATCATCTTCCTCATCATCATCGCCATTATCGCCATTGCCACCATTGGTCTGAGTTTTTTGTACTTCTATATTACTATTGACTAGGGTGATTGGTAAGGGTTGAGCATTAGGGCCAAGAAGTTGAGCTTCACTTAGGTTTAAGTCAGCCGAACCTTGTCCAATTGCTTCAAAGTAGATAAGTGCTACTTGCCCAAATGCATTTACTGGAGCAGTATTTGCTGGACGTCTAATATTAATAATTACTGCATCGCCAACCTCAGAAAAGTTAAACTCAGCTTGAGCACCATTTAAGCTCATTAACCCACCATCTTTAACATCTTTAATTTTAACTACAGAAGGATTAAAGCGTAGTGAGACATTAGTTTCAGACACTTTCATATTGTTAGAGTTAAGAACAATACCTACTAGGCCAATCTGACCAACTGAAATTTGTGGGTTGAGCACTCTAGCTAAAACAGTTATAGGAGAAAAATTTGCTCCATTAGCATCTTCAACTGGAGTATCAGGATCAACTTTGGGGTTACCAGTTGAACTAGTTTCAGTAGGTGGAGCTGGCAGTGGGGTTGGAACTGGGCTAGGGGACTGATTTGATTTAGTTGTATCAATTGGAAAAGATTGACTAACAGGACGGTTTATTGTACTTGTTGGTGTAATTACTCCATTGTTTCCTTGATTAGGATTAGGATTAGGATTAGCAGTAGAAGATTGTTGATTGTTTGTTTGTGGGTTTATTAAATTGTTATTTGGGCTTTCAAGCTGATCTTCAAGATTTGCTCTAGCAACAATTTCTTCTAAAGTAAGCGTTACTCCAAAAGATACTCCAGTACCATTAGGGCCAACAGCTTGCAGGTCAGATTCACTAACGTATGGAGCACGTAAAACATGAGGTGTAATTGTAATCACAATATTGGTAGACATAGAATCGCTTTTAGGTGTAGCAAATAGTCTGCCTGCAATAGGTAGAAAACTTAGAAATGGTATTCCTGCTGCACCTTCACTTTTATCTATTCTCATAACACTAGCAACAATACCTGTTTCACCTTCTTTAATACGTGCAACGCCTTTGACTTTACGCTGGGTAAAAGTAGGGTTACTTTGTTGATTTTGTTGTGCTCTTCTACTGCGTTGTTGTTGTTCTGAATCTTGAAGCACATTACTAGATTCAATCGACAATTTCATTTGAACATAATCATTAAGTACAGTAGGGGTTAGTTCTAGATTAAGACCTACATCAACATATTGAATTTGCTCTACACCACCAATACCACTAAGAGTAGATTGAGATGTTTGAGTCCCTTGACCACTTGATGTAACTACATTTCCTGTAGGAATAACGCCTGTACGAATTGGAACACGTGAACCAATATTGACAGAAGCTGCCTCATTTTCAAAAGCACGTATTTGTGTGGATGCTACTAATTTGCCAATACTTTTATTTTGTAAAAAGCTAAATGTACTACCAGGAGCAATAAGAGCTGTGCCAAGGTCTGTAAATATTCCTGCTGGTGAGGTTCTGCGTTGGCTATTATCTCCGCCAAAACTGCCAAGGGCACCAAGAGCACTTGTATCTAATTGATTACCTATTTGTAAAATATTTCTATCGCTTACTTCATAAAGATTTACATCTAGGACTACTTCTGATTGGGCTTTGTCTATTTTCTCAAGCAAAGTTTCTATTAAAGCCAAATTTTCTTTAGTATCACGAACAACTAATGCATTAAGGTTTTTGATAGTAATAGCAGGTTTACTAGTAGTTTGTTGGATGACTTTAGCTGCGTCATCTAACACAGAATTTTTAACATAAAAAGTGCGAACATATACATCTTCATATTTTTGACGATTTGCTATAGCTTCAGTAAAAACTATAATGGTACGTCTATCTAATTGAGCATAGCCTAAACGCTGTGTATTAAAGAAAATTTCTAATGCTTTTGGAGCAGTAATGTTTTTTAGGCTAAAACGAACTTTTCTACCTTCTACTAACTTTGCTATTTGGTCTTCATAAACAACATTAAGATTAGATTGTGTAGCTAAAACATTAATGATTTGCATTGCAGAGGCTTCAGTAGAAAAATCAAAATCCCCTTTACGAAACTTAGTAGTGGCCAAAGCGACATCTTTAGCATTAGTAGAATTACTGCTTAGACTAGTCTTTCTTAGGTCATTAGGGCTAGAGTCTGTTTTATCTTTGTCAATACCTAGTTTTTCTAGCATACTTTTCATACGACTAAGTGCCATTTCGTTAGTATTATCATAGCTATAAGCTTGACGAAATGCTTGATAAGCACCTTCATAATCACCTTGTTCTGCCAGGATTTTACCTCTCTCCATAAAACTTAGAGAAGCATTAGCTAAAGAGCGTAAAAAATGGAGTTTATATTCAGGATTACTAGGGTCTTCACTTAATGCTAATGCATATTGTTCGGCTGCTAAATCCCATTGTTGAGCGGCTTCAAATTTACGGCCTTTCTTAAACTGCTTTCCGCCTCCACTTGCTAGTGCTATAGGAGCAATCAGTACCACTACTAGTAATATAGCCATGATACGCTGGATGATCTGGTATTTTTTCATAAGTTAAAACTCCACTTTAGTTGCTGCCTTTTTAGGCAAATAAATTAGCTGTTTGTTAGTTTTGTTAGGATAAAGTCATCTGCTTTCACGTTCACGCGAAAGCTAAGTTCCAAAAACTTTGGTATTATTCAACAAAGGTTACACGATTAATTTCGCGTAAAGTAGAAATACCACGAAAAACTTTCTTTACTGCAGATTCCCGTAAGCTAGTTAATCCTTCTTCTCTAGCAGCACGGCGCACTTCTGATCCTGGACGACGCGCAAGGATTAATTCACGAATACTATCGGTAACATCTAGTAATTCGTGAATCGAAGTTCGACCTCGATAACCAGTAAAATGGCATTCTTCACACCCTACATGCTCATAAAAAACTTGATTACGATACTTATCAGGGTTTAATGCTGACTCAAGTAATTCTTGATCTGTTGGTTGATGGACACGTTTGCATTTACTACAAAGTATTCTTACTAGTCGTTGTGCTAGTACACAGTTAAGCGAGCTAATAAAGTTATATGGTTCAACTCCCATGTTAAGGAAACGTCCAATAACATCAATAACATTATTAGCGTGTACAGTAGTAAAAACCAAGTGACCAGTAAGTGCTGATTGAATAGCAATTTGAGCTGTTTCTGAGTCACGAATTTCCCCGACCATGATTTTATCAGGGTCGTGACGTAAAATGGAGCGTAACCCACGAGCAAAAGTTAAGCCTTTCTTTTCATTTACTGGTATCTGAGTAATACCACGTAGCTGGTATTCTACAGGGTCTTCAATAGTAATAATTTTATCTTCTTCATTACGAATTTCGTTAAGCGCGCCATAAAGAGAGGTAGTTTTACCTGATCCTGTTGGGCCAGTAACCAAGACCATTCCATAAGGTTCAGTAATAAAACGGCGAAAACGACGCAAGTCTTCAGGTTCAAAACCAACAACATCAAGGTTTAATTCTTTAAAAGATTCATTTATTTGCTCTTTATCCAAAATACGGATAACAGCATCTTCTCCATGTATTGCAGGCATAATTGAAACACGAAAATCAATCAAGCGGCCACGTAGTCGAACACGAAAACGGCCATCTTGAGGAACGCGACGCTCAGCTATGTCAAGTTCAGACATAACCTTAATACGGGAAATAATTGTTTGATGGTGTTGAATATCAATTGGATCGGCTGCTTTATAAAGTGCTCCATCAATACGATATTTAACAAAGACTGCTGTGTCACCTGTTTCAATGTGAATATCTGAAACCCGGCGTTCTAACGCATTGAGTACAATAGTGTTAACTAGTTTGATAATTGGAGAAGTTTCTTCTGTTAGCCTGGCAAGGTCTAGTTCTGTTTCTCCTTGTTCGGTTTCTTTTACCAACATCATTTCTAGAGATTGAGTAGCATCTTGTAGAACTCTTTGAGAGGCATTCTCTCCACGTTTTAGCGTATGTTCTATTGCGGCGCGAGTTGCAACAACAGTTCTAATTTTAGTTTTTAGTTTTGAGGCAAGCTCATCAATTAAATCTAGGTTAGTTGGGTCAGAAATGGCGATGATCAAAGCATCTAGTTCCCGTGTAATCGGCACAAACGCGCTATTTATCATTAGGTTAACAGGCATGCTATTAAGCAAGTCATGATCTAATTGGTGGGTTGTAAGATCAATATAAGGAAGCCTATAGCGTCTGGCTATTTCTCTAGCTTCTTGTTGTTCTATATTCATCCTATCTTCAGGACGAAGAGGAACTGTTTCCTTAGGGCTTACTGTTTGCTCAGCAACTTTTGACATAATGCTCCTATAAGCTTTGGATAAAGACTAATGAGTTTGATTTTTCATTAATTCTAATATAGGTAAATACATTGCTAGTAATATTGCCATTACTACTGTACCCATAACCACTAGAATTATTGGCTCGATTAAGGCAGTTAAACTAGTTATTCTTACATCAAGTTCTGCATCAAAAAAGTTTGCTACTTCGTCTAACATTTCTCTTAAAGAACCTGCCTTTTCACCTACACCAATCATATCTATTGCTAATGGAGGTAACCAGCCACTTTCATTTAAGCTTTCTGTAAATGGTTGACCAGCACGAAGCTTGGTAATAATTGCCAGTGTGGTTTTTCTTAGGTGACGATTTGTTACCGATTCGCTAGCAATTTCAAATGATTCAAGTAAAGTGATACCGCCAGCTAGCAAGGTAGCTAAACTACGACAAAGTTGTGA
Source organism: uncultured Clostridia bacterium (assembly GCA_964536575.1). Classification (GTDB taxonomy): domain Bacteria; phylum Acidobacteriota; class Blastocatellia; order Chloracidobacteriales; family JADJPF01; genus JADJPF01. The sequence continues at coordinate 6,893 of CAZHXL010000061.1, read as the reverse complement.
TGTAGTATGTTGACGAATTAGTTCACCAAGAAGAGGCAATTTAAGAATCCACTGATCTAGCTTATAACGCCCTTGTTCAGTACGTCGCCAGATTAAAGCTGCGATTATTAGTATTATTAATGGCGGGCCAATAATAAATAGGTTATCACGAGTGGTATTAGCTATTGTTACTACTACTTCTGTTATCCAAGGCAATTTGTTGTTACTGCTTTCATAAAGAGTAGCAAATTTAGGGATAACATAAGTTGTCATTAGTATGATTAACCCTATTGAGGCTATAATCAAAATTGCTGGGTAGATCAAAGTTTTTTTCAGTTTTCTACGCAACTCTGTAATAGTTTTTGTATAAGTGACATAGCGAAGTAGTACATTATCCAAATCACCAGATCTTTCACCTGCTAGGATTGATGCAGTATAGAGACGAGGAAATATAGTGTTATGTGCTGCAAAAGCTTCTGAAAGAGCAGTTCCACTACGAATACGTTTTTCGACATCTTCTAAAACACCTCGAAAATAACTAGCTTTTTGTCTATTAAGTAAGATACCTATAGCTTGTAATATTGGCAATCCAGCCCGTAGCATAGCGGAAAGTTGTTGGTTAAACATTAAAAACTCATCAATACTAAATTGCTTTATGGAAATATTTTTGGAAAATATTCCTTGATCATTAGGCTTAGCAATAGAAAAGATCCTATATCCTTCACGTTCTAAGCGAGCACGCAATTCAGCTATGGCTTCTGCTTCGTAATTACGAGTTACTACTTCTCCGTTAGGAGTACCAAGGCGACATACAAATTCTGGCATATTATTTATTTAATTTACTGGAGTTAATAGAAATAGAAACTATCCTATTTTTGTTTAATAAATTACTATTTATAGCATAAATAGACACATTTGGCTATCGGCTGAGATAGCGAAAGTTTTAGGTAATTTGTTAACGATTACTTGATCAGATGACACGCAATAGTTAAGAAAAGGTTCCCAATTCTCCTTTATTAAATATTAAAGCTAACTATTTCTTCATTATTGCCAAAATGAACTTTTGTTTCTAGTCGTGGGGTTTGAGCCACAATTTGACCATTTTTGATTACCCAAAGGGCTGAAGGCAATAAACGTAAAATATCAAACTCATTATAAGCATCTAGCACAACTAAATTAGCTAGATGGCCAACTTTAATTTCACTACTAGGAATACCTAAGGCTTTAGCATTGTTACAAGTAATCATATCTAATACCGCGCTTTGCTCGTCGCGACCGCTCATTTGGCACATATGTAGCAAGACAAAAGCAGCTTGAAGCATTTGTCCTCGTCCTAATGGATACCATGGATCCATAATTGAATCATGGCCAATTCCTACATTCACACCAGCACTTAAAAGTTCTTTAACTCTAGTTAGCCCTCTACGTTTAGGATAAGTATCAAAACGGCCTTGTAGAATGGCGTTATCTAGCGGGTTGGCAATAATAGAAACTCCTGAACGAGCAACCAAGCGGATCAGCTTAAATGCATAAGCATTATTATAAGAATGCATTGCTGTAGTATGGCCTGCTACAACATGTTCTCTGATATTGTAGCGTATCGCTAAGGCACAAACATGTTCTAAGAAACGTGACTCTTCATCGTCTGTTTCGTCACAGTGGATATCTACTTTGCGGTTATATTTAGCCGCTAACTCAAAGATTATTTCTAGTTGGCGAATGCCATCTTCTCTTGTCCATTCAAAATGAGGAATTCCTCCTACGCAATCTGCTCCAAGCTTAAGTGATTCTTCTAGTAATTCTATCCCACGAGGAAAACAAAGTACCCCTTCTTGAGGAAAGGCAACAATTTGAATATTAGCAAAATTGCTTAAATCTTCTTTAACTTTTAATAATGCTTTAAGTGCTACTAGGCTTTCGTCACAAGTGTCAACGTGTGTGCGGATGTTAAGCGTACCTTGAGCGACTGACCATTTTACTGCTTGGACGGCTCTTTTGTAGACATCTTCAAACGTTAGCTCTTTTTTTCGTTCACTCCAAATTTGGATACCTTCAAGCAATGTTCCTGACTGATTATGTCTAGGGTGTCCTGCTGTAAGAACAGCGTCAAGGTGTACATGAGGATCAGAAAATGCAGGCATCACTATTGCGCCAGCTAAATCTAGCTCTTTTTGGCCTTTAGCTTCTATTTTTGGTGCAATCAACTCAATAATGCCATTTTTTATGCCAATATCAACAAAGTTTTTACTATTGCGTAATAAACAGTTATGTAAAATTAGATCCATAAAAATTTCCTACAATTACAATTACATAAAACCGAATTTTTTTGCTACTGCTAAAGCAATAAATGCTAAAAGCACAAATATTGCTAACCAAGGGTGCTTTCCCATTGGGCATTTAGGAGTATTTTCTTCAGAATGAATATTTCCCATATTTTTTTCCTAAAACATTTGAAAATACATTGTTATTTAACGACTCCAATTATGTTCAATTTCAATAAGTCCATCTATTCCTTTAGAAATATGATAACGATTCGCAAATTCCCAACAAACATCTTCTTGATGAGAAACAATAATTACTCTTCCACCATGTAAAACTTCTTCACTCAAGCGACGTAGCTCATTTACTAATAATGCTCGGTTAATTTCATCTAACGCACCAAATCCTTCATCAATTACAAGAGTATCTACAGTACGTCCACCAGAAATTGATTGACCAATAGCAATTGCTAAACTAATTGCAACGCGAAATTTTTCTCCACCACTAAGATATTCAAATGGTCTTAATGGTGATTTAGGTTGACTTAGATCCCTTACTAAAATTTCTAATTCTGTTCCTTGATTATTTTCTTGTAAATCTATTTGCCAAACGCCATTACTCAAACGTCTTAGCGTAGTATTTGCATGTTGTTTAATTTTTTCTTGTGCTGCTTGAATAATTTTTGCTTGCAACCCACGTTTACCAAACGTAGTTGCTAATTTTGTATAATAAATTACTTCTTTTTCTGTTTTATCACGTAATACTTTTAATTCTAAATAAGATTTTCTTTGATTCTCTAATCCTGCTAGTTTATGTTTTGCTTGATCTAAATCATTTTCAATACTTAGCATTTCATCATTATATTTATAATACTCTGTTTCTACTTCTGCTACCGAACGATGATACTTAGCAGAAATTTTTTCTAATTGTTCTTCTAATAATATAATTGCACCTGTTAATTGATGAATGCGAGTTTGTGCAATAGTCAATTGTTTATCTTTATACTCAATTTCATTTAATAATATTACTTCAGCTTTTAAGTTTATAAAAGCTACTTCATCTAAAATAGCTTTGTGGAAAATAAAATAAGTAGATAAATTATTTTCTTGCTTGCCTATTTCGTTACTAAGTTCTTGTTTATGACGATTAATTTCAGATAACTTATACTCAATAAGTGTTAGCTGATTTTGTAAATTATTATACTGGTTTTGATATTCTATAAGCGTTAATTTATTATTTATTAATAGCTTTTCACTTTCTAATTTTTTATTAGTTAGTAGTATGATTTTTTGTTTTATTTTTTCTATTTCTATAGCTAACGTTTCACGCTCTTGTAATGTAAATTGAGGTAACAATACTAATTGTGTATTATAAACTGCTATTGCTATATCAACATTAGCTAAGGTTTGTTTAGCTTCAGTTAATTGTTGCCATTCTACTAATACAGGTTCTAAGATTTTTAATTTACTTGTTAAACTATGAATCTCCATATTACTAATTTGTGCTTCTAACTCTTGTAAAAATATTTCTTGCTCAAATAAAACATCATAATGACTATTTTTTTTAGCTTGAGCTTTGATTTTTGACCATTCAAGGTTTAAGGTATTCCCCAAAGCTGCTTCTAGCTCCTTATCAGCTATATTTTTTTGCTCTATTAGTGGTTTTAGCTTTTGTTCTAGCTCTGTTTGTTTATTTAATAATTCAGCCAATTCTTGTTGCCAATATTGACGTTTTTTAGCTAAACGATCTTTTGCTTGAGGGTTTGTTAAACAGTCACCGCAAACTGGACAATCTATATCCTTTTCTAACATCGATTCATCAATTATTTTACTATTTATAATTTTTATTTTTACTTTGTAATCTTCTAAAAGACCTTCTTGTATATTTATTTCTTGATTTCTTTGATCACACTGCTTTTTTAGCATCCCACAGTCATGATCTAAAATTATTTTTTTGTGTTGTAGTTTCAACACTTCAGTTTCTGCTTTTTCTACTACTTTTTTACTATTACTAATAACTAATTCGACTTGTCTTATTTGTTCTACTATTGGAGCTAAGCGTATTAATTGATTATATAGTTGAAAATTTTTTGTGATTTCATTATTACAGCCAAGAATTTGCTGATAAGGGATAAGTTTTTCCTGTTCAATGGTAATAAGTTTTTCTAGGTTGGTAATTTGAGCAAGATTTTTTAACTTATTAAGCAAAGCTTGTTCATGCAAAATGGTGTTATTTAATTCTATTTCTATTTGTGTTAATTCTATTTGAATATTTGCTACTAAACTTGTAGTTTTATTCAATTTTTCTATAATAATAGCAAGATTATTTTGATTTGTTTCTAATTCAGTTTGAATAGATAGTAAATCTGTTTGCTCAGAAGCTAATCGTTGCCGAATATGCCAAAGGTTTTCTAATTGTAATAAAAAAATTTTTAATTCATGGTAGTGTTTTACTTGATTTTGAATTTTATCTGCTTCTAAAAGTATCTCATTATCAGCTTGTTGTTGGGATTTTTTCTCAGAAATTTGTATTATTAAATCAGCAACACGTTTACTCTCAGATAAAGCAAACCTTTTTTCATCTAAAGCTTCTCTGGCCTGAAAAACCTTGTTTTCTAATTGAAGAATCAGTTCATTTTGAGTTTGTATTTCTACTTCAGTGACTTCAGGGCTTTTATCTAAAGCTTTTTGATGATTATCTTGGTTTTTACTCCAAATATTTTTCTGTGTATTAGCTGCTTCTCCTAGTCGTCGGTAAAATTCTAGGTCTAGCAACTCTATCAAACAATCTTTACGCTCAGTTGGTTTAGATTTCAAAAAAGCATCTGACTCCCCTTGGCGTAAAACTACTGCGGAAACGAAAGTCTGATAACTCATTCGAAGCTTTTTAGCTACCCAATCTTCTATAGCATTTGTAGTTTCTGGCTCGGCTTTCCATTCTTGTCCATCCCAAGACCTCACCATCCCCCAAACTTTTGTTCTTGCTTGTCGGCTAACTGTACGTTGAATTAAGTATTGTTTACCGTCCAGTTCGATTTCTAGGTTTATTTCTGCCTTTTCAGCTTTATCATTGATTAATCGTTCAAAATTAGTTTTTCCACCTCGATGTTCCTTAAAAAGTGCAAAAGTAATGGCATCAAAAATCGCGCTTTTTCCTGCTCCATTTGGCCCATAAATTAACCAAAGGGAGGATTTTCTAAAATCAATTTCTACAGGGACAATCTCTGTATCTTTTTTTTGTCCATAGTGGCTTAAGAAGCCTTTAAGCTGAATTTTTTGCAAGAGCATTGTTTACCTCCTGCATTAATAATTTGGTTCTTTCTTCTAATGCTAATATATCAGCGTCTTCAAAGTGCTTTTCATAAAGATAATCTAGAACTGTTTTAGCATAATCTTCAGGGCTTTTAGTTATGTCTCGTTTACTAACAATTGGTTGGTTGCTAATACAAACCACATCTAAACAACGTAGGGAAAACTTGTCTACTAGCTCTTTTACCCGTCGCTGAACGGCAATAGGCTCATCATCAATTTCACAATCTATATTAAGGCGAAAAAAAGATTGAGCAAGATCAGGATAGAGATCTAATAGGTTTTCTAGCTCTGAAGCATTGAGGGAAATATCATAAAAGGGGGTTACAGGTAAAGGGATTTGAGTAACACTAGCAACCCCTTTAATAGGAATATCTACTAGAAGAACAAACTTATCATCATCACGTTCCCCCATATCCATTCTCTCTATACTGCCGCTATAGTAACAGGGAACACGATGCGAAATTTTTTGGCATTGATGAATGTGTCCTAGGCCAATATAGGCTAAATTCAGAGCATAGGGCAGCGCAGTTCGTTCCATTAAAATACCTTCATCGTAATTTACTTCTTTTTCACTACGACTAATTACCCCAGAAATACTTAAGTGGGCAAAAAGAACTGCTGGTAAACTAGGGTCTAAACTAGCTAGTAAAGAATCTAGCAAAGTGGCATAAGCTTTACTTAAAACAGCATTGCGGTTTCTTGCTCCACTAGCTTCTATTTTGTATGGTTCAAGGAGTTCTGGAATATTTGGATAAGGAACAATAATAAACTGTACCTCATTAATTGTAACAAGCTCATTTTTATCAATGACATAGATTTGCTCTCGTTGCTTTTCTTCTACGCTTAAGAGTGCTCGCATCATATAGAAATGCTCTTTATCATCGTGATTACCAGGAAACATCAACACTTTTAAGCCACAACGAATGTAAGGTGATAGCAATTGAACCAATTGTTTTGTAGACTCGGGCATGTTTCTACGAACAAAAACATCACCTGCTACAACTAGTAAATCTACTTCATGTTGTTTTGTTAACTGGCAAATTTGTTCAATTTGAGTAAACAACTCATCTCTACGATCGTGATGACCTCGTAGGGCTGCTCCTAAATGCCAATCGGAAGTATGAAGAATTCGCATATTAAGCTTAACTACCTAATCAGGATAAGATTAACCTATTTGTTTGCTAGCGTATGAGCGATATTTATCGTTTGGGAAAGATCTACTATTTGTCTAGCTTGTGTTAGTCGAGTTTTCAAAATCTTAGTTACTTCGTGATGTGGTGCAAGGTTTTCTAATACTTGACAAGTTTGCGCTACGGCATCCCATTTATTTATACCGCAATAGTA
>CAZHXL010000060.1:10182-26747 GCA_964536575.1 uncultured Clostridia bacterium | reverse complement strand
AAAGTGGGGTCATTTCCAAACGCCCAATGGTATCCTATCCAAACGTCCTAACCAGGTTTCCTTATACAACAGATAAATTCCCCTAATTTATACTCACTTTAATTTTCAAAACCACAAAAACTAGGCTAATAAGGTTTGTACTCTTTGTTTAGTGTTAACCAAATTTGTAAATTTTAGTTAACTCATTTGTTTACCAATAAATGCATTAGATTACTTTTTTCTTTACTTGTTCTGTGGAACTTTTGGGTGATTCGTGCATATCTCCCCAAATACTAATCCAGCATTTACTGCAGGGCTACCATCACCACTGTAATCATTTTTACCGCTACCAGCAACTGTCGTAATAATATTTGTACTTAAGTTAACTCTCCTAATACGATTATTGGAAGAATCTGCTATAAAAAGATTATTTTTCTCGTCTAACGAGATTCCATTGGGGTTATTTAAGCTCGCATTAACTGCTAAATCATTGTCTCCACTAAAACCTGTATTGCCATTACCAGCTACAGTAGTTATCTGTCCTGAGGTTAAATTAACTTGTCTGATACGGTTATTCGAGGAATCTGCTATGTATAATATACTACCAGATATAAGTATGCTTTTTGAGGTAAGATTTGCTTCTGTTGCTTTGATTCTATCACCGTTAAAATCCGATTTACCACTACCAGCTATGGTTGTTATAATTCCAGTTCTGTTATTTATGGATCGAACAACGTTGTGGCCAGAGTCTGAGATTACTAAGTTACTTGCTTGATCAAAAGCAATATCGGGTACAGCCAAGATACGTGTAAAAATAGGACATAACCTTGTACATTCTCTTAGCTGTAATTATTAACGTAATAAATTAATACCAATAAAACTATATTTTACAAGTAATTACAAAGGCTATTAATAAGGCAAACAAAACTTATTTCAAGCTAAAACGTAGCTTTATAAGCTAAGCTATCAAACTACAAGTAAAAAGTTAGATAAACCATAAACAGTATTTTTACGAATGGTCAAAAACCTATCAAATTTAAGTGCTGTAAGTCTTTTGTTTTCAATAACAATTTTTGACAAAATTAGATGGTCAAAAACTTTAGTTTTTGTTCAGTTTCAAAATTTATCAAAATACTAGTAAAACTACAGGATTATGTCCTATTTTTACACGTATCTTGGCTGTACCCGTGCTTCTGCCTAAGCGACTTAACTCTGTAAGAATCAAGACATCAGAATCGACTAGTTTGGTCAAAACCTCATCAATGCGACGTTGTTTAGTAGTCTTACGAGATGAGATAGCAATTTCTACAAATTCATCAATTTTAAGGCTTCTTTTTCTAACAAATTCCAAAATTTCTAATTTCTGATTATTCAAATCTTGTTTGTCAGTAGAGGTGCGAAGGTAAGCAAGTATTTTTCCCATAGTTATTTAGTTGTTGTGTCTTAATATGAAAAACAGGGAAAAAGTATATAAGATGTATAGGCTATTTACAATATAAAAGCTATACAAAAGATATGTATAATAACGCCGTTAAGATGTATACAAATCACCAACAATGGACTTTTTAAATATCCCCCGAAAAAGACCAGTTCATTAAAATACTTTTTCTCTGATCAACTACTGATCAAAATGAACACACGTTTAATGCGTACAGGCTTTTGAATTCCTCTATGTTAAATAGCCTTTTAATTTAATAACCCGATATCCTAAATTGGTAATTCCCCACTTTATCTCTTCTTGTCCTATTTGTTTCCACTCAACTAAGCCATGGTCATGAAGTCTACCAAGCTGATAACTAATAACGCCTTCATCCCCACCTCTATTACTCTTAATATTTTTTGCCGTAAAATAATGAGGTTTATTATTTGCTAAAAATGCCAATAAATAATTATCTTCTTGGGCAAGGTGATTAAATCGTTCAGAAAGTTTTGCATTTTCCTCTTCTATTCTTAACTTTTCGATTTTTTCCAGTTCTTGCTTTACGAATGGTTCTTCGTTTTCCTTTTCTACGTAAGCTTGCTCTACATCTTTTAATATTTGCTCTAATTTATATTTAATCCTTCCTTCAAACTGTTTTCTTTTCTCTGGTTTGTCTATATCGCCCTTTTTTAAACTATAAGTACAAACGTTCCTATGCCTTAAATCAAAAGGGAGTACCTCAACTTTCTCATACGGGTTATTAGAATCAGCATTCATAACCATTAAGATTCTATTCCATCCGATCGTACCAATCGCGTAGCCTAACTCGATTAAAACATTTGGGTTTGGAGTCGGCTTAATAGGTTTCTCGTTATTACTAATAGTTGCAGCGTTTATAATCGATACATCAGCAACAAATATTTCTGCCTTCTTAATAGTGCTTAAAATAGTTTCAGCTATATGAGCAGAGCCAGCCTCATCTTGTGCGCCCTGTTTTATAACAGGCTTAACCTTAAACTTATTTTCCTTATTAATAGAGTTTATAGCCTTCTCAAGTGCGCCTTCGATGAAACTTCTATTTGTCGAATTATCAAGATCCGATTGCCAAGAATAAAAAACTGTTATCTCCATAACTTAATAAGCCTCATACTTCCTATTTAGTTCATACTATACTTAACCCTTACATCTGATTTAGTATTATTTTTATACCTCTGATTTATAGGTGTCGAGCAAAAATCATCAGACGAATTGTTTGTGTCAAAGGTGGATTAAATGAAAGCGCAAAAACCTCGCTCACCCGGAGACTCCTTAAGAATATTAAACGAGAACATGAAAACGGATATTCTTAGATACATCCATGAACAAATGCATGCCAAAAACGCTCAAAAAGATAAAAAGTCTCCACTGGTAATGCTTATTGAGAGCATTGAGCAAGTTCTAGCATTATTTGCAACTACGAATCTAGTCAGTTCAGTTAGTCCTAATCCTTTTAATATCCACTCACGCCATAATTTTAACCCAAGTGTTGCCTAGGGCGACCGCATTATAATCTTAAGGAAATAAAAGGACTTATGGAAACAGCAATTTTAACCATTGCTAAATGCGCTTGCGATGGCAAATGACGAAAGGGTTTTAGCAGAGTGCTAAATACTCATTGTTTACACGACTAGACAACCCCTTTATTTTCCATAGTTTTATAATGCGGTCGCCCTGAAGTGTTGCCTATAAACACGATATTGATTTATTAAAATCCCAACTTGGATACTTAAAAGAAATATTAGGCGACTTAGACCCAGAAATGACTAAAAGCGTCACGGCTGCAACCATTGAACAAATACAAATAGCCTTACAAATAGATACTCGCGTGAAAGAATTAGAAAAACTTGGTTGCAACGAAGTGGAGATTTTAACGGAAATGGTTCCTTTTATGCCCAGTTTCAGGAAATTACTAGACACTCTCGGGCCTAATGGAATGGATGAACTCTGCGCAAAATTTGAGGGTTTCTATCATTATGCCAGACTTCTAGAACATTTAGCGGGCGGTATTCAATCAGGTGAAATTAAAGTCCCTAAGTAGCTTGTTTCTTATGTATAAGATTGAAATTTGACATTGGGGTTAGCCTTTGGTCTAATTAATCAACTCTTCAAAGCATCAAGCTTAAGAGAAGGAGATATTATGAGTACTAGACCATCAGATACAAACTCTCAATCGCAAAAACCTTTGTTGGTAGAGTCAAAGGAAGAAGGGCCAGAGTTAAGCTACGTAAAAGATGATTCTGTATTACATCAGTCCGTAGAAGAAAGATTTCACAGCTTAGTGAAAATATGGCAAGCAGATAGGCCACCTAATTTAAGAGTAGCTGATAAAATAAACCACTCAGCATACCAAGCAATTATCGGTCTTGGGCCAACAGCGATTCCATATATCTTGCATGAGGTGGAGCACAACTTAGACCACTGGTTCTGGGCACTGCGGGCAATTACAGGCGCTGATCCTGTTCCTGTTGAAAGTAGAGGTAAATTAAAAGAAATGGCACAAGCTTGGCTTGCCTGGGGACGCACCTATGGATTTACCAGAACGTAAGATCTCCTTTGAGAAATGGTGGCCCAACTTACGACGTACAGGCTACACCGTTACTAGTGCTGAAGACCGTATTTATAACTGTTTTGCCTGGGCTGCTAACGTTACTACAACTTGCTGGGATCCGTTACCTGTTGAAGGAAAAGACACCTATTGGCCGGAAGGCGTGCCAAGAGTTAATACTGTTGAAGCTTTTATTCAGGCATATGAAACCATTGGCTTCAAAACTTGCGATACTCCTGACTTAGAACCTGGAGTGGAAAAAATAGTCATTTATGCTAATAACGGAGTACCTGACCACGCTGCCAGACAACTACCTAGCGGCCGATGGACAAGCAAGATAGGGGACTATGAAGACATTGAGCATGATATAAACGCTTTTGAGGGTGGTAAGTATTTTGGTGAGATTACAGCTATTCTAAAGCGTCCTATTGGTTTATGAGTAATCAAAACACTCATGTTCTGCGCTATTTATCCTATTAATACCCACTACGATTCCAAACAGATTGTCGCCACAAAAAAAGCGTACCCCAGTAAAGGGATACGCTTTATTGCTTATCAATAGTGCTAGTACTTAGTACCCACGCTTCTCGATAACACTGAAGGGAGTTGGCTCAAACCATAACTCTCGCTCAACAGGTAGGTTAAACTTACCTCGAACGCTCTGCAGTTCTGAAAGCGTAAAGTTGCCCCATTCAGGCTCAGCCCCAATAACATAGCCATAAAAGAGGTAATCCCTATCAGGAAGTGGCTCTCCTTCAACTACGTACCATGTCCAGCCGCCATCAGGAGTGAAGAACTTAACGTGAAGTATTGGATCTTCACACTCCTCTTGGCTGCCCATTGGTGGGATAAGCTTTTTAAGGGCTTTGGGGAGTAATTGCATATGGGTATATGCTTTCTCCAGCGATTGATGATTTATGGTAGGTAGGCTTCGCTGGCTTGCTCACCTTATTGCCAAGGAAGCGGCCAGAGACTCTGTCTGTCACTCGTCAGAGTTTGAGGGTTTTGTAGCCCTAATCCCCGTTAGGAGTTACCCTTGCAAGCCCTTGACTGACAGAGATGGCTGCTATAATGGAAAGAAGGTGAGCAAGCCAAGTATCCTTGTATTTAAGCGTTTGCTAATCAACAGTTAAGATTTTAGCAGCAAATAACACGACTTACTCTTAAGCAAACAATGGTAGCCATGCTGTGTAGTAGAATTTATAACTAAGTCAAAAGGAAGTTTTTATTTGGTAAATTAACGACAGACCTGCTATATTGCTTTAGGTAAATAAGCTTTAACTGATCCTCATATTATAAATAGCACATAGACTAATTCTTTTTGTAAGCTAATCAATTATCTTTTTTGATAAATCATGGAAACAGTTGAATTTACGTCTCTTTTTAGTTGGTTACCTAATCACTTGACCGAATCCCCTGATGCAAGATACAGGCATCGTTTGCTCAAGGAAGAGCTAATACACTGGCAAGAAAACCTTACTGCACTCCAGTCTTTTGTAAACAACGCACCTTACTTAGCCGATCATAAGCCTCTTCTAGAGAAGTATTTAATAATACATCCAACTGCTAAACTCCAAGACTTATGTGACCTTATTAAAAAGCAAGTTGGCATTGAAGTGGGTTGCCCTCATATGTCTGATGTGGTAAAAAAACTTGGCTTACCCTATACGAAGACAGGCAATCAAGGAAAGGTGAGCAAAAAGGCTATTTCGTAGCCAAGTTGATAAGGGCCTTAACATTCTGTGTCAGTCTGAAGATTGAGCATCATCAATATCAATATTACCTAACCCTAGTTCCAGTTCTTCAATGGTAGGCAGGCTGGTTTTGAGTGGCTCAGGTATCGATTCCACAAGCTGATAAGAAGAAATGCCAATGGGTTTATTAATATCTTTTAAGGCGTACTCAGCAACTAGCTTATTCTTGTCCCTACACAAAAGGATACCGATAGAAGGGTTATCAGAAGGGTGTTTTAGGGTTTCATCTACTGCCGAAAGGTAAAAGTTAATTTGTCCAGCGTCATGTGGGTTGAACTTACCAGCTTTTAGGTCTTGTGTGGTCATTGTAGTTATGTGGCGTTTAAGTAATTATCTAGGTTATTATTTGAAATTTGAGAGAAATAAACGCCACATAAGTATGCCACTTAAAGCGTTCGTAAAAAATCCATTAAGCCAATATCTTCACGCCAATGTTTTCTAGGTTTAGATTCCTTTATTTCGCAGTGAGCCAAAGCTTTAGCTTTCATCTCTAAATCTATTTCAGCATAGATATTAGTAGTATTTATAGAAACGTGACCTAGCCAAGCACGAATTGTATTTATATCTACCCCAGCACGCAATAAATGAGTTGCCGTAGTGTGGCGAATAGTATGTGGACTAACACGCTTGGTTTTTAAGGATGGAATTTCCTTAGATATTTTGCTGACATAACGTTCAACCAAAGCATGAATACCAAAACGGGTGATTGGTTCTTTATAGCGATTAAGAAAGACATGTTCAGTAGAAGTACGTCCTGTCACTAAAGCAGTTAATTCCTTGGTTGTTTGAAGCCACAAAGGACAGCGGCGTGACTTGTTGCCTTTACCACGAATCAACACCGACGAATGATTTCTACTAGGTACAAGAGCTAAATCAAGATCAGCAATAGTTAATTGTGCTGCCTCATCAGCACGAACCCCAGTGTTATAGAGGAATAATAATAGCGCATGATCACGAACTCCTTGGGCAGTACTACAATCTGGTGATGCAAGCAAAGCGTCTATTTCAGATTTTTCCAGATAAGTAATAGTTGAACGAGGAGCTTTTTTGAATGGGATAGCACGAATCTGACCACACCATTGCAAATGTTCAGGACTGTGTAGACCAATAAAATATGCCAGTGAGTGGATAGCTGCTAGCCGTTGATTGCGAGTTTGTATACTAGATTTACGTTGCTGTTCCAACTCTAGTAGGAATTGTTGTACCAGATTAGCACTAACATCTATAACGCTCAGACGGTCAACCTGTTTTTTAGTTTCACGGCCAAGATAAGGGATGAGCAAGCAAAGTGTGTCGCGGTAACTGCGCTGAGTATTGCGAGAGAGGTTGCGTACACTTACCAAATACTCTAATAAGAAACGCCGTACCCAAGGGCTAAGCAACTGGTAATCAGTCATAAATATTCTCCTTTGAGTACATAATGCTCAAACCTCTCACTTGCTTGATGGAGAAGTTCTGAGGTCATAGTCAGATAAACAGAAGTTGCTGCTAGGTACTTGTGCCCTAGATAAACAGACAGATGAGGTAATAGCTTCTGTACGTCTTTACCTTGTTGATACCAGCTTGTGAGGCGATCAACGGCAAAAGTATGGCGCAGATCGTGTAAACGTGGTTGATACGTTGCCTTATCAGTACGCTCAATCCCAGCTTGTTTACGAATGCATTGGAAAGCCCCTTCAATAGTATAGATATTGACCAACTTTCCATTGCGTCCAACAAAAAAGGGAGCATCACTACTTTGTGAGTAGCCTTGCTGTTTGCGCCAAGCAACATATTGCATTAGAGTTTCGTTGAGTTGCACTCCTATTGGGACAAGCCTGGTTTTGAAAAACTTGGTGTTGCGAATAGTAAGTAGCTTCTGAGCAAGATCTACATCAGATAGCGTTAAACCAATTGCTTTACTCAGACGCAAACCAACACCATAAAGCAACAGTAGCAAGGTATGAACCATATATGGCTCTAGACGACCACGGTTCTTCTGATAAGTAAAAACAGCAGCTAGTAAGCGGCGTAGTTCTTCCTGTGTGTAGATATAAGGTACAAAAGGTTGTGGTCTTTTAGGTTTTACTGTGGGTAAAGGTGAAGTTGTGGCATAACCGCGACTCAGGACATAACGATAGAAACCAAGTAAGGCATTGTGCTTAACATGCCAGGAAGAAGTAATTTGACCCTTACTATAAAGAAAAGCATTGACTTGCTCAACTCCGATATTGGTGACTTCAATTTCAGTGCCTACTATATTGCAGAAAGATTTGAGAATCCGCTCATTGGTTTGAAAACGTTCTCCAAACGATTTCCTATAAACTATATATTGGGTGATCAAAGCGTGTAATTTCATAACAAACCTCCAAGGTTGAAGTCAGCGACTTGGCGCAGGCTTCTGAGATCGACTTTGGCATATATACGTGTTGTTTCCAGATCACGATGACCGAGTTGATCCCCAATTTCTTTTAGAGAAATGCCCTGATTGATCAGCCTAGTTGCACAAGCGTGGCGCAGAGAATGCGGTCCATGATGCTTAATCGCTATTCCTAATGGCAGTAAGCGACGGTTCACTATTTGAAAAATGGCACTTTTACCTAGTGGACGCAAAGGTGCCCGCAAAGTCAAAAAGAGTTCACGTTGTAGACAATGTGGTCTCACTTCTTTGAGGTAACGCACAATCGCCTCACCCACTACAGCAACGAGTGGAAACTGCTGTGACTGTCCTTGTTTGACTCGCTGAAGTTGGATAAGTTCTTTCTCCCAGTTTATGTTGTCGAGTTGTAATCGTCGGACTTCACCCGAACGCATTCCGTAAACGGCTAACAGTAACAGGATGGCGCGATCTCGAATATCAACTGGCTGATTGCCTTCAACAGTGGTTAGCAACCTCTGAACTTCTTCCCAAGTGGGGCTAAAAGGCAGCGTTTCGTGATGGAAGACTCGCGGTGCTCGAATGGCTTGAGCCAATCCTGACTGACACCAACCTTGACTCTCAGCAAATTTAAAAAATGCTCGTAGTGACGAGGCTTGAGTTTGAATGGTGCGTCGTGAATATCCTCCTTGGTTGATTCTCTCAATCAAAGCAGTATCAATTTGCCTAATGGTAAGATGAGCAAGCTGTTGAGGCTGCTCACAGACTTTATTAAGGAAGTTTTTAATTACATTGCATCTATATGAGATTGTTTCTTCAGATAAACCTCTTTGTTCTCGCATATAGTGAGCAAATTCGCTCGCGGTAGTTTCAAATGGATGAAGTGGAGCTATTGAGGGCTGCAATCGTTCCAGAAAACACAACCATTGAGTAGCGTCTCTGATAAATCGTGCTTTGGACACAGGCGAGTGAGTGCCTTTCATTTCAGGTGGTTTAGGCTGGCGGTGTGACCATCGTTGAGCCGCAGTTTCAATTTGTGATGGAGTGATGATTCCCTCAGCCGTAAGATTGAGATATTCAATAATAATCAATTGATAGTAGGCAATTTTTCGCAGGGTTGTTCGTGCAACACCTTGTTGAGCGCAGTGTGCTAGATAACGAAGACGTGGCTCCAACAGTGGGCCATTGAGTTGATGCTGGATTGCGTGTGGGCGTTCAAACAATTGGCTAAACATAATCAAGTCTCCTTATGTGAAATTAACATCAGACTTGACTATAATAGAAGCACACTTATGTGGTGCAGAAATTCAAAGTTCTTAATCTCAGAAAGGATAACTGTGGTTTATGCCACATAACTACAATGACCACACAAGACTTATTATGTTGTCGAACACATAATAGGTCTATTACTACATAACAACGTAATTTCAAATGGTAAAACAATAGATCAATAAAAAAATCTTCTCCTCCAACTTCTAATGGGTATTGTTGACCAACAAACGCAAAACCTGTTCCTAGCTCAAGCAAAAACTTAGTAATATGTTTTACTAGCTCGCGCTCAATTTCCCTTTCGTGTGCTTCTTTACCTACTGAAAGGAAATCAAAATTATAAGGATCTTTAAGGATTTGTTGTGCTAGGTCTGATTGTGAGGAGGGTAGGTTTTTGCCAAAATTGCTGATTTTTTCGCTGGTAGCTTGTCGTTCATAAAGTTTAGTCTCTATCTGTATAGTTAAAACACTACGTGACCAACCGTACTCTATTGCTTGTTGAGCATACCAAAGTCTTTTTTCTGTATTATTTACTTTATCAAGCAAGATGACATTATGGCCCCAAGGAATTTGTCCAACAACTTGTTGGAGAATTTCAAACTCAGGGTAAGTTGCTGCAAATAAACGCATATAATAAAGATTAGAAAGTGAAAACCCCTTCATATCTGGAAAAGCAGATTTTAAGTCTCTTGCAAGCCTCTCAATAACTTTCTTTCCCCAACCTTCTTGATTTTGACGACTTAGAATAGTATTACCTATTTCCCAGTAAAGACATACTAACTCAGCATTAACAGCAAGTGCTGCTTTAACTTGAGCTGTTTGGATTTTCTCTTTTAATTGTTTTAACACCTCAGCATAATCACTTGGTGCTATTTGTTCTTTGTTATCTTTCACAATTTACCTTTCTTTTCCTAATGCTGCGGGCTTTAAAAACAGTCCTGAGCTATATTTATTGGCAGTAGTATTTGCCTAAAACTAATTCATTTACTTTAATAATATTTCTCCACAATAAAAAGTACTGATGGCGAAAAATAGGCGTTCTTTTTACATATTACACAGTGCAAATACATTTAACAAGGGGATATAAATCAATCCAATGCCATATTATGACCGCAATGACAACCAAACTGTTACTAAAGTCTTTGACGCTTTAAATGCAATAACAGTAGATGACTTAAAAAAATTAGTTTTATTACTTCCAACATCTGAAAGAGCTACACGCAAATTAGACCTTATTTCTATCATTATTAAGCATCTTGAAGAACAAAACCTAAAAACCTTATGGTCAAAACTAGACAAAACACAACAAGCTGCTGTTTCAGAAGTAGTTCATTCTTCTACAAACTATTATGAGTCCGCCCGCTTTGCCGCCAAATATGGAGAACATCCCAATTGGGGAGAAAGCAGTTCTTGGAGTAGCAGTTATATAACTAATCCTTCCCCGCTTAACCTATTCTTTTATAAAAAAGCTATACCCTTAGACTTAAAGGAACGTCTTAAAACATTTGTTCCAAAACCAAATAAAATTACTCTTAAAGTCGTTGATGAAATTCCAGAGCATTTTAAGCTACATTGGAGAGACTTCGACTATGAAACTAGAAGCTATAAAACTGGCACTCAAGAAATTCCTATTGTTAATTGTGAAACGGAGCGTGCTGCACAACACGATGTTCAAGCAGTACTCCGACTAATTGACGTAGGTAAAGTAACTGTTAGCAACAAAACTTTGCTTCCTCCTTCATCAACTATGAAGTTTATTGAGTCAGTATTAGAAAGTGGTGATTATTACAATCAACCTAGCTCATCTTCTAATAAACAAAAGGATGTTCAAGAAGATGAGGATGATTATGAGGAAAAGGTAGGGTATATTAAGGCATTTGCTTGGTCTATGCTTATGCAGGCTACTAATTTGGTAGAGCTAACAGGCAAGCGTCTTTCTCTTACAAAAGCTGGTAAAAAAGCTCTATCTCTTCCACCCGTTGAAGTTATAAAAGACATTTGGAAACGCTGGACAAAAACTAAAATCTTTGATGAATTTAGGCGCATTGATGTTATCAAAGGGCAAACAGGCAAAGCTAAACGCCATTTTACAGCAATGGAAGGCCGTAGAAGCGTTATTGCAAAAGCCTTAACAGACTGTGAGGTTGGAAAATGGGTATCAACAAAAGAATTCTCCCGGTATATGGTAGCAGCAGGCCATGATTTTGAAGTAGTACGCGAAGCTTACGAGCTATATATTTGTGAGCATGGTTATGGCAATCTTGGTTATGAAGGCTATGGTGGTTGGAATATCTTACAAGAACGCTACTTGCTATGTTTGCTCTTTGAATATATGGCAACTCTTGGGCTTATTGATGTAGCTTATGTCCCTCCTTCAGGCATACGTACCGATTACTCAAAAATGTGGGGTACAGATGATTTATCTTTCCTTAGCCGTTATGATGGCTTGTTATATTTTCGCCTAAACTCTTTAGGAGCATACTGTCTAGGAATATTAGACAAATATACTCCTACTCCAATGGAGAGCAAACCAACATTACGAGTACTTCCTAATAGGGAAATAGCTGCAATTGGAGCAAAACTTTCCCCTAGTGACCAGCTTTTATTAGACCTCTACACCCAAAAAGTGTCTGATTCTGTGTGGAAATTAGACCAAGCAAAAATAATGTCAGCAATAGAAACTGGGCGCAAAATCTCGGAATTAGAAGAGTTTCTAGAAGCTCGTAGCAGTCATCAAATTCCTGAAACTGTTAAACACTTCATCAGTGATTTAGCTGAACGGGCTAATTGCTTAAAAAATCGTGGACAAGCTCAACTTATTGAATGCGTTGATGTTGCACTAGCAACCTTAATTGCTAATGACTCAAGAACTAAAAAGTTTTGTCTACTTGCAGGAGAACGCCATATAGTAGTACTTGCTGAGTTTGAATCCCAGTTCCGTAAAGCCTTACGCCAAATAGGATACGTTATTGCGAGTAATAGCTAAGTAAGTAATTTATCATAGGAGAAAAACTTTTGTCTTACGTGCCTGAAAATGCCTTGATTGTTCAAAGCGACCTTTCTATTTTATTAGAAGTCTATTCACCTAAAGCAGATAAAGCACGTGAAGCCATTGCGCCATTTGCTGAGTTGATAAAAAGCCCTGAACATATCCATACTTACCGTATAACAGCTTTAAGTATTTGGAATGCTCGTGCCGCAGGGCTACCTATTGATGAAATAGTAGAAGCACTACATGTTCACTCTAAGTTTCCTGTGCCTGAATCTGTAATCCAAGAAATTAAACTACTTGGAAAACGCTATGGACTCACAGTACTTAAGCGAGATACTAGCGGTAATCTTGCTCTAGAAATCTTAGATAGCCCTCTAACAGAGCTTTTAAGTAGGAATGAAAAAGTAGCTCCATTTTTAGGTATAAAATTATCAGAAACGTCATTTCAGATTGATACAGCACTTAGAGGTGTACTTAAACAAGCTTTGCTTGGTGCAGGCTACCCAGCAGAAGATATAGCTGGCTATACTACTGGCGAAAATATGCCCGTTAAACTGCGCCAGTTAACAAACTCAGGTGTAGAGTTTATTATTCGTGATTACCAAAAAGAAGCAGCAAAAGCCTTTTACCAGGCAGGAAGCGTCAAAGGAGGTAGTGGAGTAATAGTTTTGCCATGTGGAGCAGGTAAAACCATAGTTGGAATGGCTGCTATGGCTGCTGTTCAAGAAAGCACTTTGGTATTAACCACTAGTCAAACATCTATTCATCAATGGAGAAGAGAGCTTATTGATAAAACAGATATTTCTCCTGACATGATTGCTGAGTACAGTGGTGAGAGCAAAAAAACAGGGCCAATAACCTTAGCAACTTACCAAATTCTAACCTATAGACCAAGCCGCAATGATGAGTTTCCTCATTTTTCTTTGTTTCAAAGGCGTTCTTGGGGATTAATTATTTATGATGAAGTACATCTATTGCCTGCTCCGATTTTTCGTATTACAGCAGAACTACAAGCTCGCAGAAGGCTTGGACTTACAGCTACATTAATTAGAGAAGATGGAAAAGAAGGAGATGTTTTTGCTCTAATTGGCCCAAAACGTTATGATGTGCCTTGGAGAGAGCTAGAAGAATCAGGTTTTATAGCTGCTGCTGACTGTGCAGAAATCCGAATTTCGCAAGATAAACAACAGCAAATGGAATATGCTTTAGCTCCACGTCGTCAACAATTTCGTATCGCGTCAGAAAACCTTCGTAAAATGCAGGTAGTAAAAGATTTAATTTCTTCTGAAACAAAACAACAAAGTGCTAGAGTTTTAGTAATAGGAGAATTTATTTCTCAGCTTGAAGCTTTAGCAGAAGAAACTAAATTGCCTTTAGTTACAGGAAAAACACCTCAACCTGAGCGTGAAGAATTGTATAACGCCTTTCGCAGTGGAGGGCTAAAAGGACTTATTCTGTCCCGCGTAGGTAATTTTGCTTTAGACTTACCAGATGCAGATGTTTTAATACAAATATCAGGTAAGTATGGCTCTCGCCAAGAAGAAGCTCAAAGACTAGGACGAATACTAAGACCAAAAGCAGATGGACGACGTGCTAGATTCTACACCATTGTTTCTTTGCGAACTTGTGAAGAAGATTTTGCTCGCCATCGACAACTTTTTTTAACTGAGCAAGGGTATAGTTATCAAATTAAGATTATGGAATAAGATATTAGACTAACCATGCTAATTAATATCGAGTTCAAGCATGATGAACCAACGCTCAGTTGGTTCATCATGCCTGTACTGGATGTCTCATAAGTTGTTTAAAATTAGCAAGGTTAATAATTGCATCAAGTACACTATCAAGTTTGCCTTTGACCCTGAAACTAGTTTTACTACCAATCCGAAGAAAGACCTTTACACGTCTAATAGCATGTTCAACACCAATACGGACTTTAGACAAAACACGATTTTGTTTTTTGTCAGCCTCTGTTAAGGGATGATTTCGTACAGCTCGCTTGTTGACTAACCACCCATTACTGCCATCTTCTCCGGTCCAGGCACTGTCAGCACGTTTCATTAAATCAGGAAACCTGTTCATCCTGCCGTAAAACCCATCTTCTTCAAGTAGTCTCTTGTCATGGATTGAGCCTGGCCTTAGCTTGGTTCTACCAAGGATAAGTCCATCTTTAGGGTTAATGATCAGTACTGACTTCTTGCTATGTTTTTTACTCTTACCACTGTAGTTCTTGGCTTGTCTGCGTTTTGGTCTTCTGGTTTGGATATCAGTACCATCAGCAATAACTTCTTTTAAATCAGGGTACTGTTCTAGTAGCTGATCTACAGTAGTAATGGTGCCTCGTGGTTTTCTTTTGCTGATCATAGTTTGTGGCATAAAATGACCATGGAGTATGGGTAACAATTTAGCACTGATGTCATAGACAGCCTGCTCTTCTATCCCAAATAGGAGACCGAGCAAGGCATTACTGGTGTTACTTTTTAGATACAGTACTATGAGCAAAAGCAGTGTTTGGAAATCGGCAAAGTATGGGTGTCCTTGTCCTGGCTTATTCTTTCGATCAGTCCTGATGAGTTTACGGCTGTGCTCAGATTTCTTCCATAGTGGTTGCAGTTTTTTTACTAGTATTACAAATTCTTCCACTGATAGTGTAGTCAAACTACGAAACAGTTTTGGTTTGCGAGAGAGTTTATGAAATCTTACAGCCATATTTATTTGAAATGTCTTTATTTTTAAGTAGTATTATCATAACAGATGTTAATTGGCGGAGTTAGTCTATTTTAATAAAGCTTTTTTGAGTCTTGGACTTTGATTACCAAAGAGATTCTGCATAGAGGTCAAGATCTTTGCGACGAATCTTCCAACCGCGACCTTGTTTAGCAGCTTTTAGTTTTCCTTCCTTAATCCCTAGTACCAATAATTGCTTAGACATGCTTAAGAGGGATGCTGCTTCTGCCAAAGTTAAAATTACTTTAGATTCTACAGGAACAATTGGAGGTTTATTTGTGCGAATTGACTCAACTGTTTGTGTTAGTTTTTCTATTGTAAAAGCCATTTGTTCAAAGCCTGCTGTGATTGGTTTTGTTGCAGCTAAAATCAATGCTCTATTAGGTTCAGTATTTAAGTATTCATCACTCGGCATTTCAATATTTACTTCGTTTTTGGTTTTTTCTGCCTTTTGTTGAGAGGTCTTGTTTGTCTCACTAACAGTAGTCATCTTTTCCTTTAATTTAGTCACTTCCTCTTCTTCATAAGTTGCAACAGGTCTAGTCTTACCAGGCTCATACCTAACTGTTAACAATCCCTTAGCAGTATATTTTTCTACAGTCCTATCAGATACTCCTAGAAAATCCATAACTTCCTTTTTGGTCATTTGACTTTCTCTCCCCAATAACAAAATGAAATCCGAATACCGAAACTCCGAAGGACTATTTATTGATTCGGAGTTTCGATATTTGTTCGGAGTTTTATCACACAATTTTACATTTTTCAAACCCGAATACCGAAACCCCGAAGGGTTGTTTATTGGTTCGGAGTTTCGATATTTGTTCGGTATTCGCTTTTAATTTCATAGTTTGTTTCTTGTTTAACTCACACTATCTTGTCATTAACAATTTTAGTAGAGGCTTTCCTTCAAAATCAAATTTGTAAAAACCTCGAATACCGAAACTCCGAATTAAAATTTCGTAATTCGAGGTTTCGGATTTATCATTGACAAATTGAGTTAACACTTTACGTTGTGTTATTGGTTACTTTTTCTTTTGAAGAACCATTGGTACCCTATTGTGAAAGAAGATAACAACAGTTTAATACAACATCCGAACGAAATCCGAAACTCCGAACCAATAAATAGCCATTCGGAGTTTCGGTATTCAGATTTTAATTTTACTAGACGTATAAGGAAAAATAGCGAGCTAACCTATTGTTTGCAGAATGCTCAACCTTTCCTCGCAGCGAATAGGGGAGTTATAATAAATTAATTCTCAATTTATTATCAAACCTAATAAATGGCGGGAAAAATTAAACTTTCCAACTAACCACAACTAACAATGAAAACATTTCAACAACTACAAGAAAAACTTACATCTATACCAGCAACAACAGCTTGGTATTTAGCGGACTTAGGAGAAGCAAAAGGTAAACAAGAGCTTTTCACTAAACAATCTCCTCAAAAATTAAAAGTACTAAAGGAGCATGCATTAATAGAAAGT
>CAZHXL010000060.1:0-10172 GCA_964536575.1 uncultured Clostridia bacterium | reverse complement strand
AATAGGATAGAAGGTATAGAAATAAATCAGTCTCGCGTTGCAACAGTAATTTTTGGCAATTCTCTACTCCAAGATAGAGATGAAGAGGAAATACGAGGCTATAGAGATGCATTAAAACTTATTCACGAAAATAGTAATAATCTACCCTTAACAGAAAAAACTATTAAAGAACTTCATTATCTAACTAGAGCAAAACTTGGAGATGCTGGCGAGTATAAAGAACGAGAAAGTAACATCATTGAAAAATATCCTGATGGCAGACAAAGGATAAGATTTCAAACGGTTAGCGTTACCAATACCGCTGAGTATTTAAATAAAACGATAGAATTGTGGCATCTAGCATTAAAAGAAAAATGGGTTCACCCTCTTATTACCCTAGCAGCATTTAACCTGGACTTTCTCTGTATACACCCTTTCCGTGATGGAAACGGAAGAGTTTCCAGGCTACTCTTATTACTCCAATGCTACCAGCTAGGTTACGAAGTAGGCCGATATATAAGCCTAGAAAGATTAATTGAACAAAATAAAGAACGCTATTATGAAACTTTAGAACTTAGCTCTCAAGGCTGGCACGAAGGCAAAGCAGAAGTTTGGCACTTTGCTAACTACTTACTTTACATCCTAAAGCTTGCTTACCAAGAATTTGAAGCCCGTGTAAATCAAACTGCCTCGCCAAAAGGCTCAAAAAGAAGTTTAATAGAATCTGCAATAGATTCTTATTCTAGTACTTTTACTTTATCTGATTTAGAAAAAGCTTGTCCTGGAGTTAGCAGAGACATGATTAGAAATGTCCTAAAGTCTCTAAGAAAAGCGAATAAAATTGAATGCTTGGGATTAGGGGCTAGAGCCTCTTGGCAGAAAAGAAGGTAATACCCCTTTAATAGGGTAATAAAAAAGGTATTACCGTTATCCGACTCACCTCTATTACTTTTTATCTGCCTCTCTTAGAAAATAAAAATCTTTTCTCTCAATAAAACTAAATCTCGAACTCCGAAACTCCGAACAACAATTTGTAAGGTCGGAGTTTCGGAGTTATTACATCTTAATTTGATAAAACGAACCCCGAACCCCTAAAAGACATTTAATATTCAGCATTCGTATTTAAAACCTGCAACCAACATTTAAAAATATAGTCTCAAAATAGCAAAATAATTTTCAAAAATAACGAAATTACCAGATGTACTAAACATTTCTTATAATCCGAATGTCGAACCAAAAATTTAGTTTATAGTTCGATATTCTAGTAACCTTTTAGAATTCATCATAAATATCATGTGTTATCAAAACCCCGAAACTCCGAACTGACCTTTTATAGTTCGGAGTTTCGGGATTAATTCGACATTCTATCGCGGGCTAACAAGCTTCTTTTAGCAGAAGCTATAGTTTAGTTTTTATAATCCGAATACCGAAACTCCGAACATATAAATAGCTATTCGGAGTTTCGATATTCATTCGGCATTTCTTGGTCGTTGAACTATCCATGCTTTACAGTTCAACATTAAGTGTTCCTGCAACCCAAGCTTCATTTACATCCTTTTTACTGCCATAAGATTCTGGAGGCAGAAAACAAACTTGTTTGCCACGTAAACAAGCCTCACGCGCCAATTCTTTCCACTTATTACCCGCCTCATCTGCATCTAGGGCAAATATCAATTTACTAATATTACGCGACCAGTCCCATCTCCAACCATTTACACCAAATATAGCTACAGCATTAAGATAACTAGCAGCTACCAAAGAAACAGCATCAAAAGGCCCTTCACATATAAAGACATGATCAGCTTCCTTCATGATCTGCCCATTAAAATATCCTTTGGCTCCTGGCAAATGGTCATGTCTCATCTCTTTTGGCACCTTTTCAACCGAACCAACTGCACGGCCATATAAATTAACTATCTCGCCTTCAGGATTTGTATGAGGAAAAACTAAACGTCCCCACTTCCAGTCTCGTGTTTTATGCAGCCAAGTACCGGGAGCCGCATAACCTATTCCATACTTTTGTGCCAGTTCTAAAGAAATCTTGCGACGCAGTAGGTATTCTTCGCCTAAGCTACTTGGTAACGCTTCTTGATACACGTCTAAAATCTTAACTAAGTCCATTTTATGGGTTTGTTTCACAGAAGGCTTTTGAGCTATTGAGGATAATGGTTTTTGACAGGAATATGGCTGAAGGGTTTGTCTTTTCTTTGTACTATTAGAACCCTTATAAGAACGTGGCTTTTTGTCTGGTCTGTCTAAATTAACCAACTCAGCTAATTGATAAACAACATCTACAAATTCTTTACCCTTTGGCTCAATGCCTCCATTAACAAAAGCTAACACTGACCCTGAACCACAATGGGAAAAACAAGTCCAAGCTAGTGTATCTATATTTACGGAAAAAGCTGTTGGGTTATCTCCATTATGAATTGGGCAACGTCCTCTCCAGTGCCTGCCACGACGAATAGCAAAGTTAACCTTATCATAAACAAGAGCAATTGTTAGTTTTGGAAACACCTGCTGGTTATAAAAATCTACAATATTATTATCCAACGTATTCACACAAATCTAAACTCCTCTCGCATAATGCCTAAATCTGGTCTAAAAACAAGAGGCACATAGCCAATCTCACCATCACGGTTTTTCGCTATTGTTAAATCAACAGCACGAGCAGGAGGTGTTACCGGACGCTGCTCAGAACCTGTTAAAAACATTACAACATCTGCTGCATACTCAAGATCTCCACTCTCTTTAAGAGAGTCAAGAGTAGCTTTGCCTTTGCCACTGCCATAGCTTCCTTCCGAACGGTTCTGAGAGGCAAGTGCCAGTACAGGGCTATTAAGCCTTAAAGCAATTTCTCTAAGTCCGCTGCCTAAAGTTTCAACTCGTTCACGTACCGAGCCAAAACTT
Source organism: uncultured Clostridia bacterium (assembly GCA_964536575.1). GTDB lineage: Bacteria > Acidobacteriota > Blastocatellia > Chloracidobacteriales > JADJPF01 > JADJPF01. The sequence goes on along the minus strand of CAZHXL010000060.1, from coordinate 7,283 downwards.
CTAAACTCGCTGGCTGCTTTTGCCCACAATTGCAAATAGTCAACCACAATTAAGCATTTCTCAGACTTACTTTTATGCATGGCTTGCAAGGCTCTAGCACGAACTTGTGCCACTGTCAGCTTACTATTACCTTCAATAAAAGCCATATTTTGTGCTATTGGAAGCCATTGGTTAGCTGTTTTGTGTAAGGCTTTAAGGTCAGCCCAACCACGTTGTACTTGTTGTGCAGAAATCTCTGACTGGGAAGTTATTGTTTTAAGTACCAAGTTTGCTGGAGAATTCTCAAAAGTTACATATATAACAGAACAAACCTTAGCTACAGATGTTGCTATTTGCATAGCTAGAGTAGTTTTTCCCATACCTGGCCCACCTGCTAACAGATAAAGCCCTGTATTAAACCCATTAAGTGCTTCATCTAGAGTTTTAATACAAGTTGGTATTCCCATTACTGGCTTACCTGTTTCTTCACGTTTGCGGTATCTTTCCTCAGCATCCGCTAGCACATCTAATAAAACTTCATTTGCCCAACGCAATGTACCAGGCTGAGTATCTTTGATTGCGACTTGTATTTTTGTTGCTTCGTCTTCAAGAAAAGAAATTATGTCAGATGCCTGTTGCTTTCCATAAAGTAAAGTTGCTAGCCGTTCTTGCAATTCAGCTAGCAACCTTCTTTGAAACAAATCCAATAGATGCTTGGCTGTGGTTTCTGGGTCTTGGGAGGCTGTCCAACTATCTGGAACTATTATTTGCTCTTCTGCTTCAATTTTATTTAGCAGGTACTGCCATGTTTCTTTTTCTGCAACGAATGTTTCTAGGCATAGTAAGTCGCATATCTGCCAATAGACTTTTGAATCAAGAGAAATAGCTTTTATAAGCTCTTGTTCTGCTGTTTTATCTACAAACTCATGAGATAAACGGAATTCTTTCAATTTGATCTTCTTCTTTCATTTCATTAATAGCCGATATATATCATAAGCACCATTTTTATTAATGGAAAATGGTGCTATTAATATATTTAAATATATTTAAGCCATTAATATTTTATTTTTGCCTATTTAAGTCCTATAGAATCAATAACTTTAAAAAACCCGGAAAAATTTTATGTGACAGATAAAGACGAGGTTGGTGACAGATAAAGACGAGGTTGGTGACAGATAAAGACGAGTTATTAATATTTTTTAATTTATTGCATAATAAAGCCTTAGCCACTTGTTAAAACCGTCTGATAAAGGATCGTGATAGATAAAGACGAGTTTATTAATATTTTGACTATATTTCACTTTTGTAATTGCTATAAATAAAGTGTTTAGTGAATTATTGGCATTGATCGGCCAAAAAGGATTTCAAATAAACTATGGTGGATAAAGACGAGTCTATTAATATTTTGGTGATTGATAATAGACTAGGTATTACTAGTTAAAAATATACAGCATCTGATAAGGGATTGTGATAGATAAAGACGAGTCTATTAATATTTTGGTGGTACTTGATTTAATAACCTGTTTATTTATAATTAGTTACTAAAACATAATTAACCTATTAATATTTTTTCTATTAATAGGTTTTGATATAACTAGATGTAATATTAGTGTTTTCCAATTTTTTGCTGCTAGCTGTATTGTAAGACTACTGGTACCATTAAATGATCACAGCAGGTTATTAGTAAAACCTAACCATTTTTGCAATCTGCTTCTAGTTTCGGCGGATAGGTTTTCTACTGGAAACTTATCACCTTCAAGAAGGCTTAAATATGGTTGAGATATATTGATTTGTTGAGCAGCTTCTTTTTGAGAAAGCTTTAATTCTTTGCGGCGGTTTTTGATTTTTTCACCTAGATTATTTATTAGAAGTAGGCTTACAGGTACATTGGATACAGGTTTTGAGTCAATTAGCTCAAATTGTTTATATTGTTCTTTTACTATTTCTGGAGGGATAATAATAACATTACTGTTTTGCCAATGAGTTATTAGCCAGTTTCTTTGGGTTTCCATGATGGTTTCATTCCAATTTTCATATTGCCAACCAACTATTACTTGGTCGCCCAGCAAGGTGTCTAGTGCTTTTTCTAGCCTATCTTTGGTTTTGTTTGGGTATCGCTCATTAACAGCTTCACCAACTGCATCAATTAGAGTTGTTACACGAAATTTGCGAGGCTGGTTAATATTTTTAGCATCGCATCTCCATTGCCAGCTAAGGTAACGGGTTAAGCGTTTTTCCCATTTTTGCCGATAAGGATCATATTGAATAGCTTTTGCTGATAACAAAGCAGTCTGCCTTCCAGGGCCAAAAAGGAAATGGGCAAAAATTTTGCCTGGCATGAAGACAAAGCTCTCAACATCTATATTGTATCCATCAGGACGACGTTTTCCCATTCTGTCAGTTATGATGAACGCTCGACTTTGAAAGGCTTTTTTTACAAGTTTGCGGCGATTTTTGGTTTGTTCTTCATAAACATCAACTTCGGCTATATCTAACCAGAGGTTTTGAATTCTAGAAATTGCGTTAAGTATTTCCAGTTTTTGGTTTTCCCTGTACCCTCCCTCATAACCGTCGCCACTAACTTTGGGCTTGATATTCCTCATTTTTAGCAGGTTATTAACGTCAGCTGTTGCTAAATCTTGTGGGGTATGAGCTTGATTTAACCAAATAGAAGTCAAAGCATCCATTGCATCAGCGTCAAGGTCAGAAAGCTCTTCTCGTTGCTCCCACATTCGTTTAGATAGTATTTCTACTTCATTTGGAGGTATTATCGTTACATAGTCCTTTTTTATTGGAAGCAGTTGAGCGTAGCCACGAATCGATTCTTTATTAAGATTAGCTGTTGGCCAAGGTGAGCCATCCGTTTTATCAAATTTATTTTTGTAAACAGCTTCTCTGATAGCTTGGTAGGGCTGAGAACTCATAACTACTAAGTAGTCGCTTTTTTCTATATTTTTATTAGGAGTTGTAGGAACTAAAGGTGTAGTTGGAATAGGGATTCCCAAAGTTTCTAATTGCTGTGTTAGCTCTTTGTATAGGGCAGTAAATTCTTTATATATTTCTTGGCTATTGTGTGTCCATTTTTCATGTTCTTTGAAATAAGATTGTGCTTTCTCAAGAAGGGAGTTATGGGTTGGCAAGTTTTGGGTAGCAAGCATTTTAAAGTACGTAGCAATGTCAGTGCCCATCTCCTCTGTGAGTGTTTGTAACTTAGTTTTAAGCTGTTTACTTTCTTCTTCAAGATTAATAAGTTTCTTAGTTAGGTCTTTATATCTGACTAAAGGTTTAGCTAGTTTGATTTTAAACTCTTTAGTTAAAGAGTTTATTAGGGCTTTGAGTTGCTCAATAACATCAAATATGGGTGTAGTATTTTCTTGGTTCATAAATGACCTTACGTAAGGGCCTATTTAACGTTCAATTATGCTTAAGGTAAGCCACAGTTGGCAAACAGAAATATAACCCAAAGTTAATCAATTCCTAAAATATCAAATGCTTGACAGATAACAAATAAATAGATAAATAAAACCCAGCCGCTTAGGATGAGTTAATATTGAGCAAGCTCGAAGAGTTTGCTTTTCCTATAGAAAGAAACATCAAACTGATCAAAGAAGTTTATATTACCAAGTATTACTGGGTTATCATCGCGTTTAGACCAAGCAAAGCCTAATACTAGGGGCTTAAAGTTTCCTATTATTCCTTTTAGGATCAGAGGACAAGATGGGTAGTTTGATAAGTTACCAGTTAAGGTTAAATCAGCAAGTTTATCATCCCAAACACCGCCCAAAGCCTGCCCAACTTGATATGGTAGGACGTTAACTGATGCACCGCTATCCACCAAAGCTAATACATCCAAGGCAAGATTTTTATTAATAAGCCTGACTGGCACAAAGGGCATTAAAAACCCTTGTCTCTGGACATACGGGTATTGCTCTTTAAGTCTGCTCATTATAGTTCTTGAGGGCTTCCATAACTTTTAGTGCTGCGTCTTCCATACCAAAGGGCGTATAGATAGGATATTCTTCTGCCGTGAAAATGGTTTTTATATAATCTTCTTCTAGCTCTGCATTTAGAAACTTGACTGCTTGTATTTTCTCATCGTGACTCAATTCTTTAAGTTGTGGTAATAATTCTTGTAATGTCATATGGCCTCCTTAACAGGATTATAGCAGATATAAAGGGGGAAAACCCTGTTAACAGGGTTTTAATTATTTATGTAATGTTTTACATTGCGTATTTTTAATATTTAGCTATAGATCTTTTCTCAGATTCTGATGAGACTTGTTTAAAATCTGTTTCGAAGTTAATAAAAGGACTCGAGCGTTATAAGGGGTTTAAGCAAATAGGCCAACGTCCTTCTACTCATTATGTGAAATCTTAAAATCCTCTTTTAGTAAGAATGTGATAAGGTGGCTCCTAATAACTTGTCAAGCACAATAGCTTACAAGTTGAAGATATAAAACTGTTTATTTGATACTGTATACCTATAAAGAAAAAGGAGGCCTATATGAGTATACTTGTAGTTGATGATAGCGAAAATATGAGAACGAAAGTCGCTTCTAAGCTGAAAAAAGAAAATTTTATAGATATTTATACTGCGTCTGGAGAAAAACAAGCATTACAATTGCTACTTGTAGCTGCTCAGGAACATAAAACAGAATACCCAAGAACATAACAAATATCTGCCCACGCTTTATTAGAATGAACCATGCATTCTGCCCACGCTTTTATTAGAATATGCCCAAGAACATAATTCCTGCCCAGGAACATAAATATCTGCCCACGCTTTATTAGAATGAATGAGTATTCAAAACCAGAAAAATTAAGAAGGAAAAAGAAAAGCTAAAAAGTCGCGTTGTATCTATATTGACGACATTCTCTAAACTAATCATAGATAATTTTTACCCAACGTAAATTAAGTACCTAAACCGACCGACTTTAAGAATACAGAAAGTTGTCATGTGGCAGGATCATCAGGAGGCAATTTACCATCAAGAAAATAATTGATTTGTTTGGCGTTATAATTATAGTCATAAGCAATATCTCTAACTGTATAACCCAAACGTTTTAGTTCTGTACGTAAATCTTTGAAATCCGGTGTGATTACATTGGAGATTGTTTCTTTTGAAATTTGCTTTTCGCCTTCCTCATAAGCTTGTTTTATAGCTTCCCAAGCAATGCGCCTAACCTGAAGAGGAGTGCGACAAATTTGGGCAATTTCATCTCTAGCTTCCTCAGAAAAGATACTAATTTGGCCTCCAGCTTGCTCAATCAACCATTCAAGATATTTATCTACCTCTCCTGCTAGTCCTTGCATTTGCAATTTGTCGCATCGCAAGCCAATTTCTTCCATTTGACCACGAGATAAAGTAAACCCTAGTCTTGGGTGGCCAATCAAAACAACACATAGACCTTTTTCAACAAGAATTTTTAGACCAGAAAGAGTTTTGGGATGAAGATTATGTGCGTCATCCATAAAAAAGACTATCTTGCGCCCAGATTGATTATGTTTGTCGATAAGTTGAAGTAGTTTGCGGTCTCGACTTTCGCGTTCTTTATCTGGTTTTTCGCTAAGATCTATAAATAGTGCATTTATAATAGATGTTAAACTAACCCTTTCCTTTTCAATTGTTTGACTCTCACTAACAATAAAGGATTTAGTTTTATGCAGATCTGTTTTGACTCTACGAATCAAAGTAGTTTTTCCAACACCAACAGCTCCTGTAAGTGCTATAAAATGACCCAAACGAATATGTTCTTTGAGATTTTCCTCTACTTGGAGTAGTTCTTTTGATTCGTAAAACCCAGAATGGCCAAAATCTTTACTGAGTTTGTAAGTTTTAAGAATATTTGCTAACACTTTAGCCTCCCACTTGATATTGTTTGAATAAATCCTTTACTAAACGATAAACTTCTCTGCGATTTAAGGTTTGTTCTAAAATTTCTCCTATGTGTTCAAGACATTCATCTGACAAAGTGGCCAGTGCAATACCAAATTGTTGAAAAATACCTCTCCTAGCTTCTTTAGTGGATGAGTAATCTTCCGATAGCATTCCAATAGGGCTTACAAATGTAATAGAAGGTAGAGTAAAAACTCTATTTTGTTGTTGTTCTGTTCTTCTATCACGAGTCAAAGCTTCGCGAGGAATGGAGATATCAGATGGGTTGGTAGCTCAATTTTTCTATTCTTTTGTCGCGTTGAGTTTTTCGCCATCTACGGTATGTTCCTAGTTCAATAGTTCCTGACTCTATTTCAAAGGGACCATGTAAATTTCCTGCTTTGTCTTGAAGATAAATACCTTTATCAAAAACTCCTTTCCATACTTCTACTCGTTCACCAATAAGTTCTGCTGTCACTTGGTAAGATTGATTATCAAGTGATATAGAGCCATCCAACCCTACAGTACGAAATTCTGGTTCTCTAGCAAATGTGCAGTAAGTTTCCCAGGTACACATCTGGCGAAAGCCATTTGCAGGAAGCCCCGAAACCCAAGCCTCAAGGCGACTGCTTTCTTTGGAGGGATGTTTTTGGCAGTTGTAGTGCAATAAATGCGTAAAAAGCCAAAGGTTCGCTTCTGTAACTCTTTGAGGTTTATGAAAATGAAATAGGGTTTCAAAGCTTTCTTTTATTGCACGAAAACATCTTTCTACCTTTCCTTTTGCCCTAGCTGATGTGCGTCGTCGACCTCCTTGTTCTGGGGTTTGGTGAACTTTTATTTCGATGCCAAGTTTTTCTTCCAATACACGACGAACAACCCTAGACTTGGCTAAGGAACCATTATCCATATAGATTATTTTTGGAATTCCTTGGAATGGAAAGGCTGGATCTGATTTGGGTGAAAAAGCACGAAAGAGAAAAAGTAGTCCTGCTTCAACTTCTTCGCCATAAACTAGGTGATATTCTTGATAGTTAACTCGACTATAATCATCTACAACACTAAATAAGGCCAAATGTGGATAACCAGAGTGATTTTTTTCTGGTAAAGCTTTTTGTTCATCCAAATAGTAGGCATCCGAAATAGAAATATCAAATTGCCAACATTCATTACTTTCTTTAGCCTCAAAACGAATGCAAGGAAGTTGTCGTAAAGTACCTTGAATATTGATTCCCAAATTTCTCATCCAACGGTCGCAACTTGATCGACTTAAAACCCCTTTGGGAATTTGCTCAAATCTTGCTTCCAAATAAAAACCTTCTTCAGCCAATAATATGGCTTTTGAGGTTGATAAATGTCTGCTCTTTTTATTGTCACATATTTGGGAGAAAAACCCTGGACTTCCAGTCCATCGTTTTAACATGATAAAAT
>CAZHXL010000059.1:23790-26768 GCA_964536575.1 uncultured Clostridia bacterium | reverse complement strand
ATAAGCCAAATAGCAGACATTCGAATTAGTCTTGCGTTATTTAATAATAGAGCTATAAATAATGTTAAATTAGAAATATGGCATAACCATAAAATTTCAAATGATCGCTCTTGGCTAGTGCGATTAAGCAAATGTGTTATAAAAAAAATAAAAGGAAATCCACTTAATAAACCAATGTTTAGCTTATTTAATTGCATAGTATAAACACTAGTAAACTATTTATTAGAGTTCTTGAGTTTACTATAGTATATTTTAATATATTGATTATATAATACTATGATGCTTATTTGAAATAACCTAAAATTAAGGTCTTTTACTAGCTGGTTTCTGAGAATTTCTGTTTAATAATCAAAATATAGACACTTTTTGTTAGGTATAAAGAAGTTATTAATATATAAATAGAATATATTCAGTTAGTTAATTAGTTAGTTAAATTTGAGAGTTTGTTAATTAGGAAGAGCTTAATCATGGGCAAAGTACTTGTTATTGATGATGATCATTTTATTGCAGATATAATTTCAAGGTTTTTGATTAAATATAATCACGAAGTCATAAAAGCACACACAGGAAATGATGGTATTATTTTAGCCATGCAAACATTACCAGATGTTGTGTTATTAGATAGAATGATGCCAGATATGGATGGTACGAAAACTTGTGAAATACTAAAAAGTAGAGAAACAACCAAAGATATTCCAGTAGTTTTTGTTACTTCTAAAACTGAGTTAGAAGATCAAGTACAGGCTTTGAAAGTAGGAGCACACGATTATATATGTAAGCCTATTGAGCCAAGAGAATTAATTGCTCGTGTGGAAGCAGCACTAAGAGTTAAACAACTTCAAGATGAGTTGAAAGATAAGTTACGTATTAGTAGACAATTAGAAGAAACTCGTCAGCATTTAATGGAACAATATATGACAGCAATGTTTGGGCAACTAGCTGAAAGCTTGATGCATGAACTAAATAACCCTTTAATGGCAGTCATAGGATTAGCAGAATTAATTAAAACCCGTAATCTTACTAAAGACAAGCAATTAATTGAGCATATGGAAATGATTCATGAAATGGGGCTACGCGCTAGTGCTAAGTTAAATAGTTTACTCTGTATTGCTAAGGATAATGATCAGGGACTAGGGGTTGATATTAATAAAATTGTCACAGATGTTATTGAGTTAGTAAATGCACGCTTACTTATTTCTGGAGTACAATTAAACCTACATTTACAGCAAAACTTAAGAGAAATTAAAGGAAATCAAAACAAATTAGCTAGAGCTATTTTAGCTTTGGTTAATAATGCTATTGAAGCAGCAGAATCTTGTAACAATGTAAATTGTAAGAGAATATCTGTAAGTACTTATCAAATAAAAAATGAAGAAATAGGTATAAAAGTATATGATTTTGTTGGTAATCTCCCAGAAGAATATAAAGAACAGTTATTTCAGCCCTTTTTTACCACAAAAGGAGGTAGAAATCACTCAGGTATAGGTTTATACCTAGTACAAAGCATTGCTAAAGAACATAATGGTCGTATTAATTGGCAAAGTTCAGTAGATAATACTTGGTTTGAGCTAGTACTACCTCTTTAAGTTAGTCTCCTAGTGTTCCAGCACTATCTAATGGCCAATAACGAAATATTGCTTTTCCATAAATATATTTTTCTGGCACTAATCCCCAAGCACGACTATCGTTAGAAGCATCGCGGTTATCACCCATAACAAAATAATGATGTTCCTCTACCACCCAATAACGGTTAGGCATTACATTAGAAGTGTATTCTGGAGAAAGATAAGGTTCTGGAACAGGTTTATTGTTGATGAAAAGCTTTCCATTAGTAATACGCACTTCATCACCAGGTACACCAATTACTCTTTTGATAAAGGATTGACTAGGATTTTTAGGATACCAAAAAACTACAATATCCCCATACTTAATGGATTCAAATTGGTAGATGAATTTGTTAATAAATATTCTTTCGTCATTATGTAGCCTAGGTAACATGCTGGTGCCTTCTACTTTTACTGGCTGAATGACAAAAATAACAATTAATAATGCGGTAGCGGCTGCAAATAAAAAGTCTCGTACTAGAGAACGTGCCTCTCTAAACCAAGTTTTAGGGTGATTCTCTTTTTCTTGGGCTATTAATTCTATTTGTAAATCATCGTCAGGTAAAAAACCGCGTACATTTGGAAGTGTGTCTGTGCGCAGGTAAAGTTGTGGCATTGATAACCTAGGTCTTTTAACTTGATGGTTTGGAGTTGCTAAAGTTTTATTGTTGGTCTCAGTATTAATATTATCAATCTGTTGAGAGTTTTCTGATAACTCAGTATTAATATTATCAATCTGTTGAGAGTTTTCTGATAAAAGAGAATATGAGTTTTCTAGATGATCTAGCTCTGAATTAATCTTACTTAAAGCAGTGGCTTCATTAATTAATTCAATAGGAATACATAGAGGGTTTAGAGCGTCTGAGAGAATCTCCAAACTTTGCGGGCTGTCAAGTTGGCAAGTTTCTTGAAACTCTGCTTTAGCTTGTATTATTGGGCTATTAAGAGAACTTAAGCTACTAGATTGGTTATTATCTAGAATAGGGTTATCAACTAGATTGGTTTCATTTGTTTGACTAATATTAGCCTGTGAGTTATTCATTAACTCAGTGCTATTTGGTGTAGCAAGTTGATCTAATTCAATTTGATTTGTTGGTTCCATAGGGGTTTAAGCCAAATTAAGATTTTAAGTTTTGTTAGTTTAGCATTACGTGAATCTAGTTTAATTCGTTCAATGAAATTGTATCACAAATGGGGTTAGGAAAATCAATAACCGTTTTGCTAACTTAGTTAACAAAATTTTTAGCATCATATAAAAATATAATTTTAGCAGGATATCCGCCATTTATTAAAGATATTATTGATGAAGCTCCTTCTCACGGTATTAAATTGCATAAGTTTAATATTAGTTTACTATTTGCCGCTGAATCATTC
>CAZHXL010000059.1:23055-23780 GCA_964536575.1 uncultured Clostridia bacterium | reverse complement strand
TCACCCTCAATATCACGAAATAACAGTTAGCTGTTCTTGTGGTGAGCAATTTAAGACTCACTCAACAAAAAAAGAATTGCGTTTAGATATTTGTTCTGCTTGCCATCCTTTTTACACTGGTAAACAAAAATTAATTGATACTGCTGGGCGAGTAGACAGATTTAACAAAAAATACGCGCGTAGTATGCCAAGTGCACAAAAGTAAATTACTAGTGGCGAGGTTGGAAATAAATATATGTATTTCTATATATTCCAAGAAAGCTGTGACCTATTTGCTTATCCAACCAAACCTGTAAATAAACATTAGCTAATAAGTAACTTAACCACAGATTTATTTAAGTAGTGCATCCTTAGTGTGTCTATTTAAATTATTCTGTGGTTTTACTTTTTAGGGCTGATTTTCCCTATACTTAAAAGGAAATGGAGGTTTTATGAAAGAAGAGGACATTATAGTAGGTGGACAAGCTGTTATTGAAGGTGTAATGATGCGAGCACCTAATGCTTATTCTGTTGCAGTACGTAAACCAAATGGGCAAATAGTTAGTTTGCAAGCACTTATCCCTCCACACAATGTTAGGTTCCCATTTCTAAAACTCCCTATAATTAGGGGTAGTGTTGCCCTAATACATTCTATGTTACTTGGGGTTAAAGCTCTTACTTTTAGTGCTAATGTTGCTATTGAAGTCGAAGAAGAAAAAGAGGGTAAAGAGCCAACACCTCAAACT
>CAZHXL010000059.1:20982-23045 GCA_964536575.1 uncultured Clostridia bacterium | reverse complement strand
ACTATTTTTGCTATTTTGCCAGCAATAGTTTTTAACTTGGTCATTTTCCTTTTTCTTCCTTTGTTTTTAACCAATTTAATTTTTTTAGTTGCTCGTGGAGAAACTTTTAGCCAATATCGTGAACAAAATAAAGTAGTTACTCAAAGTGCTGCTTTATCTACAAACCCTGTTAATACCGTAACTTGGCAAGATAAAGTACAAGAAGTTTTTGAAACAGCAAAGTTTTATGCTCGACCTGTAAGACCATCACTTTTGTTTAATTTAATAGATGGTATTATTCGTATGATACTATTCTTAGGGTTTATTGCTTTAATTTCTCGTATGGAAGATATCAAACGAGTTTTTCAATATCATGGGGCAGAGCATAAAGTGGTTTATAATTGGGAGTCTGGAGAGAGTTTGACAATAGAGAACTCTCGTCGTCAGCCACGACAACATCCTCGTTGTGGAACATCATTCTTAATGATTGTTATGGTAGTAAGCATTATTACTTTTTCAATTATTAAATTTGATTCATTTTGGCTAAATTTCTTAGCTAGAATAGTGTTAATTCCTTTAGTTGCAGGAGTTTCTTATGAATTTATTCGTTTTTCTGCCCGATGTCTAGCCACCAAAGATGGAGAGTTAAAGACAAAAAAAGTTTGGGCTGTTGGCTTATTTAAAGTTTTAACAGCACCAGGACTTTGGCTACAAAATATTACTACTCAAGAGCCTTCTGATGACCAATTAGAAGTAGCAATTTATGCCTTAAAACAAGCATTACAATTAGGTAATCCGATAGGTAATCAAACCAACCAAACCAGCGAAGCTTTAGCCGCAGATTAAGTAATATTATAGCCAACAGTTTAATCCTTTAACCGACTTTTTCTTTTAAGAGGACAAGATTATGTTTGAAAAATTAGCATCCATTGAACAAAAATTTGACAATTTGACTAACCAAATGGGTGACCCAGAAGTTTTAGCTGACCCTAGTAAGTATACTAAAATTGCTAAACAACACCGCGAAATAGAAGAGGTTGTTACTAAATATCGTCAGTATAAAATTTTACAAGATGATCTAGAACAAGCAAAACAACTCCTAGATGAATCAGATGATGCGGAAATGTTAGCTTTGGCTCGTGAAGAAGTTGCTATTGTAGAGGAAAAATTGATTAAAACTGAAGAGGGCTTAAAAGTGTTGTTGCTTCCTAAAGATCCTAACGATGATAAAAATGTGTTGTTAGAAGTTCGTGCTGGGACAGGTGGCGAAGAAGCCGCATTATTTGCTGCCGAAGTCTTACGCATGTATGCTCGTTATTCTGAGCGACAAGGTTGGAAAATGACTGTCTTGGATTCTTCAGAAACTGGTTTAGGTGGACTTAAAGAAGCTGTTGCAATGATTGAAGGCAATAGGGTTTACTCTAAACTAAAACATGAGTCAGGGGTACATCGCGTTCAACGTGTACCACAAACAGAAAGCTCAGGGCGTATTCATACTTCTGCTATTACTGTTGCTGTTTTACCAGAGGCAGAAGAGGTAGATGTACATATAGATATGAAAGATGTTCGTGTTGATACATTTTGCTCATCTGGGCCAGGCGGACAATCTGTAAATACCACTTATTCAGCAATAAGGCTTACTCATATCCCTACTAATACCGTAGTTTCTTGTCAAGATGAGAAGTCTCAAATTAAGAATAAGGAAAAAGCTATGCGGGTGCTTCGCTCACGGCTCTTAGAAGTTGAGCACCAAAAGCAGCAAGATGCTATTTCTGCCGAACGTCGCCAACAAGTAGGATCAGGGGATCGGAGTGAGAAAATTCGTACTTATAATTTTAAAGATAATCGTGTGTCAGATCACCGTATTGGTTACACTGTTCACCAATTAGATATGTTTATGGATGGTGAAATAGGCTATTTAATAGAGGCTTTAACTACTTATTATCAAGCCGAAAAATTACGACAAACAGCCGAAGCTGCTTAATAAATAATTTTTCGTAAATTTAGTAAACTTGCTGTGTATTAAAATCGTAGAGCCTGTCGAGAAAACCTTCTAGTCTTTTCTCCCAGGCTTTATCAGTAAT
>CAZHXL010000059.1:11217-20972 GCA_964536575.1 uncultured Clostridia bacterium | reverse complement strand
AAAACAGCAAACACAACAACAAACACAACAACCTCCTAAGCAACAAACAACACAAGAAAAACAGCAAGAAAAACAGCAAGAAAAACAGCAACTTTATCTGAAATTAAGGGCTTTTGCCACCAGATTTTGAAACTTATAATAAGAATATTGAATCCTAGTATGAGCAAAAACAAAAGTTAGGAGGAATTAAAGATGCGCTTAATTATTTTTATGCTTTGTATTTGTTTTATTTTGAATCAAAACGTTTTAGCTCAAAACACTGCTTCCACAACTACTGCACCAGCCTCTCCTCGTATTCTTGGTGAAGTAAAAGAAATTAATAAAGAACAAAATTGGTTAACTATAAAAACTTCAACAGGGGAATTTCGAGTTAATACTACTAAAGATACAGTCTGTAAAAGAGTTACTCCTGAGGCTAAAAACCTAGATGGTGCTGAAGCCATTACTTTTAGAGATATTTTACTTGGTGATAGAGTATGGGCAAGAAATACTACTAACCTCGAACCAGCTAACACATTAGAAGCAAAACAGTTAGTATTAATGAGTGCCATCTCTATTGCTGATCGTAACAAACGAGACCGTGAAAATTGGCAGCGTAGAGGTATAGTAGGAGAAGTTACTGCTATTGATGGTGATAAACTTACCTTAAAATTACGCGACAATAGCACTATTACCTTAACATTTACTCAACAAGCAGATATTCGCCGTTATCCTTCTGGTTCAATTGATTTTTCTTCTTCAAAACCAATACCAGCTAGCGAAATCAAAGTAGGGGATAATGTTTTTGGTCGTGGCGAAAGAAGTGCTGATAACCAAACTTTTCAAGCAGAATTTTTGATTACAGGTGATGTTCCTCGTCCAACATTTGGTCAAATTGCAGCAATTAACCTGGAAAAACAAGAAATTACTGTTAAAACTCGTGAAAAAGAAACAATTATTCAAATAAACCCAGAAACTCTTTTGCGTAGAATGTCAGAAGATGCTTTTACTCAAAGACAAGGGCAAGATGGTAATACACAAGCTGGTCAACCTGGGCGAAATCCACAAGCTAATGGGCAAAGCCCAGAAAGCGCAGGACAAAACCCAAGCCAGAACCCAACACAAGGTCAAGCTGGGGGACAGCGTAGAGGTGGAATGTTTAACCCTGAAGCCATGATGGAAAGATTACGTAATTCTCCAGCAATTAATTTAACTGAATTAAAAGTAGGGGATTTTATTGTTTCTAATGGGCCTAAATTAGATGATGGCAAATCAATTAAAGCATTATTTATAATGAAAATTCGAATTCCTAATAACCCCCAACAAGTCCCAGGTCTTGGCCCAGGCGGTGGTTTTGGTGATTTTGGCCCACAATAAAGTAATTACTAAACATAGGCTTATTGATAGCTTTAGGAGTGATGAATGAAACGAAAAATACTTTACATAACAGAGTTTTTTTTCTGCACTAGCCATTTGGTTGCTATGGCTTTTTTGCTATTTTGTTTAGTTACTACAGTTTCTGCACAACCAAAACAAGGAATGAAGGTAAAGGGACAAGTTCTAGATGAATCTGGTGCTAGCCTAGCAGGGGCAGATGTCACTTTAACAGAATCTAGCGGTAAAAGTCTCCAAACTATTTCATCAGAAAAAGGAGAATTTGAGTTTTCTAGCGTAAGTACTGGCGCTTATATCTTAAAAGTTTCTGTATTAGGTTTTAATTCTTACGAAAGCGAGTCTTTTAAGGTAGAAAAATCTGTTGTTGCACCACTAGAAGTACGTTTATCTGTTGCTAGTGTTACAGAACAAGTGACAGTTGATTCTAGCTCTCCAGTTAGTCTTTCTTCAGAAAATAATGCTACAGCGATTGTGTTAAAAGGAAAAGATTTAGAATCACTACCAGAAGATCCTGATGAACTAGCAAACGCTTTGCAAGAATTAGCTGGCCCAGCCGCAGGGCCTAATGGTGCACAGCTTTTTGTTGATGGATTTAATGGCATTCGACTACCGCCAAGAAATTCTATTCGAGAGATTCGTATTAACACCAATCCTTTTTCTTCTGAATATGATCGCTTAGGCTTTGGTCGTATTGAGATTTTGACCAAACCAGGGCTTGATCAGCTACATGGAGAAGGTTTTTTTAACTTTAACGATGAAAGCTTAAATGCTCGTAATGCTTTTGCTCCTTTTCGTGCTCCGCTTCAAGTTAGGCGGTTTGGCGGTAATTTATCAGGGGCAATTAAACCTAAAAAAGCTTCATTTTTTGTAGATTTTGAACGTCGCGAAACAGATGAAAATGCTTCTGTAAATGCTACAGTTCTTGACTCAAATTTGTTTCCTACACCCTTTTCTACTGTTATTTTAACTCCACAACGCTCAACTAGTTTTTCCTCTCGTATTGACTACCAGCTAAACGAAAAAACTACTTTTGTTTCTAGATATAGTTTTAATGAAATAAATAATGAAAATCAGGGAATCGGTAATTTTTCTTTAGCTTCTCGTGGTTTTGATAATGCAATAAGAATTAATGTCTTAAACTTTACTGCTACAACAATTATTAGCCCTAAAGTAATAAATGAAGTACGTTTACAATTAACTAAGCAAACTTCCCAGTCAACAGGTGATGACTCTTCACCATCGCTAAATGTTTTAGGCTCATTTTTTGGTGGTGGTGCTCAAGTAGGGCGTAGTCGTCGTAATGAAGAAAGATTTGAACTCCAAGACTACATATCTATTGCATTAAATAAACACACTCTTAAAACAGGTGTTCGCTTTAGAGGTAGCAGCCTTAAAACTAGCAATACAGAAAATTTTGGTGGAAGCTATAGTTTTGCTGGAGATGTTAACCGTGATTCTAGTGGTAGCCCTATTGGAGATGCAATTACTAGTCTAGAGCAATTACGTAGGACACTTCTAGGTCTACCTGGTTATCGGCCTTCTCAGTTTTCAATCAATTCAGGTGATCCTTTTGTTTCGGTTAACCAATATGACGCAGGAGTGTTTTTACAAGATGAGTGGAGAGCAAAACAAAACTTAACCATTTCTGCTGGGCTTAGATATGAAGCACAAACTAATTTAGGTGCTAAATACAATTTTGCTCCTCGTCTGGCTTTTGCTTATTCTCCACGTACTGCTGCAAATAACACTAATAATAACAATAGATTAACAACAGTAATTCGTGGTGGTTTTGGGATCTTTTATGATCGTTTTGATGATTCTTTAACTCTAGACACACGTCGTTTAGATGGAAACCACATTACTCAATTTATTGCTACTAATCCTGATTTTTTCCCTACAATACCTGATTTGTCTAAGTTACAGGCAATACGTCCTATTCGTAGACAAATTGAACCTGAGCTAGAAGCTCCTTATGTAACGCAATTTGCTATAGGCGTAGAGCAAACCTTGCCTTATAAATTAACCTCTAGTATAAATTACCTTTATTCACGTAGTAATCACTTGTTACGCTCACGTAATATCAATGCCCCGCTTCCAGGTACTTTTACTGGGACTGGTGGCTCAGGTATACGTCCATTAGGTGATATAGGAGATATTTACCTTTACGAAGGAAGTGGTGTTGCTAAAATGCATCAGCTTCGTATTGGGCTATCAAGACGATTAGGAAATGTTAGTTTCTTTTCTAACTATTCGTTTACCAAAATTGATAGTAATGCTGATGGAGCAAATAATTTTCCTTCTAATAGTTACAACCTAGAAGCTGAGTATGGTCGAAGTTCTTTGCAAGTGCGACATCAAGTTTTTCTAGGCAGTAATTTTACTGCTCCTTATGGTATTCGCATAAATCCATTTTTAGTAATTCGTTCAGGTCGTCCCTTTGATATTACTACAGGAAGAGACAGTAATGGAGATACTCGTTTTACTGATCGACCATCTTTTGCTGAGCCTGGCACACCTGGAAGTATTACAAATGAATTTGGTACTTTTAACCCAAATCCTAGACCAGGAGAGGCTATTATCCCACGCAATTTAGGCCAAGGGCCAGGTTTTGCTTCAATAAACTTATCTATTAGTCGAAATTTTGCTTTTGGTGATAAACCAAAAAATGCTAGTGCTAATGCTACTGCTAATTCTACAAATCAGGCTGGAGGGCCGGTAGCTGGTGGTTTTGGGGCTGCACCTGGTGGTGGACGAGGTGGCCCAGGCGGCGGTTTTAGAGGTGCTGGTGGAGACGCTGGAGCTAGTGATAAACGCTTTAACCTGGCTGTAACTATAAGAGCTTCTAACATACTTAACCGTGCTAATTTAGGTAACTTTTCAGGTTCTTTAGCCTCACCAATTTTTGGCCAAGCTAATTTTGCTAGTGAAGCTCGACGGCTTGAATGTCAACTGCGATTTAGGTTCTAATTTTTGGTAAAACTGCTTTTCTTAAAAATAAAAAGGTATTCATTAGAGTACCTTTTTTTGTTATTTTTACTTAATACTATAGAATAGAGTTTAAAATGGAGGGATAGATTAATGAGTCAAACTGCGTTAGAAATTCGAGCATATTTAACAGAAAGAAAAAATGCTCCAGCTTTAGCTACTCTACAAGAGGTACGGGCTAGCTATGAAGAAATGGTTAGTAAAATTCCGCTATTTGTAAATACAGAAATAGAAAAAATAGAAGTTAATGGTATAAAAGCAGAGTGGGTTACTGCGCCAAACGTAGATAAAAATTATGTAGTCCTTTACCTTCATGGCGGTGCTTATGTGTTAGGATCTATAAATACTCATCGTGCTCTAGCCTCTAGAATATCGGCAGCTACAAAAGCTAAGGTTTTATTACTGGACTATAGGCTTGCACCAGAACATCCTTTTCCTTCAGCAATAGAAGATAGTTGCTCTGCTTATCGTTGGTTAGTTAGCAAAGGCTTTTCCAATAATAATATATTTATTTGTGGAGATTCAGCAGGAGGAGGTTTAACTTTATCTACAGTAATTTCACTGCGTGATGCTCAAGAGAGTTTGCCAAAGCGAATAGCCTTAATCTCACCTTGGACAGATTTAGCTGCTACTGGTGATTCTTTAACAACTCTTTCAGAGGTAGATCCTTGGTTAGAACCTAAAGAACTTACAACCTTAGCCTCGCTTTATTTGGCTGGTAGTGATGCTAAACACCCTCTAGCCTCACCTTTATTTGCTAATCTCTCAGATTTACCACAAATGTTAATCCAAGTGGGTTCTGATGAAATTTTGCTTGATGATTCAACTCGTTTAGCTAAATTAGCTAAAGTTGCAGGAGTAGACGTTGAACTTGAAGTATGGCAAGGTATGTGGCATGTTTGGCATGCTTTTGCTGATAAACTTTCAGAAGGCCAAAAAGCTATTGATAAAATAGGAACATTTTTTCGTCCTTAAAACTGTCTTTTTTTATAGCTTACATTTTGCAAACTAAGAGTAAATTTTACTGAATCTATTTTTATTAGAATCAATAGACTACGGTATTTATGGTTAATTAAAGAGGTTCTCTAACTATTTAAGGAGCCTTTTCTCCTGTTTGTAAATACTTTTTCAAAGTGCGTTTAGCTGACTCTTCATCAAATGGTCGGTTTTGTAAAATAGATCGTTTACGAATATTTTCTGCTAAGCTGGCAAATAATGTGGTTAAAACATGAATACGCTCACAAAGCTGTAGTAAGTGTGTTTCTCCTATTGTGCTTTTGCGATTAGCAATTAAATTAGCACAAGTATAAAGGTCATTAACTGTACGCTTAAATTCTACTCTATCAGAATAAAAAACTTTAGGAAGAAACTTTGTTAAATACATTTGGATTTGTTTTAAGAGTAAAGCTAACAAAGGTTTTAAGTATATAGAATCTTCATCATTAATGCGTTCTTTTACCTGACGTTCTGCACGAGAACAAATCTGCCAAATACACCAGGTATGTTCACGCAGTAGCAGTGTTGAGTGTAGACGCTCACGATAATCTTTATAAAGGTCTTCACGCGTTAAATTAGGCAAATAAATTTGTGCTAACCCTAAGTAGTTTTCTTGTAGGACATGAGTAAGAATGCCTAGACTATCCTCTACGCGTTTAATATATTCTTCTAAAGAGCTATGTTCGTTTAAGTGAATTAAATGACCGCATTTACCAAATACTCTTTCAGCCTCCATTTCCAAAGTAAATGAAATACTATCAAAACGTGAGGTTAAAGGATCATTAGTAGGGTAAGATTTTAAGAAACTAATCAATTGGCGTAAACTAGTTTCAATTAACTTAAACCAATAAAAAGTGAGCTGGTAACTTGTTAAATCGTCTTTATTAGGACTAACTCGCAGTACAGCACGTAATAAGCGGCTTAGTTCCAAAAGTAGTGGTATTACATAACGTCTTTCTTGACGGTTTTCTTCTGGAATGTTCTTAAAAGCTTGCTGTAGGCGTTTATCAACCACTGTACGCTCTAAATAATAGCGGTATTTGCGGTGTAGGAGTGGGTTAAAATAGTTTAAATCCTTAATGACTTTAACAGCAAAGTAAACAAAGCTTTTTAGGTTTAGGAATGGTAAATGAACTTTTTCTTGGAAATGCTCTTCCCTCATTGTGGTACGCAAATGCTTAAATGTATTTTTGGCTAGTTCTAATCGTTGATAATAAGAATCTTCCAAACGTGCAGATGGTTGTTCTTCAAAGAAACAATCCAAAGCACTACTAATATGAGTAAGATACTCGATAAAATCTAAGAGAAAAATAGAATCAGGTAAAACAAATTGAGTAATGTTTTCATCATTAACTTGTTTTTTAGCAAAACTATTAGTTAAGGAAACAATGCTTTTTCTTAAAGAAACCAAAGCTTCTTTTGGATCAATATGTTGTTTTAGCGGGTTAGGGAGATTATTATCTGGGGTGTTATTTTCTGTTGAAAGCGTACTTTCACGTCTTCTTATAGTTTTAAGGTAATCTTTGTATTGAGGCAAAATACGTTCATTTATTGAGTCTAATAGTTCAAAAAGTTGGCGACCATGTAAGCTATTATTTAATAGTGATTTAAGTTGATCTAGATTAGTATAGGCTTTAATTAAATCTACTTCAGGAGATTTGTTTCGATGGTATTGTTCTACTGGTAAAGGGGCATTTTTTTGTAGTCTGTGGGCTTCTTTTACATAATGGACTTCTGGTTTAACTTTTAAGATATTATTTAATATTTTGGTAACAGTTTGTAGGAGTAATAAAGTTTTTTTTGCCGAATTTTCAGGAGTTTGACGGCTAAGTGGATCGCCTTCATCAAAAGAATCAACATTATGTTGTAGCATCAAAATTAATTCAAAATCAGCATAAAGATCTGCTAATGCTACACGCTGTTCTTCAGCCGTAATAGTTTTAAGAAACTCTGTAAAACTAATTTGTCTAGGATCAGAAGGCTCTACTGTGTCTATTGGAGAAGTAACTTCATGGGACTGCGATGAAATTACTTCTATTTCTGGTGTTTCTTGAGTATTGTTATTTGTTTCTTCAGCTAAAAAGTTGTTTTTATCGTTATCTCCCACAATTTTTTACTCCTTAAAAATAAATATACCAAAAATAGAATTAATTAAAAATTAATTACTAATGATTTGGCTAGAGGATAACAATTTGGCAAAATTACTGGCCATTTTTTCAACTAATATAAGAGGAGAATTACTAGCTATAGGTTTTATAGTAGTAATTGCTTGGCTAATAGATAGAGAAATTGGGTATTGAAAGACTTTTAACCCAAGCATAAGCTCTTGGATTTTTTTAGCTACTGTAAGTGCTTGTGTGCTTGTGGTTTCTGGCAACATCAGTACTAATGCTTCTTTAGCTTCGCAATTTAATAATTGTTCCCCGCCCTCATTAAGATTTTCTTCAATAGTGCTAGAAATATTATCAACACATTGTTGAATAAAAGCTTGTCCAAAAATTTTTATTTTTTCTGGGTATTTATCAACCTTAATTGCAATTAAGCTAATTTCTTGCTCATTACGAATAGCTCGTTTCCACTCTTTATCAAGAATTTTATTAACTTGACAAAAAGTTGCTATATTTACAAAAGGGGCTAAAGTAGTTGTGGTTGTATCAGCCATTATTGGTGGGGTAGGCTGTTTTTCAGCATTAGCAAAAATACTACTTAGGTCTATTTCAAAAGAGCTATTCTCCATGTCCGTATTAGGTAAACTTTCTGGGCTTGAGAAAAGATTTACTCCAAAAGGTTGTTGACTAGGAGAAATTGGTGAAAGGGTTAGAGGTTCTTGTTTTTCTTTTTGTTTTTGATTAGGTTCTTCTGATTTTTGATTAGATTCTTCTTGCTTTTGATTAGGTTCTTTTAGCCCTAAAGTTAATAACTCTTCTTTCTTACTAGGGGAAAGAGTGTAAGCTTCAACAAGCATTTTTTGTTCTTCTTCTAAATTGCCTAAATTTTTATGTATTTTTGCTATTTCTATACATTGCTTTGTAGCTTGTTCTAGAAGGTTTTTTTGCAAGTAAGCATTTTTTAATTTAACACGAGCTTCCCAATAATCTGGATCCATAGCTATCATAGCTTCTAGTAATTGTAGTTGAGTATCAGCATAAGAAGTGCCTATAGATAACATGCCTTCCATTAAACTTTTGGTAGAATCTGGATCCTCAGTTGTTTTTGCTATGGAAAGAGTGCTTGTTTGTAGGTTATTGGCTTTGGGTAAAACAATTTTTATTAGGTTTGTAGTAGCTTTAAGTTCTCCTGTCTTAGTAGCTTTTTCTAGGTTTTCTAGTTTTTCTTTATGCGCGTTATTACTAGGCTCTAGTTTTATTAATTGTTCCAGTGTAGTAATTGCTTCATATGTTAATCCATGATTAAGGCAAGCTTTAACTAGAAGCTTTAATGTAGTAGTTAAATTGGAGTTCTCCTCTAGTTGTTGATAAATATGAACTAGGCTATTAAGTGTAGGAATATGGGTAGGGTCTTGTTTTAGTATTTCTTTAAGAATATTTGTGACTTTTCTTTTTTGTTTATTTTTTAGAATAGTTTCCATTACAGGATTAATTGCATTTACAGCACGATCAAACTCTTTTTCTGCTAGAAACAAGCTAGACATTCTAATCAAATACTCATAACGAGAAGGATCTTTATAAACTAGTGCAGTAAAAGCTTTTTCTGCTGGGTCAAGCCTATTAGCAAGCAGATAGGTTTTTCCTAGTATAATTAGTAACTCTATATTGTTTGGAGTTTTTTCGATTTCTTTTACAAGTATTTGAGCCGCCTTATCTATTTGATTGTTTTGAGCAAGAGTTTCTACTAAATGCTGTAAGGCTAGGTTAGAGTTGAATGCAATAGAAAAAGCTTTTTGAAAAAGATCTATGGCTTCATTTGTAATTCCTAGCTTTAATAACATTTGCCCTGTTTCTAAGTAAATATCATGTGCTTCAGTAAAAAGCCCTTCAGCTTGACAGGTTTTAGCTAATTCCATTCGGTTAGGTAGGTTTTCAGGGTTCATTTCTACGATTGCTTGTAGCATCTTTATTACTTCTAATGGTTTATCATTCTTTTTATAAATTTCTAAAAGCTGGTTATAATATAAACGAGCTTCACCTAAGAGTTTTTTCTTAACATGTAATTCGGCTAATTTTAATAATAAATTGTTATCACTAGGAGCTAGTTTTTGGAGTTTTTTGTACATAGCAATTGCTTTAACAGTAAGGCCATCTTGAGCATAATTTTCTGCTATAGGGAGAAAACAAGTAATTGCTTTAGAATTATCACCGATACGACTATATAAGTCTCCTAGTAGATTTAAGATATTTAAGTCTTTAGTAGCTTGAAATATATTTTTATATTCTTCAATC
>CAZHXL010000059.1:10361-11207 GCA_964536575.1 uncultured Clostridia bacterium | reverse complement strand
GGATTTTATTGTTTTTCAAATAGTTTTCTGCTTGTTTTAATGCCATTTCTTTATTAAACATAATAAAATGCCTCCAGAGTTTTTGAAAAACCTATAATAAAATTATTCTAGTAATAACTTTGCTTCTTTAAGATCAGCCATTTGGAAACCTTCAGTAAACCATCGGTATATTTCTGATAACCTTTCCTGAGCATCTTGTTTTTTATCTTGTTTTTGCCATAGTTTGGCTAAACTAATAGTAGCACGTAATTGTAGTAATTTTGCTTGCTGGTTTTTAGCTAAGTTAATGGCTTTTAGAAAAGCCTGTTCTGCTCCAAAAGTATCATTATTTTGTGCTAATAAAAACTCACCTTTTAATCTGTACATCTCGGCTTCATACCATAATTCACTGTTTTTATTAGTAAAAGTAAAAGCTTTAGTTAAAAATGTAAGAGCATCTGATAACCTACTGGCTTTACTATAACAATCGGCTAGTGTAGTCATAAAGTAAGGAATCACTAATTCTGAGCCAGAAGAGCACCAGAGATCTACTGCTTGCTCTACTATAGCTATTCCTGTTTCTATTTCGCCTTTATAGACCATTGTCCAACCTTGTACTACCATACCAGCAAGTAACCAATTAGGGAAACCTTTTTCTTGGGCAAGTTTAATTGCCTCACTTGCTTTTTGGTAAGCTAGATCAACTTGCAATAAATAATGGTAAGAACAAGCAGCATGTACTAAGGCATAGCCTAAGCTATAAGGGTGAGAGATTTGTATCGCTTGACTTATTGCTTCTTTACCTCGTTTTATTGCTTGTTCTGGATAGCCCATCAAACTTAGTGGCCAGGCTTGCATTCCTCTATT
>CAZHXL010000059.1:0-10351 GCA_964536575.1 uncultured Clostridia bacterium | reverse complement strand
CTATTAGCTACATCAGGATCTTGGCCGTAGAGAAAAGCCAATGTCCGGTGTTCATCAGGGACATAAAGCTTGATACCTTCTTCCATACTTTGTTGTGCTAAAACAAACTCACCAGACCAAAATAATGCATTACCCATTGCTCTATGTGCTTCTAAGATAGTTGTAGGATCATTTTCTTCCATGGCTAGCTTAAGCAATTTTCCTGCTAGGTTGGTAGCGGTTAAATAATCTGCACGACCAATATAAAAAGCCCATAAACCACGTAGTGCAGCAAAAAGAAGTTTCTTATCTCCTAACCTTTCACATAATTGTTGTGCTCTAGAATAAGCTGTTAACACTTCTTGAGCCGCATAGCCTTTAGTAGCAATAATTGGAGCACCAATAGCTAGTTGTAGCTCTAGTTCTCTTTTTGCACGTTCTGGGGTTTGTGGCAGAGAGTCTATTAATTCTATAGCTTCACTAAAAAATCCAATTGCTTCTTGGTTAACATAACGGTGGACAGCTTGTTCTCCAGCCTTTTGCAAATAATCAATTGCTTTCCAAACTAGCTTAGGTTCAGGTTCGCGATCCTGAGCAACTTTACACCAGTGAAAGGCTAAATAAGAATAGTAGGGGGTTAAATTACTAGCATAAATTTTTTCATACCATTCGGCTACAGCCCTATGTAATTGCCTACGTTGGGAAAAGAGCATCAGGTTATAAACTACATCACGAGTAATAATATGCTTAAATATATAAACAAGGTCTGGTGCAGGGCGATCTAGTGGGGTTAAATCTAATGTTTCTAATATTTGGAAATGCTCAGAAATAGAGTCTTTGTCAGTATCTATTGGATAAATATCTTGTAGAGTACGGAAAGGAAATACTCGTCCAATTACACTAGCTACTTTGATAGTTAGTTGTTGGGCTGGTGTAAGCCTATCAACACGACTAGTAATTATCCCTTGGATAGTATCTGGAAACTTCCAAGTGTCTATCTGCTCAACATTCATAGTATGGCACTCACCATTTACTATTTGGATAAAACCCATATCACGCATTGCATAGGTTAATTCTTCGCTAAAGAAAGGATTACCATCAGACTTACTAATAATTAATTCCATAAACTCTTTAGGTAAAGACTTTACTCCTAAACGACGACAAACTAACAACATAGTTTCTTCTGTAGATAAATGTTTTAGTTCTATTTTTTCTGTACCAATAACACTAGCTAATTGTTTATAGTCTGCTGCGATTGGCTCATTCATTGGGCGTGTTGCTAGGACTAGAAAAAGATTTTCTACCTGTTGGCTTACCATTAGTAATAAGGCTAGTGAGCCTGAGTCTAACCAGTGAGCATCCTCCATAATAAGTACTAAAGGAGTTTCTTTACTAGTATGTTTAAGTAAGCTAACTAAAAGTTCATGTACTGTATCTGCACGCACTTTGCCAATTAATTGAGCAGTATGCTCATTGTCTAGCCAGTCCCAAGATAAAAATATATCTAAAAGAGGAGCGTTTTGTAGAAGTCTAGGATCTGAAGGTAGTTGTCTTAAAATATGTGTTTCTTTAGTAGAATTATTAGTATTTTCAAGCAGGCTTTCTAACTGGAAAAGCTCTGTTAACACATTGCGCCAAGCAAAATAAGGAGTTGCACTTTCAATAGAATCACCTGAACCTTGTAAAACAGTGATTTCCATTTCTTGTGCTTGTGAAATAATTTCTTCTACAAGACGTGATTTACCAATTCCAGCCTCTCCTTCAATAATTAAACGGCTACCTTGGAGGGCTTGCTTTAAGAGTCTAAGCTTTTCTTTTAATAAAACTTGCTCATTACTACGTCCAATCAGTTCTACTTTGGTTTTATTAATACTAGTTTTAATTCTTTTGGTTTTAATTAGTGATGGGCGATGGATAGAAATAGGTTCTTGCTTACCTTTTACTTTTAAGGGAGCTAGAGCAGTAAAATTTAACCTACCAAATGCCGCTTTGGCCGTAACATCATCACATAAAATATCTTCAGAGGCTGCTTGCATTAGTCTTGCAGCTAGGTTAACAGTGTCTCCTATTACAGTATACTCACGTCTAATACTACTACCTACTGACCCGCAAAAAGTCAGTCCAGTAGTAATCCCAATCGCACTACGTAGACCTAATTTTCTTAGCTCTTCTTGCATTGCTAGGGCGGCACGAACTCCTCGTGCTGCATCATCTTCGTGTGATAATGGAGGTAGTCCTAGCACGGCTACTAGCGAGGCACCTTTATCATCCACGCTAATTTTATTAATGCTTCCCTCATAACGATAAAGACTAGTTTGTAACGCGCGCATTGCTTCTTGTGCTTGTTCTAAAGGGGTTTTGTGATCAAAGTCTGGGAGATTAATAAAAAGTACTGTTATTGTACGTAACTCTGCTAGCCAATCTGTTTGTCCTGCATCAATACGGGTACGAATTGCTCCTGGTATAAATGCTCTCATTGCCGCAGTAGTTAAGGCAGTAACCTTGACTTTACTGGTGGGGGTAAGTAATTGCGGTTTAAGCATTTTAACTAGTTGAATAGCTTGCTCTTCGTGTTGATGTATGGTTACTTCACATTTTTGTTTTATTAAAGCCCAAGCTTCTGGTGAGATTAATATTTGTCCTGGCTTGGCATATTTATTAGATATTCCTATTTGAGTAATGGGACTTCCAGCGACTAAAAATTCCCAACGTCCAAAAACCCCTCCTAGGGTTTGAATTAAAACCTTACCTGTTCCAATTGCTAGCTTCATAGAAAGATTAACATCACTTGCTACTGCGTAATTATGTAAGCGTTCTTGGATTGTTAAACAGCATTGTGCAACCTTTTGGGTTAAGACTTCTAAATCTCTTGCTAATAATTCTGTTGACCAGATAGCAAGCAAGGCATCACCAGCAAATTCAACAATATCTCCACCATAGAGGGAAATTAAATCTATTAGTTGACCTAAATAGTTGTTTAGTAAGTGTGTTAATTCTTCTGTACCTGCTGGCCCTAGTGTGGCTAAACGTTCTGTGAGTGCTGTAAAACCTGAAATGTCTGCAAATAGTACTACACAAGTAAGTTCTTGGTTGGTTGGTTTAGTAAAATAGTCAGGGTCTTTTGTAGCTTGATAGATCACTAAAGATGGTACATAACTACTTAAAGTTTCTAGTAACGTGGACATAGATGTCTTCCTTTAAAGGTAAAAACGTTTTGGAATGAAAGCTGGGGTCGCGCTTTGCTCTTGATGCCTGGTTATTTTTCCTTGCCCATTGGGGATAAGACACAGTAATACTTAGTCCCTTAACGCTTTGCTTTTACAAGAAGTCTAGGTTTTAATGACCAATATGCTTTTGGCATAAATTTAGAAGCTCAGTCTTATCAGACAAAAAATTAGGTATAGCTTCTTCTGGTAAATTTGCTTTCATTTCCTCTAATGCATGTTTTGCTTCGCGTAGATAAGTTTTTGCTTCTGCAAGTCTATTTTGATTAACAAAACAACGTGCCATTACTTCAGATGCAATAATTAAACTATAGCGGAATTGATTTTCTCGGGAAATGGTTCTTGCTTGTCGGCAAACCTCCAAGGCTTTGTCTATTTGTTTGTTTTTTAAGTAACAAATGCTAAGTTTAGCAAGTGTCTCAGCTAAACGATAGGGATATTTTAGTAAAGTAAAAAGCTCAATTGCTTGCTGGTAATTACCAATAGCTTCTTTTAATCTTCCGCAGTGATAATCTACATCTGCAAGTTGAGCATATGCTCGGCCAATATGTAATCGATTACTAGCCTTTTGGCTTAGGTGTAGAACATAGCGGATAGTCTCTTCTGCCTTATCTGTTTCATCTCGATGTAGAAGGATAGGTACCATAGTAGTACGAGCAACAAGCTCAGCAAATACATTAATGTTTGCTGATTGTTCTAGCCCTCTTTGGCAACAGTCTTCTGCTAAGTCAAATTGGCGACGCTCTGTATAAGCGGCTCCTAATAAACAGAGTGTTCGGGTATGTTGAGACGTTTCTCCAGCAGTCTCTAAATGTTGTAAAGACTTGTTATAGTGTTTAACTGCTTGTCCTAATAAACCAACTTGAATGTCTGAGAGTGCTAGTGCTGTATAAGCAAAACCTTTTGCTTGTGAGGATTTCCCTGCTACTGCTAATAACCAACGAGCAGCACGTTCTAATTCTTTTACTTCAAATGATTTTGAAAGTGCAAAACCAGACAATGCTTCTAAACGTTGCGCACTATCACCAACACGCTCAAATAGTGAAATAGCTTCACTAAAATATTTTTGCGCAGATTGGTAATCTGTAAGTAGTAACTGTAACATGCCCATTGCATTTAATATCGCGCCATGTAGTTGTTCATCCGTAGCCTTTTGGCTAATCATCAAGGCTTCTTCTAAGTGGCTTAGTGCTACATCTGATTTACCTTTTAGTGAAGCCAGTGAGCCAAGCCCTAAACGATAGGTTGCCATAAGCCTTAAAAACCTTTTGTCGTGTAGGTCTGTAGCCATTTCTGCCAAAGCATTTTTAGCCCATTCTAGGTAACGAGATTGTTCGCTTGCTGAACCTGCACGTCTTTCTTGTTCTGAAGCTCGCACAGAGTATTCAAAGGCTTTTTCTGGCATAGAAGCATGGTAGTAATGATAGGCGATTTGGGGTGTAACTTTTTCTATCATACTAGCAAAACATTTTTGTAGGGCTTCGGCTACTTTCTGGTGTAATTGTCGTTTTCTACGTTTACTTAGTCCTTGGTAGAGTGCTTGTTGAATAAGATTGTGGTGGAAAACATACTGATCTTCGGACTTGTGTCCTATTTCATCTATTAAGTTACGTTTAATTGCAGTTTCTAAAATGTAAATAAGTTCTTCTTCGTCTAGTTGTGTAACAGCTTGGAGAAAAGTAAAACTAAATTCGTCTCCTATTACTGCGGCTTGTGTTAGTACGTCTGCAATAGGTTTGTCTAGATGATTTAGCCGCATTTCTATTAAATCAGCAATTGATGTAGGTAGAGCAATGTTTTCTAAATTTGAGACTACCCACTTACCATCATGCTTACGTAGTGTGCCGTTTTCTAACCAAAGCATTATCATTTCTTTGACAAAATAAGGGTTTCCATCAGTTTCCTTATAAAGAATGCTAAATAAACCATCATTTTGATCAATACCAGGACACATTTGATTTAACATTTGTTCTACTTCACTAAAGCTAAAGGAAGACAAATTACATAGGGTTGCATTTTCTCTATGACTTATTTGTTCTGTCCAGCTTTTTAGCGTGCTGCCTTGTGTTAGCTGTTCTGTTCGTAGGGTTGCCATTAGTAAAATTGGTACATTGCTTAAAGTTTTTACTAGGTAAATAAATGCAAGTAGACTCGCATCATCTGCCCATTGAAGGTTGTCTAGAAAAAATACTATTGGCTTATGCTTAGATAGTTCTTTTAGGCATCGTCTAATTGCTTCAAAGCTTCGTACAGCTTGTTCTGTACCACCTTGCATTTGTAGCAAAACATGAGAGGCACGAACAGTGTCACGTTTTTTTAACGCTTCTTCAATTTCTTGAGTACGCTCTTCAAAAATATTACCTAATACATTACTAGGTAAGTCTAGTAGATTATCACTCCAAAAATCACTTAGGGCATCAAGAAATGTTACAAATGGTAGGCCGCAAATATTTTCATAAAACCGACCAGATAGAAACTTAGCTTGGTTTTTGAATCTTTCACGAAATTGACTTAATAATATGCTTTTTCCTTGACCAGCCTCGCCAACAACTAACACCATTTGAGATTGATTTTCTAGTACTGACTTAAAACTTGACTCTAATAATTTAAGCTCTTTAGTGCGACCAACAAAGCCTTGTTTAGACGCAAAGTCTTGCTCTAGGTTTTCTATTGCTTCAGCAACAGTTTGAGCATTTTGCCCACTAGGTTTAAGTAGTGACCAAGTAGTAATAGTAGATGTATTTTTACCAGGCTCAATTAATCTTAATGCTCTTACTAAAGCAAGGGCGTTTTGAAAACGATCCTCTTTGCGTTTAGCTAGTGCTTTAGCCATAAAACTATCAAATTCTGAGGATAAGGAGGCCAAAACATGACTTGGTGGTACAACTTCTAGACGCAAAATAGCAAGCATTTTATCTGCTACACTTTGGGCACTAAAAGGTAGCTGGCCTGTAAGCATTTCATAAATAACTATTCCTAAAGAAAATAGATCGCTACGTACATCAACATCTTCGCTTCGTACTTGTTCAGGAGACATATAACCAATTGTTCCTTGCATTATTCTTTGGCCATTAAGCTGTCCAACTTGTCCAAGTGTGCTTTTTGCTTCATCAATTACACTCCCAGGGCAAATTTTAGCTAGCCCAAAATCTAGAATTTTTACATATCCATCTGAGCGAATAATTAGGTTTTCTGGTTTAACATCCCTATGGATAATTCCTAGAGCATGAGCCGCTCCTAAACCTTCAGCCGTTTGAATAGCAATTTCTATGGCTTTACTAGGCGGTAATGGGCCATTACTAAGCTTATCGCGTAGTGTTTGGCCAGTGATTAACTCCATTGCAATGTAATAATACTTCTCTTGTTGGCCAACATCATAAATAGTAACAATATTAGGGTGATTTAGCCCAGATGTAGTGAAAACTTCTTGTAGTACTAATCTATCTATTTCACTACTAGAACTTTTGTCTGGGTGTAGAATTTTTACTGCTATTTCACGACCAAGCACTGTATCTAGTGCTTGGTAAACAATTGCCATTCCACCGCGTCCTATTTCAGACAAAAGCTTATAACGTCCAAAAGTTGTCCCAATTTTTATATCTTCTAACATATTCCCACCAATATTTATTAGTCAGTATTTGTTTTATCTACAGGGGCTAGCCTAAGATGTCTTGTTGGATCTATTGCTAAGAGTTTACTAAATTGGTTGTCTACGTACTCTGGGGCTAGGCGTTCAGCCCATTTATAGGCTTCGTCGCGAATACGCACAAAAACCTCTTTTTCTCTACGCGCAATACCTATTAAGAAAGCTAGAGCTACTTCTTCAGAAGATTCTAGGCTAATAAAATTTTTGATCATATTAAAAAGCTGTTCATCTGAAAGGTTAGTAGCCGTTACATTAGGATGAATTATTGTTAATTGTACCCCACTATTATTTGGGAGTTCTCTTCTAAGCGCAGCAACAAAATTGTTTAGCCCTCCTTTTGTCCCTGTATAGACGCTATGAGAAGGAGAATAAACATGCGCACTTAATGATCCTGTATAAGCAATTACTCCTGAATGCTTATCTAGGAAATAAGGTAAAAAAGTATGAGTCATACGAATTTGAGCAACTAAGTTAACTGCTATTAATCGTTCGATCTGAGATGTAGACATCTCCCAAAATGGGCCTAGTACTATAATTCCTGCATTATTAAATAACATATCGACAGAATCAAAAATATTACAAGCTTTGTCGAGTATTTTTTGAGGGGCTTCATCTGAAACTAAATCAATTGGCAAAATTTTTATAGAAGGGATCTCTTCTTGTAGTTGTGCTAAGGCTTGCTCATTGTAATCTACAGCTAAAACTTTAGCTCCTAGTCCAACTAGTTTTTCCACAATTGCTTTACCAATACCACTTGCTCCGCCTGTTACAATTGCTGTTTTGCCATGATAGTAGTCTGGTAGACTAGGGATAGAGTATTTTTTTACTAGACTATAAGCTAGCACTCCTCCTGCTGCTAAAAGTAATGCTTTAGCTAATTGATTCATTATATTTTTTTGCCTCCAAAGATTTTAAGAAACCTGTTTATTATAGCTAGTTAAAGTTTTATGGCCAAATAATTAGTTAACTTTTCAAAGGATTTATAAAACTAATAATAAAATCAATATGTCACAATTATACCAAGAAGATAAAGATATCAAACTCCCAAAAGAAGCTCTTACCCAAGTAGAAGAACGATTTGAACAAGCACGTAAACTAGTAGGGTGGGTTATTGCTCCACTCTTATTTTTTGCTTTACTCTTTATTCCTATCCCTAGTCTTAGTCCTGCGGCTCATAAGCTTGCGGCGGTAATGGGATTAGTTGGTGTGTTATGGATTACTGAAGCCCTACCTCTAGCTGTTACAGGACTGCTTGCACCTACCTTAGTCATTATTTTAGGTATAGCACCAGCAAATCAAGCATTTGCTGCATTTGCCGATCCAATAATGTTTTTGTTTTTGGGTGCCTTTATTACTACTAAAGCAATTTGTTTATATGGCTTAGATAGACGTTTTGCCTATCTAGTCTTAACTAATCCTTTGATTGGAGAGAGTCCTAGCAGAATTTTGTTCGCTTATGGTGGGGTTTGTTGTCTAATCTCTATGTGGATTTCTAACACTGCTACGGCTGCTATGATGTTTCCTATTGGAATAGCAATTATTCGTACACTTAGATCCATTAAAGGTGATGCTATTGGTCAGGCTTATCCTTGTGCCATTATGCTAATTTGTGCTTTTGCCGCTTCTGTAGGAGGGCTTGCAACACCTGTTGGTACACCTACAAACTTAATTGGACTAGGTTTTATTGAAAAACAATTACTTCGTAAAATAACTTTTTTTGAATGGATGAGCTTTGCTCTTCCTATTGTGATTTTTATGTACCTATTGTTATTTCTTTACTTGAATTTACTGTGTTCACCCTCAATAAAAAAGCTATCAGGGGTAAGAACTTTGTTTTTAGCAGAAAAAGAGAAGCTAGGAAAGCTTTCTAGAGGCGAAATTAATGTAATGATTGCTTTTGGTGTAATGGTTTCACTTTGGATTACACCAGGAGTCTTAGCAATTGTCTTAGGTGATTCCCACCCTATAACAACTAACTTTTCCAAACATGTTCCTGAAAGTGTCGCTGCTTTGGTTGGCGCGTGTCTATTGTTTTTACTTCCTATAAACTGGAAGAAACAAGAATTTACTATTAGTGTTAAACAAGCTCTAGAAATTGATTGGGCTGTTATGGCACTTTATGGTGGTGGTATATTGTTGGGGCAATTAGCCTTTTCTACCAAATTGGCAGAAACTATTGGAGTAACTTTAAGTAATTTTATTCCTACTAGTGGTACAGGGTTGATTGCTACTACATCCATTATTGCAGTTATGGTTTCTGAGCTTACCTCTAATGTTTCTTCTGCTAATATGGTTGTGCCCGTAGTAATCGCCATTGCTGGTGCAGGCGGCTTACAATCTGCTATTGCTGCTACTATGGCTTCTTCCTTAGGGTTTATGTTACCTATTTCAACCCCAACTAATGCAATAGTTTATAGCTCAGGTTATGTTCCTATTTCTAGCATGGTGAAATACGGTATTTTATTGGACGTTTTAGGGTTTATTGTGATTTTATTAGGGACTATTTTGTTAGTACCAGTAAAATAGCATAATGTTTTATTTGAGAAGGGCGAACTTGTGTTATTAGTGTCAACTTAAGGTGTAAATATAAGAAAAAAATAACCTTACTCTTAAGTTGCGTTAGCGACGTTACAATTTTTAGCTTGGCATATCAGTACTAAGTTTAATAATAAATTTAGAGTAGAATCACGTAAATAATAAAAAGATATCGTTACTATATACCTCTAACATCTTTATTTACAAGAGTTGCTGGATTACAGACAATTAAACAAAACTGAGCCACAATAATTTTTTCTTTATTTGTCTAAAAAAGATGCTAGTATACCATCATAAGACATTTCTTTACAGTTTTTGATATTATTACTATTTACTACCTACTTATTCAACTGAAGCTAACTAAAAATAAGATAATTGTGTTCCAAAAGATTTAATGAAAGTAACTAAGCGATTTGAAAACAATAGCTTATATAATGTTACCAACTTTTTTATAACACGACCATAGGAGGCTAAGATGAATGTATTTAAAGACCGAACCATGTTGTTGTTAGTAGTATCAATCGTAGTGGCACTGGTAGGTATATTTTTGTATATATCTAGGTTACAGTCCAATCTTATCGAAACAATGGCTTTGCAAGGTACGTCTCTTTATTGCGATATGTTACAGGAAGTTCGCGGTGCCTACACATCTGAAGTTGTTGTTCGCGCACAAGTTGGTGGGACTGAAGTCTCGCATGATTATTCAACAAAAGAAGGGGCTATTCCTCTTCCTGCAACATTTAGTATGCTAGTAGGTAAGCGTGTTGGTGAGCGCGGTGATGGAAGTTCAACACGTCTTTACAGTGATTTTCCTTTTCCCTGGCGAAAGGCTGAGGGAGGCCCAAAAGACGATTTTGAACGAGAAGCTTTGCAATACCTAAAACAAAATCCTACCAAATCTTATTATCGTATAGGAGAGTTTCAGGGACGGTTGTCACTGCGTTATGCTAGAGCAGATCTGATGAGA